>JAIPAJ010000051.1 GCA_021740125.1 Leadbetterella sp. | reverse complement strand
CTCAGACACACCTATTGTATGGAAAATTAAACCCACCATGCCATTGGCAGTGATTCCTTTTTTCACGTGTACCGACAAGCCATTGAGGTGCATGTTACACGTATTGCCCTCATAACCAGTACTTGCGATACCGATTTGCGGCTTTTGCATGTCATCAGAAGTAAGACCTATACCGTAAAGCATGGCTTTAGCGGCTGGATTGGTGATTTCTTGGGTAAGTGTTTTGCTGAACTTATTGAGGTTTTGCGACATTTTTGTTTTAATGTAATTTGTTATTTAGCGAATATTCGCTAAAATACTTATTTCAACTTTACAAATAAAAAAACATAAAATAATAATTACAAATAAAACTTGTAAAAATCGGTAGCAAAGTACCTCCTTGTTGAATTAGTGAAATATCGCACTTAAAAAAGTACAATTATTTGGAGTCCATTCCCTCCATATTGAACATATCAAAGCCCTCGTTTTTCCTTTTTTGGCCGAAATTGTAGCGAATATTGATGCCGAAACGGCGGGAATCACTCCTGCGGAAGCCTGTGGCGTTGATGTTGCCTTGGTTAAGCGTAAAGGAATAATTGTAAGAATAAAACAAATCTCGCATCTGAGCAGTAAGCACCAACTTCTTATTGAAAAATTGCCTATTGATGCTCAAATCTAGGTCGCCAAAATTGCTGAGTTCATAGAATTGCTGCTGTCCATTGGTTCGGAAAAAACCATTGAGGTATACCGAAGAATTGGCGTCGATTTTCAACTGATGAAAGGTAAAGAAAGACCAAGTGCCTTTGGAGAAAGTGATGGGTTTATTGTCCAATTGACCTTCATAATCATTGAACATAAACATGGTACCTACCACAAAAAAATACTTTTTGCCTGGTGGAACTGCACCCAAAAGCCTGAAATAGGTTTCGGTATTCTTGCCCAAATTTTGATAGGTGCGATAGGAAACCCGGGTATCGGCCTTGTCTTGTAGAACCACAGAAGTGAAGATATCCTTTACATAATTTCGGCCAATGGCAAAAATCGGTCGCTCATCAAAACTGATATTGGCCTCTATGTTGTTGGTAAACTGTGGCCTAAGGGATGGATTTCCTGATTCATAAATATATTGATCTACAAAACGAGGAAATGGATTCAGGTATTCATAGACTGGCCTGCTAATAGTTCTACGAGCTATCAAATATCCCCGAAGGTCATAAGAAGCGATTTTAAATAACTTTCTACTGAAGAAAATATAAGGAAAAAGATCTGTTCTGTCGATACTAAAAGTAGTATCCGAGGGCACAGTTTGACGGCCTTTCATGACCGTATTTTCCAATCTCGCACCGGTTTTAAGTACATATTTTCCAAAGCTTTTGGACATTTGGGCATAGGCTGCATTGATATTTTCATAATAATCAAATGCGTTGGTTCTGAAAGCATCCTTGGTGGTGTTGCCATTTCTGGTAATGGTGTAATCAGTTTTACTGTCAAAATTCTGAATGGAGGTTTTCAGACCTGACTCCAGCGTTAATTTTTTAGGAAAAAGATATTTAAAATCTAACATTGAAGCGAATAAAGTTCTAGAATTGAGCCAGTCGCCCACACCACTGAAACTTATGGCTGTTGGAATCACGAAGTTAGTATTGTAATCCTGCCCTCCATTGGTCTCAAAATAATCTAATGATGCATCAAACCTTAACTCAGAGCCTTTTTCATCAAATTTATACTTGGCATTTACGCCTTGATTGATGTTGTAGTTTAGGGTATTATTTTCTACCAAATTTGTGTTTTGAGAAAATTTTTCAGTAAAACTTACTGAATTGACTACCTCGCTATTGTTTTCAATTCGACTTTGATTATCGTTGAAACTGAGCCTACCGTCATATCCAACTTCTAGCTTTTTAGAAAGGTCAAAATTTGCACCAAAACCTGAAAAAATACTGTAGGCAGGAAAAATTGAATAACTTTCGGTATTTAGATTTCGATTTTCAGTTCCCAAAACACGCTCAAATGCTGACTCATCAAAGGATTTGCGTTGGTTAAAATTCAGATTAAGATACGAACTCCGAGTTTCAAGACTTCGATTGAGATTTATACCCACAAACTGATTACCGAATCTTCCTTGGTTAAAACCTGCGTTTACTGTACCTGTTCTGCCCAATTTTACGCCTTTTTTCAAAACTACATTGACTGCTCCTCCCGAACTAGAGGCATCCATACTGGCAGATGGAGTTCTTATAATTTCTATTTTTTCAATGCTATTGGGCGGTAAACTTTTGAGAATAGACGCAATATCCGAGGGCCCCAGCTTTTGTTCTCGGCCGTTGATATAAATTCTCGCTGGACTCGAGCTATTAAGATAAACATTGCCATCTTGGTCCACAAAAAGTCCGGGCGTTTTTTCTATCAACTCAAAAGCATTGGTACTCATACCTGCAAGAGGCTCAGGATCTACGATGGTTTTGTCGTCTTCCTGCGTCATGAGTGGCTTTTTAGCAGATACTGTCACCGAACTCAGGGTTTGAGAATCATCTTGCAAAGTAAAAATATATGCTTTACCCTTATCTGAGGTATTAATTACTGCTCCGAAAGGCCTGTAACCTACAGAGCTAGCCTTCAAAAGATAAATAGAATTGGATTTAAGATTAAACTCCGCCCTTCCTGAGGTGTCAGTGAAGTTGTTGAGCTGAAAAGATTTATTCAAAGAATCTCTTAAATTAACTGTAACTCCAAATAGTGGTGCCGAAAACTTATCGACAAACCTTATTTGTATTTTTTGTGAAAAAGCTTGAATACCTGTGTTGAAAATTAGAATTAGTAAAAATAGCTTTTTCATGCTGCTTTGAGAGAAACTTATTTGTGTTTTTAATCATCAAAAATACGACATAATTTGTTAAAGATTTGGCTCATATTGATGAATGGTTCTTAAAACTTTTTACAAAACATTTAATCATTTAGTAAAAAAACTAAGAATTATTAAAAATCGGAAAAATAGTTATTTTGATTACCAAAATAAACCTTATACACTAAAAGGCTTTATTAGACCTTCCCAAATCTATTTAATCTCTTCAATTTCTTTTTAAACTTTTGCTTAAGAATATTTGGGCAAAAATCTAGCTTCCAGCATTAATATTACGCTAAACTCAAAACACTAAAAACCATTGTGGGGGTTTTTGGGAAGGGCATGAAGTCTGTAATTAGATGATTTTAAATTCTTGAGGGTTTCATCATCAGGCTGCTGCTTGAAAACAATAATTGAAAGGTGTTGATAAGGTAAAATAGATAAGTTACAAAGTACATTATTTATGAATCTTTTAAAATTTTGCCTCGATTTCGACTGCCAACGAGCCTCTATTGCCGAATTAAATCCTTTTACTGCTATCATGGGCAAATCTAAGCCTGTGGCCATTTTCTCAAATTCTCTGAAAGAAACTTTGTAAACGTAGTTGCCTACCACTTCATAAGAATATTGATTTTTCCATATTTTTTTTATTAGCTTGGTATTGACTCTGTCTAATATATTTCGCACCATGGCCAATAATGGAAAAGAAATTCCTATATCGTTCGGCTCAATAACAATCACACCTTTTTTAGCAACTCTTATCATTTCGTAAAACCCTATTGCAGGCCTCGGAAAGTGATGATAGGCTTCTTTACAGCATACATAATCAAAAGAGTTGTTTTCAAAGGTCAGCATTTCAACATTCTGAATGCAACATTCATCAACAAGGCCTTTGGATAAAACTTTCTCCTCCAAGGTTTTAATGCTTAAGTCTGAAGCAACCGTGTACGCTCCTTTTTTCTTGATGTAGGCGGCATCTATACCTGTGAAATCACCCACTGTAAGCCATTTTTCATCCTCCTCAATAATTGGATCAATGTTTTTAAAGAAACCTCTATTGTAATGAAGAATCGGGCTGTTTTCATCAAAAAGATCTTCTAAATAATTTTCATCAATGCCCTTATCTATGAAATCTTGATGTTTCTTGTAGCTTTCAGAATTGTACATGGTATTTTATTAGGGGCCAACATTAGGGTAAGGAAAATAACAGAGAGGTCAAATATTATTCAATCAACCGCAAAATAAATAATTATTTTCAAAACAAAGGTATAGAAATTGAAAAGTGGATGTAAAATTATTTCCTAATAATCATTACATAATGCATGAATAGTTTATGACAATGTTGAATTGTTTAAACTTTTCTATATTAAAAAACTAAAACCAAATCTACACAAAAAAAGAACTGATTTGGATTAAAACCAGCCCTTTAAATATTTTTTAAAAACTTAAAAACTTACTTCTTCTCCGCCAATTCCTGAATTTTTTGGTGAATCATAACCTGGTTGGAGGCTATTTTTGAAAATCCTCTTACATCGTCGCCCGACCAAGCATTGTTCATTTCGCCATAGCTTCCAAATACCGGAGACATCAGGTCGAAGTCTGATTTTATTCCCAAAATTTGGAAATTGTATGGTGCCAACTGCACTCTTACTACACCTGAAACATTGCTTTGGCTGTTATCAAAATACGCTTCGATGTCACGCAAAACTGGCTCATTAAACTGACCTTCATGGAGCAGCATACCATACCATTCGGCAAGGTTTTGTTTCCAATATTGTTGCCACTTGGTCAGCACGTGTTTTTCGAGCAAATGATGCGATTTTATAATAATAAGCGGTGCCGCTGCCTCAAATCCTACACGACCTTTGATACCAATAATGGTGTCGCCTACATGTGTATCTCGGCCAATTGCATAAGGTGATGCCAATTCATGCACTCTTCTAATGGCCTCCACTGGATTCTTGAATCTACGGTTATTTACGGCTTTAAGCTCCCCTTTTACAAATTCTAAGGTTATTTCTGTAGGTTTTTTCTTGGTCAATTGGGTAGGCCAGGCACTTTCTGGTAGATTATCCCAAGAATTTAGAGTTTCTTTTCCACCTACCGATGTTCCCCAAAGGCCTTGGTTAATAGAGTAGGTCGATTTGTGCCATTCACGCACGACTCCTTTGGCTTTTAAAAACTCAATTTCTTCTTCTCTAGAAAGTTTGAGGTCTCTAATTGGTGTGATAATTTCAGCATCAGGCACAATGATTCTGAAGGCCATATCAAATCTCACTTGGTCGTTGCCTGCACCTGTTGAACCGTGAGCAATGGCTGTTGCACCGATAGACTTGGCATACTCTGCCACGGCGATGGCTTGAAAAATTCGCTCAGCACTTACCGAAAGCGGGTAAGTATTGTTTTTTAGGATATTTCCGAAAACCAAATATTTGATACATTCTTTGTAGTATTTGTCTGCAACTCGTGCCGTGTAATGAGATTTCACGCCCAATTCGTAGGCTTTTTTCTCTATGTCAGCCACTTCAGCATCTGTAAATCCACCCGTATCTACCAATACTGAGTGAACTTCCATTCCTTTTTCTTCACCCAAATATTTTACACAAAATGATGTGTCTAATCCGCCGCTATATGCTAAAACTACTTTTTTCATTTATCTGATTTTTGAAAACCTAAAATTTCCGCAAAATTAGGACTTAATGGCTTTAATTGGAAGTTTTATTAGTTATAGTTTACCCTAGAAACCAAAAAAGTCTCTTTAGTTTAACCCAAAGAGACTTTTAACGAAAGATCATCGCATCAACGCATCTCTTTTTTGTATTTTTCGATATGTTCTTTTATTCTGCCTATTCTGTTATCGGGGCTGGGGTGCGAACTCATAAATTCGTCTCTACTCCTTCCGCCAGAGGCTTCGGCCAAAATCTCCATCACTTCAATCATCGACTCAGCATTATATCCTGCTTTGAGCATATATTTCACGCCAAATTCGTCAGATTCCAACTCATCGTCTCTTCCAAATTTCATAAGTTTCATTTGAGCTACGTAGTTGGCTATTTGGGATGCCCCCATGTCGCCAGCGGCGGCTGTTGCTGCTCCTGCCAAACCTTGATAAAACTCCGTTTTGGCCATCTGCTCCGACGAATGCCTATACACCACATGACCGATTTCATGCCCTAAAACCCCCGCAATCTGGTCATCAGATTTGAGTCTACTTAGTAATCCAACTGTTATAAAAATCTGCCCGCCAGGTAGTGCAAATGCGTTGACAGTTTGTGGATCACGAAGAACATGAAAATCAAATTGATAAGGATTTCCATGACCAAAAGATTCCACTTCTCTGTTGAAAGTACGTACCAACTCGTTGCCGATATATTTTATTTTCTGTTGAACTTTATCGTCTGGATATAGGCCTCCATATTCCTCTGCCATCTGTGGTGCAGACTGTAGTCCCATGGCAACTTCCTCGTCAGGAGAAAGGCTAACTTGCTGTTTTTCACCAGTTAACGGATTTTCTTGTGTTTTTCCATAATAACTCAATAGAGCCATTACAGCCATTACCAAACCAATAACCAATCTTAACTTAAAGCCACCGCTGTTGTTCATTTTATTAAAGAATAATGAATTATAACCCCCTTAAAAACCTAAAATTAGGATAAATTACAAACAAAAAAAACAGAATCGGGTTATTAAAATCAGTGAATCTAAAAAAGACAAAAAAATATTTTTGTTACTGATTTTTTGATGTAATTTTGAAATAAAGAATGAAATTTTATACTACGCTTACATAATGACAGACGCAGACTTAAAACTTACCGAACCCTTACTAATTGAAGACCCCAATAGATTCGTAATTTTCCCAATCAAACACTCTAATATCTGGGAATTTTACAAAAATGCTGAAGCTTCTTTTTGGACAGCTGAAGAATTGGATTTATCACAAGACACCAAAGACTGGGAAGCCATGAATGACGGTGAGCGTCATTTTATTTCACACGTACTTGCGTTTTTTGCTGCTTCTGATGGAATAGTAAACGAAAATCTTGCCGTTGGATTCCTTTCCAATGTTCAGTTTCCAGAAGCAAAATGTTTCTATGGTTTTCAAATAATGATCGAGAATATTCACGCAGAGGTATATTCTTTACTGATTGATACTTATATCAAAGACCAAAAGGAGAGAGACAGACTTTTGCACGCTATAGACCATATTCCGTGTGTGGCTAAAAAGGCGGCTTGGGCAATGCGTTGGATAGAAAACGGTAATTTTATTGAGCGTTTGATAGCTTTTGCAGCAGTAGAAGGTATATTTTTCTCAGGCTCATTCTGTTCGATTTTCTGGTTGAAAAAACGTGGATTAATGCCTGGCTTGACTTTTTCTAACGAACTGATATCTAGAGACGAAGGCCTACACAGGGATTTTGCGTGTATGCTTTATACAGAGTATATTAAAAACAAAATGAATCCAGCTGATGTAACAAAAATAATTACTGACGCTGTGGAAATAGAGAAAGAATTCGTTTCTGATTCCTTACCAGTTTCATTGATTGGTATGAACGCTCCTCAAATGTGCCAATACATAGAGTTTGTTGCCGATCACCTTTTGGAGCAATTACAGCTACCTAAGGTTTACAATGCCACCAATCCTTTTGATTTCATGGACTTGATTTCGCTTCAAGGTAAGACCAATTTCTTTGAAAAAAGAGTGGGCGAGTACCAAAAGGCTGGCGTAACTTCTGACAGAGAAAAAATGTCCTTTTCGTTGGACGAAGACTTTTGATTTAAACTTAGATTTTGATAAAAATAAAAAAGCCTCACTCAAAAAGTGGGGCTTTTGACATTTACTATTAACCTAAACTACCTTAATACTACCTAAATCATATCCGCAATAACCAGTGGACAAACTTTACAAGCCCTTTTACCATCTTGTGCATACCAACGGCAATCATTCATAATTGGGCAATTCTGAGCATTAGCTTCCAGCACCTGCGACTCTTAATTAAGAACTTTATCAACAACTCCGCACTTTTCACCCGTCCATTGTCTACAACCTTTTTCAGCACAAGTATTGGTATATCTAAATCTTGCTTCTGGGTTTCCACGATGGTTACCAGCCCTAATCAACTCAGCATCCAAAGGCACTAAATGAGGAAGAAATTTGACTAAACCATCGTTACCCACTATACCGAAAAGTGATGCCCCTTCGCTATTGGTAGCGGAAGGACATGCATACTTTCGTTTTTCCATGACTCAAAAAGGCTTGAAAGTCTTGGCTTTGTTGAGCAAGGCTTCGTTTTTAAACTTTTTAAGCCAAATACCCAACCACTCAGGATTGATACGAAGTTTTGAACCAATAGACTTGCTAACCTGGGCATTTACCAAATGCTTCGCCACCAATCCATTTACTTCTTTTTCAAGCCCCTTCAGTTGACTTTCAGACAAGTCAAATCCTTCAAGAACGATTTCTAATTTTTGATTTTTCATGGCTATAAATTTATATAGTTTTCAAGATGTAAAGCTACACCAAGTCCCATGGTCATTTTAGCGTAGAATGTCCTGATTTTGGATAAGGTAGAAATACTTTATGAGTAAGTAAAAAAGACCAAAATGTCTATTTCTCGAGGATATTTTGCAAAAAAGCCGTCAAAATTTTAAGACCATTCTCAAAATGCTTATTGTTGTTGATGATGATATCGGCGTCTTGTTTGGTAGGCTTTATAAATTTTTCGTAGGTAGGTGCTACGTGATTTTCCCATCTATATAACACAGAATCAAGGTCGTAACCCCGTTCATTGTTATCTCTGATAATTCTTCGGCGAATTTTTATGTGTTCCAAAGCATCTATAAAAACTTTCAGATTGAGCAAAGCTGAAATGTATGGATCATGAAAAACAAAAATCCCTTCTACTACAATTATGGGTGCTGGCTTAAAAACAAGAATATTGGGTTCTTTGTCAAAAATATCGAAAGTATACTCCTGCATTCTAACTTCCTTTCCGTTTTTGAGATCGTTGATATGTTGTGAAAACAACTCAAAATCAATAGACTCAGGTAAGTCGAAATTCTCAACTTTATTGTTGTCTTTGGGTACAAGATCGCGAGTTTTGTAATAATTGTCTTGAGAAATCAGACAAACTTCGTCTTTTGTAAAATGGCTAAGTAAACTATGAAGAAAATAGGTTTTACCAGAAGCACTTCCTCCCGTAATTCCGATTATATAAGGCTTAGGCATTTATTTTACCAAGAATTGTTAAAAATTGAAATTTCGGATACAAAACTAATAAATCTCGGTGGGGAATCGACCTTTTTTTGAGAGAAAACATTTTTGTCAAACCATTGTATTTCAAAAATCGTTGTCAAATCACTATGAATACAATATCGATTTTGGGTTGCGGCTGGCTAGGAAAACCATTAGCTGTAGCATTTTTAGCAATAAACATGAAAGTGAAGGGAAGTACAACGACCCAAGAAAAAATTCAGACTTTAGAAAATTCTGGAATCAAAGCTTTTCAAATAGCTTTTCAACCTGAATTTAAGGGAGATTCAGCTTTCTTTGAATCGGAATTATTAGTGATTAACATTCCGCCCAAGGCCAAAACCTTAGGCGAAGAATATCATCTTACACAAGTAGAAAATATTTTGAAAGAATGCGAAAAATCTAAAAAGATTCAGAAAATAATATTTGTGAGTTCAACTTCGGTTTATCCAAATATCGAAAAAGAAATGAAAGAGAAAGATGCAGATTCAAACCATTTTCTGGTGAAAGCTGAAAATCTTCTTATAGATTTTAGCAAAAAATACAAAAAAGAATTTTTGATAATCAGGTTTGGCGGTTTGATGGGAATAGACAGAAACCCATGCAAATATTTTAATTCAGAAACAGCAAGTGATTTCACGAAAGTGAATTATATCCATCAAAATGATGCTGTGGGTTCTATTTTAAGCCTAATTGACGAAAATATTGTCAACGAAACATTCAATATAGTCAGTCCAATACACCCCACAAGAGCTGAGATTTGGGAGAATTGTTCTCAAAAACAAGGACAGATTTCTACTAAGACGAGAAATTCTTCAAAAAAGACTATAAACACAGATAGTTTTTTTTCAAAAAGCAATTATCAGTTTCAATTTCCTGACCCTTTGGCATTCAAGTATTTATAAGGTTTTTGAAAATCTTAGAAGCCAATGTTATGACTTCTTGGGATGATTAATTAAAATATTTTTGGGAAACTACTTGGAAGAATTAGACAGTTGGCTTAATTTTGCACCCACATTACAGGATTGGCTTATGGTGTAATGGTAACACAGCGGTTTTTGGTGCCGTTATTCCAGGTTCGAGCCCTGGTAAGCCAACATAAAAAGTCGCTTTCGAGCGACTTTTTTATTTTTTATACCCCATCAACCTCATTTTCCTTTTTATTATTTGCTTATCCTAAAACTTTTTCGCTAATTGAATTTCAAATAATATTCAATTCTTTAACATGAGTTTTACCGAAAAAGACCTTAAACAAATAGATGGCCGAGGCAGCGATCTAAAAACCATAGAACAGCAAATTGAAAACTTCAAGTCGGGTTTTCCTTTCATGATAGCCAAAAGAGCTGCCACAATTACTGACGGCATGCTCAAATTGGACGAAAAAGCACTGAATGAATATCTGGAACTTTTCAATCAAGAAGCAGCAAAAAAGAAACTTTTGAAGTTTGTACCGGCATCAGGAGCAGCAAGCAGGATGTTTAAATCACTTTATGCGGCAAAAGATGAAGGAAAATCAGACAAGTCAGTTGAACAATTTCATGAACAAATAAAGGGTTTTGCTTTTTTTAATAGCTTGTCTAAGTTTCTCAAAACCAATGACAAACAAGAGCAATTGGAAGCCTTGCTTGGGGCAAACGGCCTTGATTATGGCAACTTGCCAAAGGGACTTCTCGAATTTCATGCATATGGTGACACTACCCGTACTGCCTTAGAAGAACATTTGGTGGAAGGGGCTCAATATGCCAACAATAAAGGAAAAGTAAGGTTACATTTCACAGTTTCACCTGAACATAAGAAAAAATTCAAAGCACTGATAGCCAATGTACTAAAACAGTATGAAACCAATTATAATGTAAAGTTTGACATATCGTTTTCAGAGCAAAAAGCCTCAACCGATACCATAGCTGTGGGGATGGACAATGAGCCGTTTTTAGACACCAAAGGCAATTTGCTATTTAGACCAGCCGGACATGGTGCCTTACTGGAAAATCTGAATGAAGTAGATGCAGACATAATTTTCATAAAAAATGTAGACAATGTTGTTCCAGATCATTTAAAAAGTGAGACCATTCTCTACAAAAAAGCATTGGCAGGCTTGTTATTGAGTTTTCAAAAACAGATTTTCTATTTCCTGAAAAGATTGGAAAAACCCGATCCGTCAGTTTATATGGTGAACAAAGCCGTGAGATTTATCAAGGAAAATCTTAGTGTAGAAACACCGAAAGGATTTAGAAATTGGTCGCCTGAGGAAAAATATAAGTTTGCTATTTCGAAACTCGACCGACCACTTAGGGTCTGTGGCATGGTGAAAAACGTGGGAGAACCTGGCGGTGGGCCGTTTTGGGCAAAAAATAGTGACGAATCGGTTTCTTTGCAAATTGTAGAATCAGCTCAGTTTGATATGACCAACAAAAAGCAGAAGGAGATTTTTGAAAAAGCCACCCACTTTAATCCTGTGGATTTGATTTGTGCCACCAAAAATCACAAAAAGGAAAAATATGACCTTCTGAAATTCAGAGATCCAAAAACTGGCTTTATTACAGAGAAATCGCAGAGTGGAAAAACACTAAAAGCTCAAGAACTACCTGGATTATGGAATGGAGCCATGTCTGACTGGAACACTTTGTTTGTAGAAGTACCTTTGATTACTTTCAATCCAGTAAAAACCGTGAACGATTTACTTAGAAAAGAACATCAACCCGCTTAATATTAGCTAGTTAAATATTTGTATTTATAAAAAATTGTCGTACATTCATATATTATTAACCCTAAATAAATATAATTATGAACACGAACAAATTAATTTTTGGAACATTACTCGGATTTGTAGGCTACTTTATGGGTGGTTTTTTGATGTACACCATTGTTTTTAAAGATTTATTGGCTAGCACAAATCCAGGTATGTCAGGCGTCCAAGCGGAACCAAACATGGTAGCTCTTGCCGTTGGAAATTTAGCTGCAAGCTTCCTTTTAACCTACATTTTTGAAAGATGGGCTGGAATCAGAACTTGGATGACAGGAGCAATATCTGGGGCGATGATTGGAGCATTAGTTACCTTCAGTTACGACTGCATGATTCTTGGAACTTCAACATTGATGACTTGGTCGGGCGTTTTCCTAGATGTATTGGTTTACGCTATCATATCTGCAATTGCAGGTGCTTTATCTGGCTGGATGTTGGGATTTAAGAGAGCCTAAACTTATAAATTGAAGAAGAGCAGCTTCGGCTGCTCTTTTTTAATATACTTTCTCACCTTTGTTTACCCATACTCCCCATTTTTTATTGTAGGCATGGATTTTTTTGGTAGGTTGGTTCTGCATATCTACTATTTCGTTTCCTTGATTCACCCACTCAAAAATACTTCCGTAGCAATTTTTCACATTGGTGTAGCCAGCAGCCAAAAGTTTTTCACCTATTTTTTCACTTCTAACGCCTATGGAACAGTACACAACAATCGGAGTGGTTTTGGGAATATCCTTTATGACTTCCAAAGAAAAATTATTAAAACCTACATATCTGGCATTCCTTAGGTGACTTACTTCAAATTCTTCCAATTCTCTGGCATCCAACAATACTACTTCAGCACTTTTTGATTTCAGCTCTTGCACTTTGATAATAGGAACTGTTTTTTTAATTAAACCTCTCAAAAGCACATCAAATGATTTGGATTGAGCTATGGATGCAAATGATTGTAACAGAACCAAAACTATAATAATTATTTTTTTCATTGAGAAAAGATAGACCTAAGTAAAACAAAATAAAATCAATAAAATTTCATAAATTTCGAAAAAAACCAAATAAACAAACAATGCGATTCATCAAACACTTTTGGAGCTATCTGGTCATGGTTGGCTTGATATTTTTGCTTCATAAACCCATGGGTATACTTCCACCTTTGGGCCGATTATTCAGTCCTTTTGAAGGATTTCTACAGAACACTACGAACAAAAGTACGCTTTCGGATCAAACTCTTGACTTAAAAGGAGTAAAAGAAGAGGTAAAGGTAATTTATGACAACAACCAGGTACCCCATATTTTTGCTAATAACGAAGACGACCTCTATTTTGCTCAAGGTTATGTGATGGCTAAGGATAGAATCTGGCAAATGGAGTTCTATACTATGGTGGCGGCAGGACGACTGACCGAAATTGTAGGTGAAAGGGCCTTAGAATATGACCGATACAATAGAAGACTGGGTATGGCCAGAGCAGCAGCAAAAATTGCCGAAAACCTTAAAACAGACCCCGTTTCTTCGAAAATACTTGAGGCTTACACCAACGGAGTAAATAGTTATATTGCTCAAATTGACTATAAAAACCTACCTGTGGAGTACAAAATATTGGGTTATTCTCCTACTCAATGGACACCCTATAAAACCATTTTGATGCTCATGAATATGCGTAATACCCTCAATGGTGGAAGCGACGACTTTAGAGTAAGCAATGTGGTAGATACCTATGGTTTTGAAACAGTAAAAGATCTTTTTCCAAATTATCCAGTTGAAGAATCACCCATTATTCCTGTCGGAACGCCATGGAACTTCAGTCCATTGCCTGTCAAAACACCCACAAAAATAATGGCGAGCAAAAACGATGATAAATTGATGGTTAGGATTCCAAGTCCAGCTCCCGAAATAGGATCAAACAACTGGGCTGTAGGCGGAGCAAAATCGGCTACGGGATTGCCTATTTTATCCAACGATCCACATCTTGGCTTAACATTGCCATCAATTTGGTATCAAATGCAGCTGAGCTGCCCTACCGTAAATGTATACGGCGTGGCATTGCCTGGCTGTCCTGGCATTGTGATTGGATATAACAAAGACATAGCTTGGGGCGTAACCAATGTAGGTAGTGACGTGATGGATTTTTACAAAATAAGATTCAACAACCAGGAAAAAACCCACTACATGTACAACAACAAGTGGACGCCGACCACCAAATACACCGAAGAGTTCAGACTAAAATCAGGGAAAATCATAAAAGACACTTTGATTTATACCCACCACGGACCTGTGGTTTATAACGAATCAAAAGAAAGCAATTTCAACAAAAATGCTCCCGCCGGACATGCAATGCGGTGGGTTGCTCTAGAAACTTCAGGCTCAGATCTAATGATATTTTACTATCTAAATAGGGCCAAAAACTATGATGACTACAGAAAAGCTCTAACTTTTTATACGGCACCAGCTCAAAATTTCATATTTGCAAGTAATCAAAACGACATCGCCATTACGCCTAATGGAAAGCTACCATTAAAATGGAAAGAACAAGGCAAATATATATTGGACGGCTCCATGCCTGAGCATGACTGGCAAGGGTGGATCCCAGCGGAACAAAACCCTACTGTTAAAAACCCACCTCGTGGTTTTGTAAGTTCGGCCAATCAGTTTTCTACTGATCCTTCTTATCCGTATTATTTGGGTTGGAAATTTGCCGCCCCAAACCGTGCTGTGAGGATTAACGAAAGACTTGCGGCCATGAAAAATGCTAATGCTGATAGTTTAAGGTCTATTTTGAATGACAATTATAATGTGGCGGCAAGAAGAATTTTACCAACATTACTGCCCATTTTAGAAACCTCAAAAGATGCAAGCATATCTCAAGCCAGAGAAATTATGAAAAAGTGGGATTTAATGAACAATCCCGATGCTGTGGGTGCTACTATTTATGAGCGTTGGGTAAGAGAACTTGAAAATTGGATTTGGGAAGATGAATTTCCTGTAGATCAATTTATGCTACATCCTACAGAAGACAGAACTTTTGAAATGATCAAAAAGCAATCAACCGCAAAATGGTTTGACAACAAAAACACCAAAGACAAGGTGGAAACCATCAATGACATCGTATTGGGCAGTTTTAAGGCTACTATTGATAGTCTAACCCTACACAATGGGCCCATAACACCAGAAACTTGGGGATGGGCCAAAGTAAAAAACACCTCGATTGCACATTTGGGCAAAATACCAGGTTTTTCACGGACTGGTATTATAAACGGTGGTGGCAGAGGCATTGTAAACGCCACTTCAGAAACGCATGGACCATCATGGAGAATGGTGATAGAACTAGACAAAGAGTGGCCAAGAGGTTATGGACTATATCCTGGAGGACAGTCTGGCAATGTTGGAAGTAAATACTATGACAACATGGTAGATAAATGGGCGGCAGGAAAGTTGGATACCTTGGTTTTCATGAAAAACAAAAACGAGAAATCCCCGAAATTGACCCGAACAATGACAATCAAACCTAAAAAATAAAATACCAGACTTATGTTATACTTATTGATATTGATAATTGGAGGCTTAGCCTCGTATTTTGGCCCATGGTGGATTATTGCACCTGTGGCATTTATACTTTGTTGGTGGAAAGCCAAAACGCCCAAAGAAGGCTTTTTGATTTCAGCTGCAGCCACTGTGAGTTTATGGATTGGTTATGCTACATTTTTAAATGCAACAGCTGACGTTAACCTGATAGATAAAATTGCCGAAATGTTTACTGGTGGAGTGGGATTTTTGTCTAAAATTCCTAAAATAGGACTTGTATTTGGCATCATGACCATCATTGCAACGGCAATCGGAGGTTTCGCTGGAATGTCGGGTGTGCAGATGAGAAGGTATTTTAAGTAAAATATTAGAAGAAAAGGAGGCTTTGGAAAGCCTTCCATTTTGTTTCTTTGTATTCGATTCATATTCTCCTTTTCTTTAGATTAATCATTAAAATAATTATATTTGCACCCTTATTCAGAAAATAAAACATTTAAATGAAAAAAATAAGCTTACTATTTTTAGGTCTTTCGATGGCCATTTTGGGTTGCGACAAAGCAGCTGGTGACTCAAAAACTGGCGGTCAACCTTCAGGCAGAATTGTATATGTAAACACAGATACATTATTGAACAACTACGAGTATTACAAAGACGTAGTAAAAGAATTCGACAGCAAAAGATTTGCTCTTGAGAATGACTTGGCTAAAAGAACCCAATCATTCCAAAACGAAGTGGCTTTGTTTCAAAGACGTGCACAAGCTGGTGGAATGACCGAAGAACAAGGAAAAAGTACGCAACTTGCCCTTCAACAAAAAGAGCAAGACATTATGATGTTCAGAGACAATGCAGCGGGTAACTTACAACAAGAGCAAGCCAAAAAAACAGATGAATTGTTGACAAACATTCAGACTTACTTGAAAAAATATAACTCTGGAAATAAGTTTGACATGGTGATTGGCTACTCAAAAGGTGGTGGTGTTTTGTATGCTAAAGAAGACTTGGACATTACACAGGACGTACTGAAAGGACTTAATGAAGAATACAAAAGTTCTGGCAAAAAACCAGCTGCTGCTGATTCAACTAAAAAATAATATTTTTAGAATTAGATATATTCAAAAAAAGGCGAGACCAAAAATCTCGTCTTTTTTTATTTTTAAAACTTACGCTTCAACTCAAAATTCATTCCCAAATACACCTTTCTAACCAGTTCGTCAGCAGCTAATTCTTCAGCAGTACCTTGTCTAAGAATTTTCCCTTCAAAAAGCAAATATGCTCGGTCTGTTATGGAAAGTGTTTCGTTTACGTTATGGTCAGTTATCAATATTCCTATGTTACGGTGTTTGAGCTTGGCTACTATGCTTTGTATTTCTTCCACAGCAATGGGATCAACACCAGCAAAAGGCTCATCTAACAAGATAAATTTTGGGTCAACAGCCAAAGCTCTAGCAATTTCTGTTCTCCGCCTTTCTCCTCCAGAAAGCACAATTCCTTTGTTTTTACGCACATGTGTAAGGCTAAATTCCTCCAAAAGCGACTCCGTTTTTTCTTTTCGCTCCTGATTGGTCATTTTGGGCAAAGCCAACTCCATTACACCCAATATATTTTCTTCCACTGTCAAATCTCTAAAAACAGAAGCCTCCTGAGCCAAATAACCTATCCCAAGCTTGGCACGTTTGTACATTGGCAAACTGGTAATGTCTACATCATCCAGCCAGATTTTTCCTTCATTAGGTTTTACCAAACCAACTGCCATGTAAAAAGAGGTGGTTTTTCCAGCACCATTAGGTCCCAAAAGACCAACAATTTCTCCCTGGGCCACTTGGTAGCTCACTTCATTGTTCACAAATCTTTGACCGTATTTTTTTATAAGATTTTCAGTTCGTAATATCATGCTTTGTCAATTTGGCTGTAAAAATACCAATTTATTCTTTAAATGAGGTTGTTAAAAAATGTTAGGTCGCCCTAAAACTTTATATCCCTTACAAACAACTGTAGCGTTGTTTTGTCTCTAAACGTATTTTCCTCAATCGAATAGGCCATGCTGAATTTGTTTCCGGCTTTTAGACCTTGGTAAAAATCGTCCACCATTCCGAAGCCAATGGCCGAAAAAACTGAGCCTGTGTCTTCGTCCAAAATCTCAAGTTTCAAGTGTTTTTCTTTTAAAATTCTTGGTTCAGCAGCCAATGCGAGATTCTCAGACACAAAAATAGGCTGCATATTGTGTGGCCCAAACGGAGCCATTTGTTTCATTATTCTGTAAAATTTGGGACTTATTTCTGCTAAATCTATTTTGATATCAATATTGATTTTAGGAACCAATTGCTCCTCCAAAATCATTTCGTTTACGATTTGATCAAAATGAGCTCTGAATTCATCAATTTTATCTATTTCGATGGTCATACCAGCCGCATGCATGTGCCCGCCAAATTGTATCAGTAAATGTGCACTTCGTTCGATAGCCGCATATAAATCAAAGCCCGGCACTGACCTTGCCGAACCGGCAGCTACTTTATCACCTGATTTTGTGAAAATGATAGTTGGCCTATGAAAATTTTCAATGCACCTTGAAGCCACAATACCAATGACCCCTTTGTGCCAATTTTCAGAAAACAAAACCGTACTTTTGGCCATATTTAGCAGCCAATCATCTTTCCGAATCATCTCCAAAGCCTCCTCTGTTATTCTTGAATCATGCCCTTTTCGTTCGGTGTTATTATTTTGAATTTCATAGGCAAAGCTCAATGCCTCATCAAAATCATCTGCCAAAAGTAACTGAACTGCCGCTTTTGCGTGTTTTATCCTACCAGCCGCATTAATTCTTGGGCCTAAAACAAACACCACGTTTTCAATGCTCATTTCTCCCGAAAAACCCGCCACCTGCTTCAGAGCTTTTAAGCCAGTTCTGGGGTTTTCATTGATTTTTTTCAGACCGAAATAAGCCAAAATTCTATTTTCACCAACGATAGGCACAATATCAGACGCAATACTGACCATGGCCAAATCTAAAAACTCAAATAGGTTTTCAATTGGAATCTCTTTTCGAATACAAAACGCTGTAAGTAGCTTAAAACCAACCCCATTACCCGTCAATTCTTTGAAAGGATAAGGACAATCTAATCGTTTGGGATCTAAAACCGCCACAGCATTTGGGAGTTCATCCCCTGGTTCGTGATGATCACAGATGATAAAATCTATACCGTATTTAGTTTGTGCATATTCAATTTTGTCGATGGACTTTATGCCACAGTCGAGGCTAATTATCAACGAAGCTCCTATTTCTGCAGCATAATCAATTCCTAAAGTAGAAATTCCATAACCTTCATTGTATCTGTCTGGGTTGTAATATTCTATGTTGGGATAATAGTTTTTCAGAAATCCATAAAACAAAGCTACAGCTGTGGTGCCATCTACATCATAATCCCCAAAAATTAAGACTTTCTCATTTTCATCAACCGCCTTTATCAATCTGTTTACTGCAATATCCATGTCTTTCATCAAAAACGGATCGTGCAAATCTTCAATTTGGGGCCTAAAAAAGTGTTTTGCTTCGTCAAAATCTTTCACGTCACGTTGCCAAAGCATGGTGGCCATAGATTTAGAAATAGTGAGCTGGTTTATCAAATTATTGACGATTTCAGTCTCATTCGGTAGCAGTGGTGCGGGTTTAAAATACCAGTTTTTTTCCATAATCAACAAATTTAGAAATTATGGCACAGAAATTGAAATCAAATCAAAAGAAAACATGCAATGTTGACATTCAAAGCATCCAAGGTTTTATCCAGAAAATGTACTTTCGTTAAATTTGTCAAATAAATCGTTTAAGAGAGTGTCTTGGAGACACTCTTTTTTTTACCACTATGAAATATTCATTTTTTCTATTCCTGAGCTTTTTAATATGCTCTTGTTCAAAATCCGAAATCGGTACTTTATCAGATTTAGACCCTGGCACGTATCCTAAAGAATCAATTACAATTGATGGTATCCAAAGAGAATTTAGTGTATATATTCCTAAAAATGTTCCAGTAAATCCTACTGCAATAATAGGATTTCATGGATTGGGAGGCAGCAAAGACACGTTTCCAATTTCCTCAAAATTTAATGTCGAAGCTGATAAACATGGATTTTTGTTAATATATCCAAGTGGATTGGATCAACAATGGTCCATTTCACCTGAAAAAACAGTTGCCGATTTGAAATTTACGGGGGCACTAATAGACTTATTAATTGCAAAATACAACGTCAACAAAAAGAAGATTTTTGCAATGGGAATGTCGAACGGAGCATATTTTTCTAATCAAGTTGGGAAAGCGTATGCAGAAAAAATAGCAGGCATTGTAGTTCATTCAGGTACACTTGGTGCTGAAGCTATTTCAGGAATCGTTGCAAATAGAAAATTTCCAGTTATGATAATTCATGGCATAGCTGATCCATTGATTTCCATTAATTTAGCTAGAAAAAGCAGAGATATTTATTTAAAAGAAAAACACAACGTTGAATATTATGAATTTGCAGATCTTGGACATGAATGGGCACATAAATATGCTATAAATGATAAAATTGGAGCATTTTTTCTCAAATATTCTCTATAAATAATTAGACTAAAATGTTATTTCAAATTAGCTTTCCTTAAATTTGGATTTATTTTATTCCAATTTAATGAAAACCTACTTAAGCAAATTACTTTCCGCACAAACGCTGTGTTCCGAAGAAGCAAAAAATGCCATATTGCAAATTGGTTC
>JAIPAJ010000050.1 GCA_021740125.1 Leadbetterella sp. | reverse complement strand
CTATCAACTCTATTTCAAAGATAGCAGACGCTTCTTTGGCTTTTTTGATCCTAACATTTATGTTTCCTCTGGCTCGAGTATGAAAGGGAAATTCGCCTCCAGAGCAACCTCAGAGTTTTCTTTAGAAGCCGAAATTGATACCATGAGTTATAAAGGAAACGAATTTTATAATTCAACGGTAGACTTTAATACTTCCAAATTCTTTAAATCCCAGGAAGTTTTGACTTCCTTGATTCTATTTTCAAAAAATCAAAAAATTAGTAATGGCATACTTGCTGAAAACCTCAATGCAAATGCTTATTGGGGCCAAGGCAATACCATTAATTTTGATGCTTCGATAGATCAACAAAATAGCAACAGTAATATTGGGCTTTTCGGGTCAGTAAAATTCACACCAGAGGGATTTGATATAAGATTTAACCCAAAAAATAGCAAAGTATTTTTGATAGATAAAAAATGGACGTTTTCAGAAAACAACCTCATCAATGTTTTAGAGAACAAGGTAGTTTTTAACGACTTAAAACTCTCAAATAATAATCAAATTGTGAGGTTTAATGGGATAGTTTCAAGCGATCCTCGACAAGAATCAATTCTATCTGTACAAGATTTTGATTTACTTACACTCAAACCTTTTACAAACGTAGAAACCAAGGGAATTGCAAATGGGGAACTTCGTTTGCGTGATTATTATAAAAATCCACTTTTTACAAGCAACCTCCATATAGAAAACCTTGAATATCGAAACAGTTTAATTGGAACTGTTACAACAGAAGCCAACTGGGATAATTTGGCCAATAAGTTAAAAATTAATGGAAGTGTATTTAGGCAGTTTGAAGAAATATTCAGGATGAGTGGGTATTATGATCCAGAAATAAAAAACAATTCGCTCAATCTAAAAGCCAAAGTTAGGAATCTAAATCTACAGATGTTTGAGGGAATGTTGACCGGAGTAATGACCAACATGACTGGTCTTGGAGAAGGTGATGTAGAGATTTTTGGAACTCCCTTAGACCCCATATTCAAAGGGCAAATAAATATAAGCAAAGGCTCGTTGAAAGTCATTTCCTCGGGAACGACAATTTATTTTGATGATAAAATATTGCTAAACGAAGAAGGTTTTGTAGCCGGACCTGAGGGCATAACAGTAAGAGATGCACCTATTGGAGGTAATTTAGCCACCATACAAGGAGGTGTTTTTAATGGAGGTTCTGGCAAATTCATGGTTGGCCTTAATGCTTCAATAAAAGGAAAAGATGGCTTTAAGGTGTTGAACTTGAAATCTTTCGAGAGCGATGTTTTCTATGGAACTGCATTTGCGGGTGGAGATTTGCAGATGACTGGAGACTTTGAAAACATTGTGGTGACGGGTAATTTAAACAGTAAAAAAGGTACGAAGATAACCATTCCAATGGACAGTGGAAAGAAAATTGACCTCAAACAAGAAGGAATTCCATTCTTGAAAAAAGCTGAAAAAATTGATTCTACATTGATTTTTAAAACCAAAAAACCTAAAATAAAAACCGGTGGAGTTAAAATCGCTTTTAATTTAAGCTTTACCCCAGATGCCGAATGCGAAATCATATTTGACCGAACCAATAATGACGTACTTAATGTATTTGGCGAAGGCCGATTAAGTATATTGTATGATACCCGTGGCGATTTTACGATCAGCGGCCCTTATGTGGTCAGAAGCGGTAAATACAATTTCAGTTTTCAGAATTTAGCTTCCCTCCGCAAATTTAACATCGTAGATGGTAGTCGTATCTCATGGTCTGGAGACCCTTATGAGGCCAACTTAGATCTTAGAGCGAACTACACAGCCAACATCCCTATTCCGTCCTCCATTTCTCCTGAGTTAGCAAATACTTCCTCCCGATTTCCTGTAAATGTGACGGTACTTTTATCTGATAGACTACTTACGCCAACCATCAAATATGATGTGAATTTTGACCTCAAACAAATTCCGATTACTGGGCAAACTGCACTATTAGGTTTTGAACAAAAACTTCGAAATGATGAACAATTATTAAGTAGAAATGTATCAAGTATATTGGTTTTCAATGAGATATTCCCTGACAATATTGCCGCTGCCATGGCACAAGAGTTTTTAATTGATAATGTGAGCAATCTGCTTTCAAATCAAATCGGAAACCTTGCTAACAAACTAAATCCAAACCTAGAACTGGGCGTGCAATTTGGTAATTTTCGCGAAAATATTTTGAACAACATGCAACTCAATTTTAGTTATAGATTTCTAAATAACCGCATAAAACTCAGCGGAAAAAGTTCATTTATAAATAGCCTTGAAAACAACATAAATGCAACTACCACTGGGCAGCTCTCGGTGGGCGGTGAGTTAGAGTATAACCTTTCCCAAGATGGTGAATATAAATTTAGACTGTATTCCAGAAGTGTTCCTACCAATTATTATACTTTTTCCTCCACTGGCAACGTGATAGTATCAGGTGGAAACTTTATTATTTCTCGAAACTTCAATTCTTTGCTCAATAACAAAAAAGCAAAGCCTTTTCCATTGGGTGTGGGTAAAAAAGAAGAGGTGTCTATGCTAAAATTAGACTCAATAGGTAGTAATTTCATAAAATGAAACAACAAAGAAGAAGATTTCCTGAAAAACCAAAACGAAACCCTGAACAAATCTTTGATTTTCAGCAGTCTTCGCATATTATTGAATTGGAAGCTGCGGTGCTGGGTGGAGTCATAAAAGAAAAAGACGCCCTCACCACGGTGATAGATGTCCTAAAACCCGATAGCTTCATTTCAGAGAAACACGAAGCCATCTATCAGGCAATTTTGTTGCTTTTTGGAAAATCTGAGCCTGTGGATTTGTTGACAGTAACGAATCAACTACGGCTTTCAGGTGAGTTGGAATTTATTGGCGGAGCGGCTTATTTGGCTCGTATAAGTGCCAAATCAATTTCCAGCCACATTGAACATGATGCACGCATAATTGTACAATATGCAATTAGGCGGAATATCGTGAAGATAATGGGTGACGTAGTAACCAAAGCCTACGAAGACACCACTGACGTCTATAATTTGCTCGACAGTACCGAACAAAATCTTAGAGAAATACAAGAAGGTAACCTCAACAAAAATATACCCGATCTCCAGATGGTAGTTCAGAAAACCATCCAAGAGCTCAAAAATAAAGCTGAACAAGATGGTGGATCTGCCAGTGTTCCATCAGGTTTTCCGTCACTGGACAGAGTTACTGGTGGATGGCACAACACTGAGCTTATCATTATTGCAGCCAGACCAGGTATGGGTAAAACGGCTTTTGTGGTTTCAGCACTTCGAAACGCAGCTATAGATTTTAAATTACCCGTTGCTTTGTTTTCACTTGAAATGAGCAGCCAACAGGTAATGCTCCGTTTGATATCTGCTGAAGCAGAAATAGACTCACAAAAACTTAGAAAAGGAGACTTAGAAACCGAAGACTGGCATGCCTTGCATTCTAGACTAAACAATTTGGCTACCGCACCTATTTACATTGACGACACCCCTGCTTTATCGGTGTTGGAACTTAGAACCAAGGCCCGAAGACTGAAAGCTTTTCATAACATTCGTCTATTGATAGTTGACTACCTGCAACTTATGACTGCTGGCAATGCCAAAGCAGGCATGACTCGTGAACAAGAAATTGCGGCTATTTCTAGGTCTCTCAAAACAATTGCCAAAGAACTAAACATACCCGTTATAGCTCTCTCACAGCTAAGTCGATCGGTAGAAACTCGTGCAGGAGACAAACGCCCGCAACTTTCGGACTTGAGAGAGTCTGGCTCAATAGAACAAGACGCGGACGTGGTGATGTTTCTCTATCGTCCTGAATATTACCAGATTACAGAAACCGAAACCGGTGAAAGTACCAAAGGCATGGCCGAGGTTATCATAGCCAAAAACCGAAGCGGCTCTGTGGATAGTGTAAACCTCCGATTCGTGGGCAAATACACTCGGTTTACAGAATTTGATGGCTTCACAGTTTCTCAAGACAAATACGAGGAAATAAGTGGCACAAAAATCTTGGGAAGCAAGGCCAACGATTTGTAAGGAATATCGGAAGTCTTTCATAGAGTAAAATTGAGAGAAACTGGGAGATTCTTCGAGAATCTCGCAGTTTTTACTTATTATTGTCCTTTAAATATTTTTAGAGTGATAGAAAAAGCCCCAAAATTCGAAAAAGATGATAAATCCATAGGCTTAATGGTAAAATTGAGTTCCTCTAAAAATTGGAATTCAATAAGGAATGAATACCTCTATTGGGATAAAATCAAATATAAAGTGGAAAATATCGATCCAATTGAATTTTGGAATGCAGTCAAATTTGATAGGTATTTGAGGAGTAAAGAACTAGAATTTGGCAAAGCGAAGTTCACATATTACATAACTGATTACATTCAGAAAACTCTTCATCAATTTGATTTAAATATAGGTGGCACACTTAGCTCCAACATTTCAATTGCAGATACCGACAAAAATAAATACATTATAAGCTCTATTATGGAAGAGGCAATTTCAAGCAGCCAAATGGAGGGAGCCAACACTACAAGAAAAAAGGCTAAAGAAATGATTCAGAAAGAGTTAAAACCCAAAAACAAATCTGAACAAATGATATTGAATAACTATGTAACCATGCAACATATTATTCAGAACAAACAAGATGATCTAACACCAGAAAGCCTACTTTACATTCATCAATTGATATCAAACAACACCCTAGGCGAAAAAGTAGAAGAAGGTGCATTTCGAAAAAACGATGAAATTCATGTGGTAAATTTTTCAGATAGCGAAATAGTACACACTCCCCCAAAACAGGAAGAATTACAAAACTTAATTAAAGATTTATGCACATTTTTCAATAGCGACAATGAAGATTTTATTCATCCAATCATTAAAGGTATCATTATTCATTTTATGATAGGTTGGATACATCCATTTACCGACGGGAACGGTAGAACTGCAAGAGCATTATTCTATTGGTATATGTTAAAAAATGGATATTGGCTGACAGAATACCTTTCTATTTCAAGAATCATAAAAGACACAAAAATACAATATGAAAAAGCATTTCTATATACTGAAATAGACGATAATGATTTGAGTTACTTTATAACATATCACATAAAAACTATGGAAAAGGCATTTGTAGCCTTAAAAGAGTATATTAACAAAAAACAAAAAGAAGTATTGCAAACTGCCAAGTTTGTAAGAATTCCAAATGTAAACGAAAGAATGGCTCAAATATTAAAAATACTTCATGATGACCCTGATAGAGTATTGACCATAAAAGAAATGGAGAACAGATTTAATGTTTCAGGATTTACGGCCAGAACAGATTTAAAGCAACTGGTAGAATTAGGATTTGCAGAAACCATTCAGGTAAACAAAATAAAACAGAATTTCGTAAAGTCTAAAAACTTTGAGGATATTCTGAAAAAATACAAAGGGTAAAAATTGCGAGATTCTTCGAGAATCTCGCAATTTTTACTTTCCGAGTTGACTTAAATACTTAAACTTAAATAAACTTTTTGTTTCGACAAAACTAGTTTTCTAATAACCAATAGAGTAATTCCT
Organism: Leadbetterella sp.; assembly: GCA_021740125.1. Taxonomy (GTDB): domain Bacteria; phylum Bacteroidota; class Bacteroidia; order Cytophagales; family Spirosomataceae; genus Leadbetterella. The sequence goes on along the minus strand of JAIPAJ010000050.1, from coordinate 14,857 downwards.
AATTTCATAAATAAATATGGACAAAAGAGTAAAATTTGATTTTGAAATATATTTTACGAATGGAGGAAGTCTGAAAGGGGAAGATTTTAGGCTAGATATTGATACGGATTCTGTTTCTGATAAAGAATTAGCAGAATATTTAGTGGCAGACATGCAGCTACTGATGGTCGGCCAGATTAAAATTCTGAATAAGGTAGTTTTTGCTGAACAACATAAAAGAAAACCAATTACTCAAAAAACAGAAAATTCGTTATTGATAGACCTCAGTCATACGATAGAACATGGTTTGATCACTTACAAAGGCCTCCCCGCTCCTATTGTTTGTGATTATCTAAGTAGAAAAAATTCTAAAAAATTCTATGAAGAAGGTACAGAGTTTCAGATTGGTAAAATAGAAATGGTAACCAATACCGGTACCTATCTCGACTGCCCATTCCACAGATTTTCTGACGGAAAAGACCTTTCAGAAGTGGATTTAGAGGCCTTTACGGATTTAGAAAGCATCAAAATTTCAGTTTCATTTATTGAAACCTTGGCCATTACCAAACAACATCTAGAAGGTTTTGAAATTAGAAACCGGGCAGTATTGATTCACACCGATTGGTCAAATCACTGGAATACCGAAAAATATTACGAAAACCATCCATATTTAACACAAGAAGCCGCTGAATATCTGAGAGACTGCCAAGTAAAATTGGTGGGTATAGACTCCCACAATATAGACAACACCCAAACCAACAGTCGCCCAGTTCATACCACGCTTTTAGGTGCCGAAATACTGATTGTAGAACATCTTTGCAATCTATATTTACTACCACAAGAAGGCTTTACGTTTAGTGCGATTCCACCCAAATTCAAAGGAGTGGGCACTTTCCCTGTTAGAGCTATGGCTAAGTTAAACGTCAGGAAAAATAACTAACAAATTAACTTTTAGATATTTGCATCATTAATTATGGAAAATCAACTTCAATTTAGACTTGCGATGTATGATGATCTTTTAGATATAATAAAAATGCTTTCTGATGATAAGCTAGGTTCTAAAAGAGAACAACTTGATGAAAATATTTTAGAAAACTATAAAATGGCATTTGAAAATATTGCGAAAGACTCAAACCAAGAGCTAATTATTGTAGAATTGGATGGTAAAAAAGTTGGAACTTTTCAACTGACATTTATTCAATATTTAACTCATAAAGGTGGCTTAAGAGCACAAGTAGAGGCTGTTAGAATCCATTCGGATTATAGAGGACAAGGTATTGGCAGCAAAATGTTTGATTATATTAAAGAACGAGCAAAGCAAAAAGGTTGTAACATGATCCAGCTAACCACCGATAAGCAAAGACCAGAAGCTTTAAGATTTTATGAATCTTTAGGCTATCTAGCAAGTCATCAAGGAATGAAACTAAAACTTCTCTAACCAAAAAAATAAAAATCTCAAATTTAGCATTTCATCCTTCTCTAAAACCTCTCATAAAAAATAAAACTGCAATTATAAAAACAATATACTACTTTTGCTGACTGATTAGTCAGTTATATGAAAAGAAGAACAGTAATATTAATATTAATTATAGGAGCATTAATGAGCGTAAATGCCTTTTTTAGAATGTCCGTTTTCGGAAGAATGCCATCTGGAGCCAGATTAAAACGTATAAAAAAATCGCCAAATTATAGAGACGGAGCCTTTCAAAACCAAAGCTTTACGCCTGATTTAACAGAAGGTGCAACATATTACACCGTAATGAAAGAATTTGCTTTGGGCGATAAGAAAGGTCAAAAGCCTGAAACCAGAATACCCTCTCACAAAACCGACTTACTTCACCTTGACCCTAAAGAAAACGTTTTGGTGTGGTTCGGTCATTCCTCATATTTCATACAAATCGACGGCAAAAAAATATTAATGGATCCTGTTTTGAGTGGTAATGCATCGCCTCTGTCTTTTACCACCAAAGCATTTGAAGGCACTGACCAGTACGTAGTAGATGATTTTCCAGAAATCGATTATTTATTCATTTCGCATGACCACTACGACCACCTTGATTACAAAACAATTATAAAGCTAAAGTCTAAAGTTAAAACCGTAATAACAGCCCTCGGAACAGCTGAACACCTCGAATATTGGGGATATGATCCAAATATTATCATCGAAAAAGACTGGTATGACAGCATAGATTTGGGAAAAGGTTTTAATGTAACCTTAACTCCATGTCGACATTTTTCTGGAAGGATGTTTAAAAGAAATCAAGCTTTATGGACTTCATTTGTATTGAAAACACCAAGTCAGAATCTATTTCTTGGAGGCGACAGTGGTTACGACAAACACTTTGCCGAAATCGGTGAAAAATTTGGACCTTTTGATTTGGCTATTCTAGAAAACGGCCAATATAACAAAAGCTGGAAACACATTCACCTCATGCCTCATGAAATCCTGCAAGCGGCTAAAGATTTAAAAACCAAGCGTTTATTTCCAGTTCATTGTTCTAAATTTGCTTTAGCCAACCACCGATGGGACGAGCCATTAAACAAAATCGTAGAAAACAATAAAACAGAAAATCTAAATCTCATAACTCCCATGATTGGGGAAAAAGTGGACCTCAACAATCCCAACCAAAAGTTTACGGAATGGTGGAAAAGCGTAAAATAATGGACAAAAAAGCAAAAGTATTAGAAGCAGCTTTGAAGCTTTTTGTGGAATTTGGTTTTCACAATACACCTACTAGCAAAATTGCCAAAGAAGCGGGTATTTCTAGCGGTACTTTGTTCTATTTTTTCCCTACCAAAGACGAGTTGGTGGTGGCTCTTTACCTAGATATTAAAGGCAAACTGGGCTGTGAAATAACAGAAAGCATTTCTCAAGCAACCTCTTTCAAAGAAATTCTAAAAAAATACTACACCACCACACTGGATTGGGCCAAAGAACATATAGCCGAATTCAAGTTCATGGAGCAGTTTAATTCATCTCCGTACTTAAAAAAAATAGCCGAAGACGAAATCCAAAAATATGTAAAACCACTGAAAGAACTTTTACAAAATGCTATAGATGAGGGTGTTTTAAAAAATATGGATTTAGAAATACTGTTTACACTAATAAGTGGTCATACATTCAGCATCAATCAGTATCTGATAATTTCGGAACCGCAAGAAAGCAAAAGAGAACAAATTATCTCCGAAACTTTTGATTTGTTATGGCAGATGATTTCGAAAATATAATCCATTAACATTCCAATATAAATTCATCTAAAAAAAATAATTCTGATTCTAAAAGGCATAGCCAGTGCATCACCTTGTGTGGTGAATGGGCTTTTTTATTAATAAAAAATCTAACAAACCAACCACAATAAAAAAAGTATATCCAAGATCATTTATTTGATGCTGTTCTTGTTTCTGATTAGTCCGGCTAACTCCAATACATAATTTATGCCGAACAAATTAGCCTCATATCTTTTATTACTACACTTATCAAACGGAATTTTTTTCATAGAATTCAATACACTTGAAAATTAATACAAATTATTAATATTAGTCTTCCCTAACAAAATAAGCAGGAAGCTATCAAATTTGCAGACTATATATGGGTATTTAAGGATTAAAAGTAAACTTCATTTTCCCAATACTTTCCAAATTTTCATTGATTAGTAACTACTTCTCCTCAGCCCTGCGAAAAAGTGTATGCTCCGATTTCACATGCATATCCTTTGCAAATTTTTCCATAATAGCCAATTGTTTCGGGTTGTCTTCGGCTAGATTATCAGACTCAGATAAATCTACAGAGAGGTCGAAAAGCTCTTTTTTAGGGCCTTGGTCTTTTTTATGTAAAAAAATGTATTTCCAATTGCCATACCGCACAGCATGCGAATAGCCGCCTTCATAAAACTCCCAATAAAGCGGCCTTTCAGCTATTTTTTGGCCTGACTTCCAATATGAAATTTGCGAAATACCATTGGTTGTAATTTCTTGTGAGGATTCAGCCAATTCTAAAAAGCTAGGTAAAAAATCCCAAAATGCAGCAGGCTGGTCAAGAATAGTTCCTTTCGGCAAAGCCGCTCCCCAAACAATAGTTGGCACGCGGATACCCCCTTCATACAAATCTCTTTTAACTCCCCTTAAGCTCCCTGAACTATTCATCAGTTTTACATCATCCAAGCTGCGGCCACCTTCAATATGCGTACCGTTATCTGAACTAAAAACCACTAAAGTATTCTCCGATAAACCATTGTCTTTCAAGGCCTTCATTACTTTACCCACATACTCATCTGCCTTGCCAACCATAGCTGCATAAGTGGCTTTTGGCATATTCTGACCTCCATAATGATTTCCAATAAACGGCTTTTCTGTGAAAATGCTATTACCTTTATCATCCAAATAGGCAGTCAAATTTTCTTTGGGTACTTGTAATTCCGCATGTGGAATAGGTAAAGAAAGCATCATAAAAAAGGGTGAAGAAGCATTATTTTTTATAAAATCAGTTGCCTCTTTTGCAAAAAAATCAGCAGCATAACCCTGGAAAATATTGACACCAATTCTTTGAGGTTTAGGAATTTCGGGCGTCGATTTCCAAGCAGTACCAGGGTACTGAAAATGTGCCTCCACATGGTGCAAAAAACCTGTGAAATAATCCCAACCTTTAAGCTCTGGGCTACCGGTGGTATTGATATCACCAAGTCCCCATTTACCAAAAAGCCCTGTTTTGTATCCCTCTTTTTGCAATAATTGCGGTAAAATAATATCTGATGGCCGCAATGGCACTTCACCATTACCGCGAATATATGCGTTACCTGTATGTTTCCCCGTCATGAAGGTACATCTTGAGGGTGCACAAACGGTACTTCCACTATAAAAATTCGTTAATTTTATACCTTCAGCGGCCATTTGATCTAAGTTGGGTGTTTTGATGATTTTCGAACCAAAACACCCCAAATCTCCATAACCCAAATCGTCTGTCAAAATGAAAATGATATTGGGCTTTTGTTTCTTTTGGACAAACGAGGTTATAAAAATCAATAAGCTAAAAAAGATCAGTTGTTTGATTTTCATTGTTTTAAAAATTTAAATATTGGTTTTAAATGCAACCTATTTACGAAATTACTTAATTGAAGTTAAAATGTTCAATTCTTTTTTGGTCAGTTAATTAATTCATCTAAAGGTTCTTTTTATTTTGTCATCAAACTTTTCAAAATTTGTCTTTTTTGTAAAATATAGTCTGATTGATCTGATTGAATTTTCATTTGTTCATCTCTGATATAGCAATAAAAATCAGTGAGAAATCTTTAATTTTGAATTCATTTGAGTTAGAACAAAGCATCTATATATATTAATTGGTTTAATGGAAAAATTAGATTCAGATTAATGTAATATTGCCAAATGATTAGCAAATTTAAACGCTCATTTCGGCATCGGTTACAGGAATCATTCACATTGGAATAGTAAAATGACAGATATTTATGCTACTTTAATTGTATTGTTTACGACAGTTATTGTATTTTCCTTAAGTAAAATCAAAAATCCTATTTTTGAAAAAGTATTGGATTGGATACCACCGATTCTTTTTGCTTATATCATTCCACCTATATTAGTTCAGGTTATTGATTTAAATGTAGAGCGGATAAAAATTTCTGATTGGAGTAGAAATTTTTTAGTTCCTTTGGCAATTTTAATGGTGATGACAACCCTGACTTTTAAACAATTGCAGTTGGTAGGCTGGAAACCCATTGCGGTTTTTTTATCGGGTTCTTTTTGGATTGCATTCTTCCCAGTATTGTATTATTTGTTTTTTTTCAAGGGTTCCGACTCAAAAATGCTAACCATGTGGGCAGGTATTCCACCAATAGTGGGCAGTTGGATTGGTGGTAGCACAAGCCAAATTGTACTAAAAGAAATAGCCAAAACCCCAGAGAATCTATTTTTAACCGTCTTAATTTTGGATAATATATTGGTAAATTTCTGGACGATACTGATGTTTCAGATAATAAAAAACACGCCGAGAATCAATAAATTGTTAAAAATAGAAAATAAGGAAATTGACCTTGAATATATAGGAAATACCCAATTGAGGGTCAAAAATCCCTTTTTAGGTATCGGCATATTGGTAGTTATAACCGTTGGTAGTTATTTTTTACCTTTGAGTTTTGTCCAGAAAATTATCTTTTTGTCCATTTTAGGCATTTTATTGAGTTCGATTTTTGCTATTTGGGATCAAAAAAATATTTTAAAATACAGCCATATCATTATTATTTTGATAATGGCTATTCTCGGCCTAAAGCTAAATTTCAATTATTTTTCTTTCAATGGAAGCTTCATATTGTTTTTATTCATTTGGCTCTTTAGCCATTTTATTTTTATGCTGTTTGTAGCTAAACTTTTAAATGTCAATACGTTATGGGTGCCCATTGCGAGTATGGCCAATGTTGGTGGAATTGCTACCACGCCAGCAGTTACAGCAACATATAGGAAAGAGCTGATGCCGCACGCAGTCATCTTGGCCATTCTTAGTATGGTTTCGGGTACAGCTTGGGGAATGACAACTATTTGGTTATTTGAGGTTTTGATTATCAGATAAATAAGGGAGTATATTTATTTATTTGTAATTGAAAGATAATCCAGCTCCTAACTCAAACTGCTGTTCCTTTTGATCACGATGCCTAAAAAATGGTCCTAATCTCAGCTCAAAATTTAGGTTTCTGCAAGGTTATGGTACTGAAACAATTCCCACTTACTTTACCAGGTAAAGGTCAGCCTTTAATCCAAAAAAAGCGTGGTTTTTACTTATTGAACTAAAAACAGTTGAAAAAGAAAATCCATTTCATATTATTTTTTTCCTCCTTTTTGTAAAAACTCTAATAAATCTGCCATTTCTTGATTAGAAAGTGCATTTTCGAAACCTTCCATCATCAAAGAAGTGCCTAAAGACCGAAACTTGTTAATGTCACTTTTATTAATTAATACTTTTTCGCCACCAATTTTATGAAAGGTTACAGACTTATCGGTTTCGTTGGCAACAATTCCCATATGTATAACACCGCTTTTAGTTTCAATACTGTGATTCACATATTTAGGATCAACGGCGGCATTGGGGTCGAGAATATCATGTAGCAAAGTAGCCTTACTTTTTCGGCTGATTTCTGTCAAAACAGGGCCAACCTCTTTGCCAATACTGCCGTATTTGTGGCAAGAAGCACAGGTATTGCTGAATACTTTTTCACCATTTATATTATTTCCTTTTAATGTTAAGGCCGGTTTCATTTTGTCCATAGCAGCCTGACGATTACTCACACCCGAGTCACTAAAAAGTTTTTTGGCTCTGGTTTTGGTGCTTTCATTATCTGTCCACCAAAGTAAAGTACGTCTTCTTTCGAGATCAAAATTCATTTCACCAATATTAATAATACCATTTTCGAGGCCAGTGAGCAAGGCATCGTGGTTAGATTCAATATAGAGCAATAAATCACTTGAATAACGGCGAGTTTGTGGACTCAGGTCTTTCCACATTGAAACTACCTTTGTTCCGATTTCTTTTTCTCTGTAATTTGAAAGCTGTCGCAGTGCATTTTCTTGCAACTTGAGCGGTTGGTTGTTTTTCAGACATTCATACAAAATAGACGACTTTTGCGGATAAGGTACAAAATCAAGCAAAGATAGATATTGCACCCGAACCGAATCTGGCAAATTGGTATTCAATACATTTTTTGCGGCCTCATTGCTATACTTCAAAAATTGAGGTGCGGGCTTTAATTTTAGCTTTTGCCTTACTGATTCCAATTGAGTCAATAAATCTAGTTGTGCATTTTTTTCGAGAGATTCCAATTGTTTTTGAATAGCTTTTCCCTCAATTTTATCCATATTTTGAGCTAACTGTTTCATTACAAATGCTCGATCTTTATCTGATATATTGGGTGATTGAAGACTCGATAACACCGAAACTACTTCATCAACTGAACCCAAAGTATTCAAAGCCAAAGAAGCGAGTAAAGTTGAATTAGGACGTTTTTCTTTTGCAATTAGCGAGAAAAGTTGAGCTGTTTTACTTTGAGCCGCCAAAGTAACTGACGCCACATTCCATTCATCAGTAGATAGTTGTAGCGATTGAGTTAAGGCATTGAGCAGTTTTGCTTGATTTTTTTGATAAACGGGATGAGTTTCGGGTAAGGTACTTAAACTCAATGCCGCTTGCATACGCACACGAGCGTCTGAATCTTGGAGCAATGTTATTATTTTTGCCAAAACTGTTTCATTTTCAACCAAATATTTTTCGGTAATTTTCAGAATGCTTTCTCTGAGTGAACCTGTACTATTTTGCAAAGCTTTTAGCACTTCATCTGCTGCCAACTTTCCTGAATTACTCAGAATCCATGTTGCGTGCAATCGAGCCAAATGATTTTCTGAATTGAGCAGTTTTTTCAATCCCGCAAAAACATCGTTACTTAATGAACGCTCCATTAATAGCCTATGAGCAGTGTTTCGCACCCACTGATTGGGATTTTCGAGCGATTTCAATAAGCCTTCCGTATTACTAAATTGTTGAAAATCAAACTTCTGATGCCCCTCTGCTAAAGAAATTTTATAAACTCTACCTTGATTTTTACCGGCATTGAGGTCTAATGTTTTTTCGATATCGTCAGGAATCCACTCGGGATGCTCAATCACCTTGCGGTGAATATCTATCACATACATGGAGCCATCCGGTCCAACGCTCATATTCACTGGCCGAAACGCCCTGTCAGAACTCGCTAAAAAGTCTTTGTTTTCAAAAATCCTTGAAGCCGTAAATGATGCTCCATCGGGTTTTATTTTATCGACATGTATCAGGTTTAGCACCACGTCCGCTACCCAAACGGTATTTTCATATTTTTCGCCAAACGCACCTCCACCATAATATGTTACGCCACAAGAACCCGAGAAATAACCCGATTGCTCGGGATGATTCACTCGATCTTCCTGCTCGCCAATGGGAAAAATCCGGGCAAGACCATTTTCGTCATGGTCTGATATGTTTTGAAGCGTATTTTCGGGTAAAATGGGCTTGCCCTTGAGATATCTGTCGGGGAAAACTGTATGCGAAATATGCGTGAGGTTGTGCGTCTCAAAAATGCGTCCATATTCATCCATTCCCAGTCCAAAGCCTCCCGAAGATTCACCGAGGCGTTCCATCTGACGAGTTTCAAGGTTAAATCTCAAATCTTGTCCGCGTAAATCCAAGGCTGTGGTGGTATCGCCCCACCAAAATGGTTTACCACTGTTCCCGCCATTGGCTGCATAAATCCAATTGTCGATGCCGTAAGTCAATCCATTATAATTGTGTTGCAGATTTTCTTTTGCAAATCCACCCATAAGTGTGTCAATCTTTTCTACTTTATAATCTTCATTGTCATCATGCAATTGAATTAGATATGGAGGAGCTGCTACCAAAACGCCTTTTTTATAAGGCATAAAAGAATCAGCCAATCCTAAATTTTCGGCAAAAATAATGGTGCTATCATACGAGCCATCACTATCTTTATCTTTCAAAACCAACAAACGGCTTTGCTTATCTTCCATAGGGTATCCCGGCATTTCGAGTACCATGGCGTCACCATTCTCATTAAATTCCAAATCTACAGGGTCTTTTATGAGCGGCTCTGAAGCTACCAATTCTAATTTGAAACCATCTTGAATCTCGAAGCCATCGGGATTTTGATGGGTCTTTTTGCAAGAAATTACAAAAAGCACTGATATTATAAAAATTACAAAATATCTTTTCATTTTAATACTTAAGGTTGTAAACAAAAATAATCATTTGGTGGACACAGAAATTCATTTTTAAAAGAAAAATATATTTTCAAAATGATTTTAATATTAAAAACTTTAACAAATTTTAATTGGGTAAAAACATTTTATTTATTAATTAAAATTCAGTACTTATCAAACTTCAGATGATAATTATCTAAATAGACTATCAGGAACCCTTGTGAAAAATTGATTTTGAAACAACAAGCAATTTTTATTAAAGCCTTTTTTTATAACTTTAGATTCAAAGACCAATAAACTATGAAAAAAAATCTTACCTTAATACTTCTAGCCCTTTTTTCAAATGCTTTTGCACAGACCCAATTTCAAGTTTCTTTTCCAAACCAAAATGGCTTTCTTGATGGACGATTACTTCTTTTGCTATCCAAAAACAACAAGGCTGAGCCACGGTTTCAGGTGCTTGATGGCCATGATACACAATTGGTCTTTGGCTTAACACTCGACAATTGGCCAAGTACTAAACCCCAATCAATGACTACGGGAAATACCTTTGGTTATCCTATTGAAGCCTTAAAAAACATACCAGCCGGAGACTATTATGTGCAAGTATTCCTCCATAAATACGAAACCTTCCACCGCAAAGATGGCAAAATCGTAAAATTGCCGATGGATCGTGGAGAAGGCCAGCAGTGGAATTTGGCTCCTGGAAATATTTACTCCAAACCGGTAAAAGTATCCATTAATCCCAAAAGTCCTCAATCGTTTAAAGTCAGTTTAGATCATACCATACCCCCTATAGAAGAGCCCAAAGACACCAAGTATATCAAGCATATCAAAATTCAAAGCAAACTTTTGACCGAATTTTGGGGAAGGCCTATGTACTTAGGAGCTCATGTGCTTTTGCCAGAAGGTTTTGAAGAGAAAAAAGAAATAAAATACCCATTGGCAATATTTCACGGACATTTTCCGAGTGATTTTGATGGTTTCAGAACCACCCCACCAGATGAAAATTTACCCAATGATTACAATTCTAGATTTAACATTTTTGGATATGAAAAAATTGTCCAACAGGAAGCTTATGATTTCTATAAAATGTGGACTGGACCAAATTTCCCAAGGGTTTTAGCCATTGAAATTCAGCATGCTTGCCCCTACTATGACGACTCTTATGCCGTAAATTCAGAAAGCATTGGCCCATATGGCGATGCTATCACATATGAATTGATACCATTTATTGAAAAGCAATTTAGAGGGATAGGCGAAGGTTGGGCTCGTTTTACTTACGGCGGTTCTACGGGTGGTTGGGAGGCCTTGGCCGTGCAGGTCAAATACCCCGACCAATACAATGGCTGTTATGCGGCTTGTCCTGACCCAATAGATTTTAGGGCTTTTACAACTGTTAATATTTACGAAGATAAAAACGCATATTATTACGAAAGCGAATTCAAACCAACCTTAAAGCCAGGCCACCGCAACTACCTCGGTCAAATTTCAGCCTCACTAAAAGATATGAACATGAGGGAATTGGCCTTAGGGACAAAATCACGTGGAGGGCAACAATGGGATATTTGGGAAGCAGTGTACTCACCTGTAGGAAAAGATGGTTATCCAGAGCCCATTTGGGACAAAAAGACTGGGGTAATAAACAAAAAAGTAGCTGAATATTGGAAAGAAAACTATGACTTAAGCTACATACTAAAGCGTGATTGGCCAAAATATGGTGACAAATGGAGAGGAAAAATCAGAATTTATTGTGGAGATATGGACAACTATTATCTCAACAACGCTGTATATCTGGCCGAGGAAGAACTCAAAAACCTAAATAACCCAGCCTACGAAGGTGAAGTGGACTATGGCGATAGAGCAGAACATTGCTGGAATGGCGATCATACCCAGCCGAACTATATCAGCAGGCTGAGATATCATAGAATGTTTATTCCAAAATGGGTAGAAGATATGAAGAAAACTACACCAAAGGGTAAGGACCTAACAAGTTGGAGATATTGAAAGGCAATGTCTAAATAGGAAAAAAACCATTTATACTATTTTAATGCTAAGAGTTTCAGTAACATTTTACATTTACACCATAATTTAATATCTATATAAATGAAAAAAACGATTAAACTATTTTTTGCGTCAGCATTAGTTTTCGCAGCTACAATCGCACAGGCACAAACTGCCGACGACATTATCAACAAGTATTTTGAGGCAACAGGTGGAGCAGCAAAATGGGCTGAGGTAAAATCTGTAAAAATGATTGCAAAAGGCAAACAAGGTGGTATGGAATTTCCGATTACAAGCCTTCAAAAAGCTCCCAATCTTATGAAGCAAACCATCAATTTTCAAGGTAAAGACATTACAATTACCGCATTTGATGGAAAAGAAATGTGGAAAACTAGCTTTATGACCATGAAAGCTGAAAAGGGCGAGGCAGAAGATAGCGAAAATGCAGCCAAGTCTTTAGATTTTCCTGACCCATTCCTTGACTATAAAGCAAAAGGTTACAGTGTAGCTTTGGAGGGTGAGGAAAAAGTAGAAGGTACAGACTGCTACAAAGTTAAATTGACAAAAAAGCCAATCAAAGTAGATGGAAAAGAAGAGGAAGATTTTAGCTATTATTTCTTCGACAAAGAAAATGGTGTAATTATCATGAACCGTTCAGTAGGTAAGAAAGGTCAAATGAAAGACGTAGCAGTGGAAACTCTAATGAGTGATTATCAGGAAGTTAATGGCCTATTTTTCCCATTTACTGTTAGCCAAAAAATAAATGGTCAAGTTGCTTTTACTATGGCTATGGAAAAACTTGAAATGAACGTGGCTATCGACAACAAAGAATTTGCGTTCCCAATAGATTAATATTTAATACAAACTTAGCCTCATTTAAACCCTTAAATGAGGCTTTTTTTATACCTTATACTATGAAAATATCTACATTATTTAGTTTACTATTTTGTTTAAACCTGGGAATTTCTGCCCAAGAAGCATTGCCAATTAAAGGCGACGAAATATTCGGCTCTATGCGAGCCAGACACATTGGGCCTGCATTGATGAGTGGCCGTATTACAGACATTGAAGGTCACCCTACCAACAACAAAGTATTGTATGTAGGTGCAGCGGGTGGTGGTGTTTGGAAAACTGGAGATGGAGGAGTTACTTTCAATCCCATTTTCGAAAAACACACCCAATCTATTGGTGCAGTAACAGTTGACCCTAAAAACCCTGACCAAGTGGTTTGGGTAGGTACTGGAGAAATTTGGACTCGTAACTCCGTAACTTTAGGCGACGGCATTTACAAAACTACTGACGGTGGCCAAAACTGGACTAACATGGGACTAGCCAATTCTGAAAGAATAAGTTCTATCAAAGTCAATCCAAATAACACGAACGAAGTATTTGTGGGTGTATTGGGAGCTTTATGGAGCGATAGCCAAGACCGTGGAGTTTATAAAACTAGTGACGGAGGGAAAACCTGGGAGAAAGTATTTTATATTAATGCCACAACAGGATGCTCCGACTTAGTCATGGATTCAAAAAATCCAAGTATTATGTATGCTTCTTTTTGGGAATTCCGCAGAACAGCTTATTCATTCAGCTCTGGGGGTGAAAATAGTGCATTGTATAAAACCACTGACGGTGGCAAAACTTGGAACAAAATTCATAATGGATTTCCTTCAGGGAAATTGGGTAGGATAGCGATAGCTGCTGCACCTTCAAACCCAAATATACTTTATTCGGTAATTGAATCAGAAAAAGAAACTGACAAAGGCCTTTACAGATCTGATGATGCAGGAGCTAGCTGGAAGAGAACCAATGGTGACTTTGGTTTGGTGGTTCGTCCTTTCTATTTCTCAAGAATAGTAGTTGACCCAAAAAACCCTGATATCGTGCTCAAAGCTGGCCTCAATGGCTCATTGAGTAGAGATGGCGGAAAGACATTCAAAGACATTGGAGGCGGAATTCATGCCGATGTACACGATTTTTGGTTTGATTTACACGATTCCAACCGTATTTATTTGTGTGATGATGGTGGTTTTTATCGTTCTTACGACGGCGGTAGTATTTGGGATATGTCAAAAGGCTTACCTATTTCGCAATTTTACCAAGTAGCGGTTGACAACCAAACGCCATTTAAAGTTTATGGTGGCTTACAAGACAACGGGTCGTGGATAGGACCATCGTCAAAGCCAGGAGGCATAGAAAACCGTGATTGGATTTCGGTAGGTGCGGGTGATGGTTTCCGTACTTTTCCTCATCCTAAAGACCCTAACATTGTGTATTCTGAAATGCAAGGTGCAGAGAATATTTGGAGAATAAATCTCGAAAAAAACTCAGCAAAAACAATTAAGCCTTTTCCTGATGCCAGTGATCCGAAGTTTAGATTTAACTGGAACACCCCAATCACAACCAGTCCGCACAATCCAGATAGACTGTACGTGGGTAGCCAGTTTTTACACAAATCTGACGATCGTGGAGAAACTTGGGTAAAAATTTCACCAGACTTGACCACCAATGATCCAGCCAAACAGCAACAAGAAAATTCGGGTGGATTGAGCATGGACAATTCGGGTGCTGAAAATCACTGTACTATATTTGCCATAAATGAGTCTCCATTAGACCAAAATATTATTTGGGTAGGCACTGACGACGGAAATGTGCAAATCACTCAAGATGGAGGGAAAACCTGGACCAACGTTACGGCCAATATTCCTAACCTACCGAAAAACACATGGGCATATTTTATAGAGCCGAGCAGTTTCGATAAAAATACAGCTTATGCGGTATTTACAGGTTACACCAGTGGCGATTTTAAACCTTATGTATATAAAACAACTGATGCTGGAAAGACTTGGAAATCCATCGTTTCACCAGACATAAAGTCTTTCGCAAGAAACATCAAAGAAGATTACAAAAACCCTAATTTGTTGTTTTTAGGAACTGAAGGCGGACTTTATGTAACCATCGACGGCGGACAAAATTGGTCACAATTTAAAAACAATATGCCACCAGTAGCTGTGCATTGGATTGCACTTCACCCTACAGAGGATGCTTTGGTGATGGCTACACACGGTCGTGGGGTAATCATCGTGGATGACATTTCTCCTTTGCGTCAATTGACGAAAGAGATTATAGCAAAAGACCT
>JAIPAJ010000049.1 GCA_021740125.1 Leadbetterella sp. | reverse complement strand
TATAACGCTGTGAAAATCTGTGTTTTAATACCTTCAAAGGAAATCCTCTCTCAACGGGTGAAAAACATCTATCAACTCACCGTCTTCAAGACAAACTGCCCCATGCATCAAGTCGCTTGGCACAAAATACACATCTCCACCTTTTAGCGTTTTGGTTTTTCCGTCGATGGTTATATCAAATTTCCCACTGGCCACATAACTCGCCTGCGTATGTGGATGACTATGCATAGCACCAATTCCTCCTGCCTCAAAAGCCACTTTTACAACCATCATCTGGTCGTCATAAGCCATCACTTTGCGTTTTATTCCGCCGCCAAGTTCAATCCATTCTACTTCTTTGTCTTCTACTAATGTGTTCATTTAATGGTTTTTAATAAACTTATTATTGCATCATTGCCTTTCAATGCGTTGGTTGGTAATGGATTTTGAGTATTGAAAACTATCAAATCTTCCTTTGGCAAAACTGGACTTTTTGTTTCATCAGCCATTTTGAGGTCTAAGCCTAAATATTTAGCTAGAAAATCATAAGCAGCTTTACGTTTTGAAGGGCCATAATCATGTTTTTCAAGCGGTAAATGTACATTTTCAACATTGCTTTTAGCATCAAAAAATGCATAGATTCTTTGCATATGCGGAAACTCCAAATCAGGAGTAAATTTTGTCCAATCGTCACCATCTGATACCAAGAGCATAGGCTTTGGAGCAAAACAAGCGGCTATTTCAACATTGGTGGTTTCGTGGTCAGGTCTTACATGAATCGGCATTCCACTTTCACAAGTACATCCACCAAAGAAATAATTGGAGACCATTACGACAGGCACCGAAACTGCCACCCGATTATCCAAAGCTGCCAAAATAAAGGTCTGTGTTCCTCCGCCAGACTCACCCGATACCGCAATTTTATTTTTGTCCACTTCTGGCTGTTGGCTCAAAAAGTCTAATGATCGTATGCTATTGATAATCTGCATTTTTAGGGCTGGGGCTATTTTGTGGTCACATTGTTGCATGTCTGCATAACCAATCATATCGTAAGTAAAAACCACCGCCCCCATTCTGGCCATTGTAGCACAACGTTTTTGTGTTGCTTCTCCAAATCTTGGATCTTTCCCATGGCCATGTGGTGCCAGGACCGCGGGTATCTTTCCAGAAACATTGAGTGGTTTATACAGATTCCCAGAAACATAAACTCCTGGAAGACTTTCAAAAAATACATTTTCAATGGTGTATCCATCCATATTTTTTTTTGAATGAATAGTTGCATTTATTTTCTTATTGGGCTTTATGGTTTTTACTTCAGCACCTTCTATTATACCTTTTTTTATGGCTTTTGCTCTTTTTTGCCAATCTGATTTGGAGTTGTATAGTGATGCCAAATGCTCCATTTCTACCTTAGATTGTTCAGGGGTAAAAAACGCACCCTGTCGCAATTGAACTTGAGCAAAAGCAATTTCAAAAGTGAACAAAAAAAACAAAAGTGTTAAATTTTTCATTGCTTTAAGGTTTTTATTAAAAACTTGTCCATAAGATCTATGGTGGGCAAAAACCATTCATCTAACATGCAAAAGGTATGAGGAGCTTTAAAAGTATGTACCTCAGAATAAATGCCGAAAGTATTTAGTTTTTGTATAAAATCTTCTCTGCCCGCATGCATTCGTTCCTGCGAGCTGTTGATAAAAAGTATAGGAGGATCAAAAGCCGAAACATGATTTAATGCACTGGCTTCATTCCAAAGTTCAGGCTTTTCTGTTTTATTATATCCAAACCAATAGGTTGCTGCTGAGGTATTTCTACTATCATCGCCTTCACCAGATTCTGGATGGATATAGGCCAAAATTCCGTCAATATCTATCACTGAAGCTACTTTTGAACTTATGTTTTTAAACGTTTCGCTTCTGTCATAAAGCTTTTCGTCGTTTGTAGTTCCAATCAAAGCGGCCATTTGTCCACCTGCTGAAAAGCCTGCAAGAGCTATTCTTTCTGCGTTAATTTCCAATGATTTCGCATTTGCTCTTGCCCATCTTATGGCAGTTTTTGCATCCACCACCGCCGCAGGATAGAGTGCGTGAGTTGAAAGTCTGTAAGAGGGAGTGATAACCACATAACCTCTAGATGCCAGCACTTTAGCCATTTCGTGGTGATGATTTTTATCACCAGATCGCCATCCTCCGCCGTGAATGATGATGAGACAAGGAGCATTTTTTTTGTTTTTAGGAGAAAAAATATCCAACATCAAGTTGTTACTGTCTTCTATGGTGTATTCGATATTTTCTTTTATGGTAATATTTTTAAAATCTTTGGCATTGGCCAATTTGGCATTCGGCGACTGAGAAAGTGCCCATTTTACAGCTTGGTATTTAGTAAAAGAAGTGTCTGGTTTGAAAGTCAATCCTTTTTTGCTTTGGGCAAAAACCGCATGGAAAGAGCAGAGTAAAAAAAACAAAAAGGCAGTTTTGTTCATTGGAAAAGGGTTGAACACTAAAATTACTCAAATAAATATAATTTATTCCTTTTTGAATAGCCTCATTTCGAGAAAATTTATGGGAACGATTGCAGTGAAAAGTTTACAAATCAGTAATAATTTCGTTTGGCAATATTTTTTTTAGCAAAGAATTTAGGTTCTCATCAATAACCAAAACCTTCCAATCGGTTAAAATTGCGGTTTTCAAGGCCAACATTTCTTTCTTTGCATAAACATTGAATTTTTCATTCTTAGAATCAAAACTCACGTTCTCATCACCATAACTGTTATTCAACTAAAAACTTATAGGTATTGTGCCACTTTTCTGATGATGCTTTTATAAAATAAAGTCCTGGCTTTAATGCTAAATCCTTTAAATCAAAATCAATGGCGGTACCTAATCCATCCTGCACAATTGAAAAGTTATTAATCTTATTCGTTTTACCAGAAATATCGAATATTTCAATGATTGGCTTCGTTGTTTGAAGAAAATTCAATTTTAGAGTAACTCTTCCACTACTTGGGTTGGGATAAACTTCAAATTCTTTTTTCTCAGAAATTTCATTTCCGGTAATTTGAGATTTAAAATCTTGCTTCACTTTAAATGATTCTACTCCCCTAAACCGACGTGTTTGTGAAATTACAGTATCATATTCCATATAATTTAATTTATAGATGTACTTCTTTCGCCAATCTAAATTTTTATCAACGTAAGTATTCAATTCGGAATTAAAGATTCTTATTGAATCTGTCTTGCAAAAAGCACAGTCCTCCTCAGCCCTTTCTAAAATTACTTTTGGTGTAATGTACTTTTGTAATTTTGGAACATTCCAAGTTACTTCCATTTCATTTATGCTTAGTGGCTTGACTTTTAAGGTTATTGTACAAAGTGTATTTAAAGAGTTAACTGGATTGCTACATTTATCTTTTGACTTTACTCTAAAACAATAATCCTTATTGAAATCAAAATCTTTTAAAACCGCTATACCATTTGTTCCCTCTCCTATTTTTGACCAATTACCCGCATTCATATCTGTTTCTGAAGTTCCTAATACCACAGAAACTTCTTCCGGAAAGAAACTTTTGTATTTGAGACTAATTGATTTTTCGTTTTCAACTGGTTCCAAATATGATAAACTTGGATATGAGTTGGGAATAAGTAAATTTAAGGCAACACTTCTTGTAGGACAAACATTTAAATTGTTTCTTCTAAATGAACCATCAATTAAAACAGTACTGACAGCACCAGTATAAGTTTTTTCCAAGATTACTGGTAGAGAGTAATTCTTCATATTCAATGTATCTATATCCCCGTTTCCCCAATTTATGTAATAAAAATCGTGAACATTAGCTGGATTTTTTGATATTTCAAAGCTCATTTTGTTCAAATAGCAGGTATCCTTGATTATCACCGGGGTTTCAGATAAAATATTTTCTTGTATTTTACAGGTTAAATACTTTTGACCATTTAACTCTCCTTTCAAAACTATCAAATGCTTTCCTACTGACAAATTAATTGTTGCTTCATTATTATTGGGAACAACTCCATTTAGTGACAAAACAACAAAACTTTCAGAAGCATCAACAAAAAACATTGGTTTTTCAAGAACGGCATTCAAATTAAAATCCTTAACATTTCTTATCCGAACGTTTAAAGCATCGCCATTTGACTTCTGAATACAAGCAAGGGGTGGATTCAAATTAATATTTCCTCCAATGGCATATCCTTCGGGTGGTGATGTACAGAATTTTGGTAATTCTGAATTAATTAGTTGGGCAGTTGTGCGATTCGTAAAAGACAAAAATACAATTATTAGAGCAATAGAGAAGTATTTCATACCTAAAGTGGAATTTCTACCAAATTTAAATTTTCACAAATCTAACTCAAATTTGTAAAAAAAAATTATGGTTAGAGGCCTTAATAAAAGATAAAAAAACTTTCCAAATTATTTCCATCTTTCGTAAAAAGAATCTTTTTGAAACCAACAGCACCATATCACCGTATATCTTGCTAAATTACTGCGAAAAAAAACTTATATGACAAAAAAGGACATTTTTTTACACCTTCGCTTCCCTTTTTCCTTGTTTTTGATGCCTATCTACTGGCTGGCAATCAGCCAACAAGTAGGATCTGATTTTGTAAAAAATTTCTGGATATTTGTGATTTTACACCTTTTGATATATCCCGCTTCCAATGCCTTCAATAGCTATTTTGACAAAGACGAGGGCAGTATTGGGGGTCTTAAAAATCCACCTAAAGTAGATATTAAACTTTGGTATGCTGCCAATGTTTTTGATGGTTTAGGTATCCTATTAGCCTTTCTTTTTGTAGGTTCTTGGTTTGGTATTTTGGTGATATTATATATTGCGGTAAGCCGGATGTACAGCCATCCGAAATCTCGGCTGAAAAAATATCCCATTTTGAGTTGGGCAATTGTGGGCTTATTTCAAGGAGCGTTGGTATTTATGATGGTTTATACTTTTGGGCAAAATTTGACCATAAAAGACTTTTTTGAAGCAACAAATGATTCCAATGCTCCACTGTGGCTAGGCTCCTTATTTTCGGCTTTGATACTTTGGGCCGTTTACCCTATCACACAAGTATATCAGCATGGGGAAGATAAACGAAATGGCGACCGAACTATGAGTATCTTGCTCGGAATAAGAGGCACGTTCATATTTTGCATGCTGTTTTTCTCTTTATCTATTATTAGCTCCTACTTTTTCTTGGAACACAAGCATTTCCAAAAATTCTTGATCTTCTGCTTTCCCATTGCCATTTTTATGAATTGGTGGTTTCTAAAAGTTTGGAAAGATGAAAGGATGGCCAACTTTAAATACACGATGATACTCAACCTAACGGCTTCCGTGTTATTAAATATTTGTTTTCTGACTATGATCTTCTAGCAATAAACAAATGCCCATTTTGAGTGTTTGTCTTTTTACCGACAAACTATTTTATTTTAAAATACCATTTACGCGAAAAACTTTAAATGAGTAATATTACACACATAGGTACATCGGTACCTTCACACAAAAACGAGCAAACGACCATTCAACAGTTTATGCTCAAAATGAACGATGGAAGCCAAACAGACAAACGCAAAATAAGTTTAATGTATGCCCGCTCAGGAATAGAAACTCGTTATTCTGTCATTCCAGATTACAGTTGCGAGGCTTCAGAAAGAACTTTTTTCTCAAAAAAAGAAAATTTGGAGCCTTTCCCGAGTATAGAAAAGCGAATGACCAAATACCAAGAAACGGCACTTCCTTTAGCCATAAAAGCTGTTGAAAACACTTTTGGAGGGTCGGAATTGCCCAAAGGAATTACACATTTGATTAGCGTTTCGTGTACGGGAATGTCCGCTCCGGGTTTGGATGTGGAATTGGTACAAGCCCTCAATCTTCCCACCGACATTCACCGCACTTCCGTAAATTTTATGGGTTGTTATGCCGCAATACATGCTCTAAAACAGGCTGATGCAATTTGTAAAAGCGAAGAAAAAGCAAAGGTTTTAATAGTTTTAGTTGAACTTTGCACACTTCATTTTCAAAAAGAAAACAAAATCGATTTTATAACTTCAAATTTATTATTTGGTGATGGAGCAGCTTGTTGTTTAGTCGAAAATTCGAACACAGGAATACAAATGGAAGGTTTTTATTCCAAACTTTTCCTCGAAAGCCAAGAAAGTATGGGTTGGCACATCAGTTCGCATGGATTTTTGATGAGCCTTAAACAAGAAGTACCTACGCTGATAGAAGATAATATTTCGGATTTTGTAGCAAACAGTTTGAGTAGAAATAATCTCAAGAAAAACGATATCCAAAATTGGGCGATTCATCCGGGTGGAAGAAAAATATTGGATGTGACAGCCAAGTCTTTGGGAATAGGTTCGGATGCGATTTCAGAATCTTATCAGGTACTGAAAAACTACGGAAATATGTCGTCCTCCACCTTGCTTTTTATTCTTGAAAAAATAAAAAAAGACAAATCTGGCCGTACTTTTGTGGCAGGATTTGGCCCAGGCATAACCATGGAAAGCTTAATATTGAATAGTTTATGAAAAAAAGTCACCAAAAAGAATTGCTTGATGCGGACGAAATTCCTGAACCTGATTTAATTCAAAATCTGAAGGAGTTAAAATTCATTAATACTTTTTTGGGTGGCCATGATGTTATAAAAAAAGGATTAAAGAAATTTGGAAAAGAAAGCCATAAAATACTAGAAATCGGCTCAGGTGGCGGGGATAATTTAATGATGCTCAAAAGGCATTTTCCTGAAAATGAATACGCAGGTTTAGACATCAAAGAAGTTTGTATAACCTATAGCGAGTCATTAGACTCACAGATAAACTGGATAAAAGAGGATTACAAAAAACATCAACCTGACAATCCTTACGACCTGATATTCAATTCTTTATTTTGTCATCATTTTGATGATGATACTCTTATCGAAATGTTGATTTGGATGAACAAAAATTCGAAAAAAGGCTTTTTTATCGGGGATTTACACAGACACTGGTTGGCATATTATTCCATAAAATTCCTTACAAAACTATTCTCGAAATCTTATCTTGTAAAAAACGATGCACCACTAAGTGTCAAACGGGGATTTACCGAAAAAGAGTGGATAACTTTACTCAAAAAAGCAGGAATTGAGAATTATAAAATCACTTGGTGTTGGGCGTTTAGGCATTTAATTGTAGTAAAAAAATGAAGAATTCCCAAACCTACGATATAGCCATAACTGGCGGCGGATTGGCTGGTTTAAGTTTAGCCATTCTTCAAGCCAAAGCAGGCAAATCGGTCGTTTTGTTTGAGAAAAACTCCTATCCATTTCACCGAGTTTGTGGCGAATATGTCAGTTTGGAATCCTGGAATTTTCTCGAAAGTTTAGAATTGCCATTGAGCCAGATGCAACTTCCGATTATCAAAAACCTTCAAGTCACTTCTCCATCAGGTACCTCTATAGAAGCTCCGCTTGACTTGGGCGGATTTGGAATAAGTAGGTATAAACTAGACTTTGAATTGGCACAAATTGCCAAAAACTCTGGAGTAAAAGTCTTGGAATCTACCAAAGTAATTGACGTCAAAAAAAATGAATCTCTGTATGAAGTCATTACCGAAAAAGAAGGTTATCAATGCAAAATGGCTGTTGGCAGTTTTGGTAAAAGATCCAACCTCGATGTGGATTGGAAACGGCCATTTATAGAGAAAAACAGAACTTCTCTGAACCAATATGTGGGCGTAAAATACCATATTAAAACCGACTTCCCCATAGATAAAATAGCCCTTCACAACTTCTCTGATGGATATTGTGGCATTTCGGCCATTGAAGATGACTTATATTGCCTTTGTTACATGACCACCAAATCCAACCTTAAAAAAAGCGAAAATAGCATAGCTAATATGGAAGAGAAAATCCTTTCCAAAAATCCTTTTTTAGCGAATATTTTTAAAAATTCTGAGAAAATTTGGCCGCAACCTGAAGTGATTTCTCAGATAAGTTTTGAGAAAAAAGGTCAATTCGAAAACGAAATTCCGCTTTTGGGCGATGCGTCAGGGATGATAGCTCCGCTTTGTGGTAATGGCATGAGCATGGCTTTTCATGGTGCATATCTTTTACACAATTTGCTTGAATCGGGAGAAAATATTAAAGAAGAATATCCAAAAAAATGGAAGGATAATTTCGCCACAAGGCTGTTAGTCGGAAGAACTGTACAAAGACTTTTTGGAAATCCCACCATGACCGACTTGCTAATAAAAGGCATGAAATTAACCCCGAGATTGTTACAATTGATTATCAAAAACACGCATGGAAAGGACATAATGGAGATAAATGAATAAATTCAGAATAAAGTAAGCCACCTGACATTCCAAATTCGCTGTTTTCCACATCTTTGTAAAAAAACTAACAATGAAAAAATATCTTTTTTATTCGCTTTTCTTTTTTGTCAATTCAGCCGTGGCTCAAAATTGGCAACCAACCACAAGTAACGTGAGTTTTAAAATAAAAATGCTAGGTGTAAATATTGAAGGAACATTAAAAGGCATGAAAACAAGTCTAAAATTTGCTAGTAATGAACCCATATCACTTTCGGCCACTTTAGATGCCAAAAGCGTAAATACTTCTAATAGCCTCAGAGACAAGCACCTAAAAGAAAAAGAGGAGTTTTTTCAGCCAGACCTGTTTCCAGTTATCAGTATGAGCAGTGTTTCTATTCAAAAAACCACAGATAGCAATTACTCAGGCGTATTTAAGGTAACTATAAAAAACGTTTCCAAAAACCTCAAAATACCTTTTAGCTTTAGTGAAGATGATGGGAAAGGTATGCTAAATGCTGATTTTACCTTGAACAGACAAGATTTCAAATTTGGAGGAGATACTCCAGGTATGGGCGACAACGTTAAAGTGTCCATTTTGCTTAATTTGGCAAAAAACTAACCAAAAATTTGTAGGATGTGAATCTGCTATTAATTAAAATATTTAGATTTGAATTTTGGCCTTGGAAAGTATTTTACTTTCCATTGTTGCCTTATTATCTGTACTTAAGCCTAAAAAACAGATGCCTCACATTTCCCTCTATCGTAAATACATCGTTGCGAAATGGTGGTTTTTTCGATGAAAACAAGCAAGAGATTCTCTCTAAGATTCCTGAAGATTTTTTGCCCAAAAGTATATACGTTCAGCCCAATACAGACTTTTTTGAAATTCTAAAAAAAATAGAAGTAAAAGACATTGGTTTTCCGCTAATAGCAAAGCCATTAAATGACCAAAGAGGCAAAGATGTAAGCATTATTTCAGAAGAAACAGAACTATTGCAATATTTTCAAAAAATAGGCAAAGACTTTGTTATTCAGGAGTTTATAACTTACACAATAGAGCTTGCTATTCTCTATTCACGCATGCCCAATGAGCCAAAAGGCGTTGTGAGTTCCATCATATTCAAAGAGTTTTTGACTGTAAGTGGCAACGGAAAAGACGATATAGAAACCATTTTGAGAAAAAATCGGCGAGCCGAAATGATTTGGGTGGATTTACAAAAAAATACGAAAACCGACTGGAAAAAAATACTCATAAAAGATGAAACACAGGTTATAGAAAAAATTGGAAACCATTGCAGAGGAACAATTTTCAGAAATGCCACAGAAATAGACAAAGCGAAAACAGCTGAAGTAATGGACAAAATTCTGAAAGAATTTGAAGGATTCAACTACGGAAGATTCGACCTAAAAGTAAAATCAATTGAGGATTTGTATGAGGGTAACAACATAAAAGTTCTCGAACTTAACGGTGTAAATTCCGATGCAGCCCACATTTTTGACCCCAACTACAAACTCCTGAATGCCTATAAAGATGTAGCTTGGCACTGGAAAAGACTCAGTGACATAGCTGGGTATAATTCAGACTTAGGCTATACACCTTGTTCATTTAAAGCCCTTTGGAAAAGAATGAAAACAAACTAATATCATGAATTTATTTATCACAAAAGAAATTATCACGGTTTTATTATTTCAAACTCCAGCTTTGAAAACCAACAATCTATGAACCGATGGTTGAGCGGCTTTTGTATACGACGTAGTGATTTTTTAGGCAGAATTCAAAACTCAGAAATAATGCCTTTGAGGCTAAATAAGAACATGGTAAATTAAAATTCTTTTCTTAATAAAATTTACATACATTCAAAAATAACCCTTGAAAATTTGTTACCAAATACCGCGGATAGTGTGCTTACGCCATAGGTCTCAATGGCAACAAAGTAACTATTGACCCTAAAAATTATCGAATTTATAACAATGAACTCTTTCTTTTTTACAAAAATAACCGAAACAATACGCTACAGGATTGGCTAAAAATCGAAAAAGAACTTTACCAAAAACCTGAAATTTATTGGCGAAAAAACAAAAAATAAGGAACAGCACAACCATTTAAAAGATACATACGTATATTTGTTAAGAATGAACTCTAACCTCTAAATCATAACATTTTGTACAGCTCTCAATACTGGTATCTGCAAAATCATTCGCTATTTAAACACCTAAACAGCAATGACTTAAACGAAATATGTTTAATTGCAGCCTACAAAACCGTTCGAAAAGGTGACATCATATTTTTTTCAGAGGAGAACAATGGTCGAGTTTTTACCCTCAAAAAAGGCAGCCTAAAAATTGTCAGAATTGACGTAGAAGGTAACGAGATTGTTAAAGATATCCTGAAAGTAGGCGATCTATTTGGCTCACTTGACCTTTTAGAATCCAATGAAGATGAATACGCAATTGTATTGTCCGACACCGCCACTTTTTGTAGTTTCAAAGCCGCTGACTTTGAAAAATTCATTGAAAACAAACCTGAAGTAGCCGTAAAATACACTAAATGGATAGGTTTTTGGTTTAAAAGACTCGAAAATCGATATTCTAACATCATGTTTAAAGATGTAAAAACCAGACTTCTAAACTTCCTAAAAGATATCGCCAAAGACCACCAAACCGACCCAGATGGATATGTCTCGCTTCCTAACTATCTGACACACCAAGATATTGCGAGTTTAATATGCAGCACCCGCCAAACCGTAACATCCTTGTTGAACTCGCTTAAATCTGAAGGAATAATCACATATTCGAGAAAAGAAATTAAAGTGAAAATTTCAGTTTTGTAACCCTGAAATAACCGGAAATAGTCTTTTAGCCGACAAACTCAATTGAAGAAGCATTATACTTTTGTTTTAATATTTTTCTGAAACAAAACCTATTGAAAATCATGAGAATTCTAATGCTTTTTGCTTTAATAGCCCTTAGTAGTTGTAACAAATCTACCGAAATAGACCCAGCAGCGAACGCAACTGCGAACCCAACCGAAAATGGTGTAAATGCCATGACAGAAAAGATGACAATGGATTTTTCTGGGCAAAAATTACTTTTAGAAGGCAAGTTTGTGAATGGTGCTCATCCGACAAGTGGCACTGCGAAAATCTTTGAGGCAAAAGACGGAAAAAGAACGCTTATTTTTGAAAGTCTAAAATCTGACGCTGGCCCTGATCTTAGAATATACATAGCTAACGACAAGGCTGTTACGAACTTCGTTGAACTCAGTAACAAAGTAGAAAATGGAAACAAAATGTACGACATTCCGGCTAAAGTAGACCTTAGCAAACAGAAATTTGTACTCATTTGGTGCAAACAATTTTCAGTCCTGTTTGGTCACGCAGAACTCAAATAATCAAAATTTCAATCCAAAAAAACATCATGAAAAAATCAATTTCATTGCTATTGCTGTGCTTATTTTTCACAAAAACTTGGTCGCAAAGTCTCGATTTTGCAGTAGCCGCTAAACAGGAATTTGCACCCTCGGTATCTTTTCAAAAAACTTACGATTTCGGCAAAAAGAAAAACTTTCAAGTTGGCTGGGGAATAAGGGCCAACGGTTATTTCAGCGGAGAAAAAGAATATTTAACAGCACCTGCATTGTTGACATCCGGAAATCAAAGCTTAGCGGCATTTTTTACCGAATATAATCCTGCTAAAATAGACACCATTAACTTCTCAAAGTCCAGTTTAGTATCTATCAATGCCCTAATAATACTCCAATACTCATTTAAAAAATCGGCCATAGGTTTTAATATTGATGCCTTGGGCTTCACGCTTGGCAGCAAACAAAGCGGATTTTTTAGAGCTTCTGAATCACCTTCACTCAATAAAACCACACAAACGGCCTCACCGACTCCAATAAATGTATTGCTGATTTCTGACAGCGACAGAGGAAGTTTAAACTCTGAATTATACTTTAAACAAACACTAAAAAACCAAAATGCTTTGAGATTTGGCCTTAGTTTTCAGTTTATGGAATACACTACCAAACAGTTACTTACTTACGAAAATGACAGATTTAGACATAAGTCTTTGATGCCATTTGTGGCTTATACCATAAACCTTAGAAAAAAATAAGCATGAATAATTTTGTAAAATACCACCTAAATATTTTTAAAGAAATAGAGAAAGTATGCAGTCAAATTTCTCACGATGAGTTTGTGGAGAAAATAGAAATACTTAGTGGGAGTTCTATTGGACAGCACATTAGACACATTGTGGAATTCTACGTTTGTTTGTTTTCAGATAAAGACTACGTAAACTACGACGAGCGAGATCGAAACCTGTTGATAGAAAACTCGCCATTATATACACTTGAGGTGTTAGGCATCTTAAAAGATAAGTTACAAAATCTGGATTTCGAAAAAAACGTGATCTTCAAACAGTTGCTTAACGATGACAAAATGTTTTTATCTACAAGCTATGCCCGTGAGCTAATATATCTTGGTGAACACACCATTCACCATTTTGCTTTGATAAAAATAGGCATAAAAGCTCTTTGTCCAGAACTAGTCCTGGACCAAAACTTCGGCGTAGCTGACTCTACAATAAAATATCGAGAGACCCAAACATCCACAAAATGTGTGTCTTAACTTATGTTCCAGTAGGGGATAGTGGATTCATAGTAACCTCCAACAGAGACGAAAACATTGCTAGGTCGAAAGCAAAACCACCAAAAAAAATAAAAACAAATGGCATAGAAGTGTTTTGCCCCGTTGACCCAATCTCGAAAGGAACTTGGATTGCAACCTCAAAATGCTTTACCATGGTGCTGCTAAATGGTGGATATAAAAAACATGAAACAAAACCGAGTTATAGGCAAAGCAGAGGGCAAGTAATATTAGAGTTTACGAAATGGAATGATCCAGAAACCTTCTTAAAAAACTTCGATTTCAATGGAATGGAGCCCTTCACTTTGGTTCTTTTCAAAAACGATAACAGGCAGATTATTACAGAAATAAAGTGGTGTTCGGGTGAAAAATATATTTCGCATTTAAGCGGCGAATTACCCCTCATTTGGTCTTCGGCAACTCTTTATGACCAGCAAGCTAAGGACAAAAGACAATCGTGGTTTATGGACCATTTATCAAAAAATCAACTTGAAATTTCAAGCGAAATCATTTTAGATTTTCACAATACTGGAGGAAAACACGATTTAGAAAATAGTATAAAACTGAAAAGAAAAAACGGAATAGAAACCGTTTGCATTACACAAATAGAAATCTACCCAACCGCTAAATTCTTATTTTACAACGACTTAGAAAACAACACCAGCAATAGATTTGTAATCTATTGAAAAGAATAAGCTACTCAAAAATTTCGATTTTCCGAAACCAGATAATTATAATTACCTTTGCTATTTAAACTTAAGAAACCGTTTTCTCTCTCAAAAAACCGCTTCTTTTGAGCTTAAATACTTTCATAAAACAGAAAGCTGCCCAAGTATTAGAAATATAGATGTCGAATAAGGGAAAAAAAGCGTCTAATGTTTCAGGATTTTTCTCAAAATATCCTGCACTTCCCTATGTATTAAAATGGGCATTTATTTCGCTTCTCATCGGTACTTTAGCAGGTTCTGCATCCGCTGGATTTCTGATTTCGCTTGATTATGTTACAAATTTACGAGAAGCAAACCTTTGGTTGATTTCGCTTTTACCAGTAGCAGGTTTGACGGTAGGATTAATGTATCAATATTTCGGAAAAGACATTGAAGCAGGAAACAATCTGTTGATAGAGAATATACATGAGCCAAAAGAAACCATCCCACTCAAAATGGCGGTTTTTGTGTATTCAGGCACCATAATTACGCATCTTTTTGGTGGTTCGGCTGGTAGAGAAGGTACTGCTCTACAAATGGCGGGTTCATTAAGCGACCAACTCTCTAAACCTCTAAAATTAAACAAAGAAGACAGAAAAGTCCTAATAATTTCGGCGATTGCGGCGGGTTTTGGTTCGGTTTTCGGAACACCTCTGGCTGGAGCTATCTTTGCTTTGGAGTTTCAGAAAACGGGCAAAATGAGATACGATGCCATTTTTCCAGCATTTTTTGCGGCAATATTGGCTGATTTAGTTACTAGTTTGTGGCAAGCAAAACATACCCATTATAGCATTGCTAATATTCCAGAGTTAAATTTCAAAACAGTCCTATTCAGTATTTTATCCGGCATATGTTTCGGAATTTGTGCAGCAGCTTTTAGCAAATCTATTCATAAAGTTGGATATTTGTTCAAATCCAAAATCTCATTTCCTGCTTTGCGACCATTTGTTGGAGGAATTATAGTAGCTGTCGCAGTTTGGTTAATTGGCTCTACAAAATATATTGGTTTGGGCATTCCTACTATTCTTGCTTCATTTACCGAAGCCTTGCCATACTACGATTTTGCCCTCAAAATGGCACTCACCATTCTGACTTTAGCTGCTGGATTTAAGGGAGGCGAAGTAACACCTTTGTTCTTTATTGGAGCCACTTTGGGCAATGCTCTTGCCTATTTCATTCCGCTCCCACTGGATCTTTTGGCAGGTATGGGATTTGTTTCTGTTTTTGCAGCTGCTACCAATACTCCCCTGGCCTGTCTAATGTTGGGAATAGAACTGTTTGGAGCAGATTTGGCAGTTTACTTAGCCGTTGCAGTAATCACAGCTTACTTATTTTCAGGCCATAATAGCATTTACACCAAACAAATTATAGGTAAAACCAAACACCAAAACCATAAAAATCAAGAAGGCAAAAACTTTCAAGAATTATGATTTTTGTTCAATTTCACTTAGTTGAACCTTGTAAAACCTTTGTGGAACTTTGTGATACCTTTGTGCAACTTTGTGTAATAGCTAGGTCACAATTTTCACAACCAGACATAAAAAAAGAATTTTTAAAACTTAGAATTAAATGAAAAAATACGAATATAAAATAATCAAAACAACCCAAGAAGGTTTCTGGGACCCGAAAGTAAACGATGTAGATCTTACATCAAAATTGAATACTTTAGGCAAAGAAGGCTGCGAAATGGTATCAGCAGTTGAAACCAATTCTCACCAAGGAAGTACAAAAGAAATAGTGTTGTTTTTCAAAAGAGAAACAGCTTTTTAAACCATATTTTACCAAAAAAAGAAAAATGACAGTAGCAGAATTAGTGGAAAAAATCAAAACCCAAGGAGAGAATATCCAGTTTTCAGAAATTATTGAGACAGTGGATGCCCATTTCAATTTCATCCCAACGGCCTTTAAAAATGGAGAAATAATGAATGAGGCAAACCAAAACAATGGCTCATGCAAAGTATTTTCTTTAGCCAAAATGCAAAATCTAACAAAAGAAGAAACACTTGCTTGCTTTGGCGATTATTACAGAAAAGACGTTTTAGAAAACCCAGAAGGCACTGACCATCAAAATATTAGAAATTTCATAAAGTTTGGATGGGAAGGAATAGTATTTGATGGAGAGGCATTGAGTGAGAAAATTTAATTTCTCACTCCGCCAAATTCCTACTTATGGCCAATTCCATTCCACGAATCTCGGCCAAACCTTTTAGTCTACCAATGGCCGAATAGCCCGGATAGGTAGTTTTTTGTAAATCATCCAGCATTTGGTGACCGTGGTCAGGTCGCATCGGTATTTGGGCATCGTCTTGCCCAATTCTGCATTTTTCTTCTTTTAATATCTCTGAAATGACACCATACATGTCCACATCACCAGCCAAATGTGCGGCTTCGTGAAATACCAATGTGTCATATTCAGTTTCACGCTTGGTGGTTCTTAAATGCACAAAATGAATTCTATCTGCAAATTTTTGGGCCATTTTCACCAAATCGTTGTCGGCTCTTACACCTAAAGAACCCGTACAAAAAGTTATTCCATTTGCCCTTACTTGCGAAGCATTCATAAGCATCTCTAAATCTTCCTCCGTACTCACCACTCTGGGCAATCCCAAAAGCGGAAACGGAGGGTCGTCGGGATGAATACAAAGATTTATTCCCAATTCCTGGGCATAAGGAGCTACTTGAGAGACAAAATAATGCAGATTTTCTCTTAATTGGTCCGCTCCTATTTCAGCATAATTATTCAAAAGTCCTTGGAAAGTTTCTAAATGAAAAGCTTCCATAGAACCGGGCAAACCAAGTAAAACTGTATTTTGAAGTTCGGCCTTTTCGGCCTCGCTCATGCTTACAAATCTCAGCTTGGCAGCTACTTTTGTTTCCACATTATAAGCATTTTGAGCCTCTGGTCTTTTCAAAATAAATAAATCGAACGCAGCAAAATCTATCCAAACAAATCGTAAAGCTTTGGCCCCATCGGGCATGGTATAGTCAAGTTTGGTACGTGACCAGTCCAAAACTGGCATGAAATTATAGCAGACGGTTTTTATTCCACACTTGGCCAAATTTTGTAATGAAATCTTATAATTCTCAATAAATTTTTCTCTCGAAGGAAGTCCTTTTTTGATGTCTTCGTGTACGGGCAGACTTTCTACCACCAACCATTTCAACTCAGAAAACTTCTGGTTATCTTTTTCGATAATGGCGATTCTTTCTAGAATTTGCTCTTCTGACCAAACATCACCAACAGCTATCTGATGTAGTGCAGAAACTACACCTGAACAGCCAGACTGACGAATATCCATCAAACTCACAGGGTCGTTGGGACCAAACCAACGCATGGTATGTAACATATTTATAGGTTGATTTTTAAAATTTATTTTAAAATCAGGCAATAGTTTTATAAACCAAACGCCAAGCCCAACTCTTCTTTATCATCAAAATGGCTTTTTAAGCCTTTCACGTCTTGGTAGGTTTCGTGGCCTTTGCCAGCTACCAAAATAATATCTTGGGAACCAGCCAATTCTGTGGCTTTTTTGATTGCTTCTCGTCTGTCGGTGATTTGCAAGACTTTTCTTCTCTGTGTAATACTTACTCCAGTTTGCATATCGGCCAATATATCTTCGGGTTCTTCATTACGCGGATTGTCTGACGTAAGTATTACAATATCTGATAATTCGCAGGCTATCTTTGCCATTAGAGGCCTTTTACCTTTGTCTCTATTTCCACCACATCCTACCACAGTTATGACTTTCTGATTGCCTTCTCTGAGGTCTTTGATAGTTTCTAAAACATTTTCTAATGCATCGGGCGTATGAGCATAATCAACAATTCCGACACGATGGTCTGTGGCCAAAATTTGCTCAAATCGACCTGGAGGCGGTTTGAGTTCTGATAGAATAGTCAGTACATTTTCAGAATTTTCTCCCAAAAGCATGGCCGTACCATAAACCGCTAAAAGATTGTAAGCATTGAAATTACCTATCAATTTGAACCAAACTTCTTGACCATTTATGTCCATTTGCAGACCAAAAAGCCCACAATCCATCACTTTTCCTTTGAAATTACCTATGTTTTTTAAGGAATATGAATACTTTGTAGCAGCGGTATTTTGCAACATCACTTTGCCATTTTTATCATCGGCATTGGTGAGTGCAAATGCCGATTTGGGTAACATGTCAAAAAAACCTTTCTTAGCTTTTATGTAATTGTCAAATGTCAAATGAAAATCGAGGTGATCCTGCGTGATATTTGTAAAAATCCCGCCCACAAAACTCAAGCCCGAAATCCTTTGCATTTCCACAGCATGTGAACTCACTTCCATAAATACATAAACGCAGCCTTTTTGTCGCATTATGCTCAATAATTCATTGATTTTAACAGAATCAGGTGTTGTATGGGTAGACGGAATGACTTCATCTTCTACCTGATTTTGCACAGTAGAAAGCATTCCACATTTATAACCCAGTTTCCTAAAAAGATTAAAAAGTAAAGTGGCTATGGACGTTTTTCCGTTTGTACCTGTTACCCCGACTAATATTAAACTTTTGGATGGATTTCCGTAAAAATTACATGCTGCTATACCCATACACTTTGCTGAATTTTCGACCAAAATATATGTTATATTTTCTACTAAAACCTCTGGAAATCTTTCACATAGAATGGCTGTTGCACCGGAATCAATTGCTTTTTGAATAAAATTGTGTCCATCGACTTGTGTACCTGGAATGGCAACAAATAGGGTTTTTGGCTCAATTTTCCTTGAATCAAATTCGATTTTTAATATGTCAATATCTGTTATGCCTGATACGGATTTTAAAGGAATAGTATATAAAAGTTCGCTTAGAAGCATCTGAAAGGAAATTTCTGGTAAATATAATTTAGTAATTTGATTGGAAACCTAGATTTCATTATAAAATTTCTGCAAATCATTATCGAAAATAAAGCAAATGATAAAGTAAAATCTGTGTTTTTTTCCAAACAGTAGCTCAAATTCCATTTTTTGGAAACTTTCCAATGTTTATTTTTTTTAAAGTATTAATAATCAAGTATTTATACTTTTGGCACCATTTTGCTTAGTTTCTCAAAGAAAAAAAACATAAAATATGTACAAGAAAATTTTACTTTACTCGCTAAGCCTTATAGGAATATCAAGTTGTCTTCCGATCCCCGACGATCTAGTGGAAACTAACCCTGATGTAACCAGCGAAATTGAAAAAATTAAAGTTCCAGAATCGTTTGATTTTAAAACCTCTAGTGTCACTACCATCAAAATTAAGGTTCTGAATGGTCAGGATAAACCTATGAGCAACATACCTTTTTCAATAGTAACAGAGCCAGATGGAGAAATTTTGTTTAAAGCTATTACCAACGCTGCGGGGTATTTTGAAACTCAAAAACAACTCGGCAACCATGTTGAGAAGCTTAGTTTTAAGACTGACTTGATAGGAATTCCTGGAAATATTACCATGAAAATTGAAAACAAAGAAGTACTTTTCACTATTGGAGGTACGAAGCCCACAACTGGCATAGTAATAGAAGAAGAGGAATCTAGAGCCTTGAGAGTTGGCGATTTTACAGGCGTAAACGCCTTACCAACTTTAAAAACCTTAGGAACGTGGAATTCTTCGGGAGTTCCCTCCTATCTCTTACCTGTTAATGACAACATTAGTTCTTCATTTTTGTTAGATATCACTACCAGTTTACCAGAAGGGGCTAATCCGTTGCCAGTTTCACATCCAGAATATTTACAAGCAAATAGACCTACAACATTAACCGTAAAAGAGCGAGCGGATGGATGGGTTACTTTTATTCATGAAGGAGCAGGATATAAAAATACATTGGGATTTTATACATTTGATGCTCAAAATCCACCAACTACAACAGATCAGGTCACAAATCCAACCATCATCTTTCCAAACGTTTCTTACGCTGGGTCAGGCGGGGGATTGGTATCAGGGAATAAAGTAAAAATTGGTACCTTTGATGCTGGAACTTCCATTGGATTTTTCTTATTATCTAATGCCTATAGCGGAACAACTGTAGGTAGCGGCTTATATCCATTATTTAGCCATTCAAATTTAAACCCCGAGACCAACACCAATATCAACAGGCATTTTATTCTATTGGATGATTCAAAATCTAATAACATCCTATTATCTGTTGAAGATATCCGTCGTGACAATTCCGGTTGTGATAATGACTTCAACGATGCAGTATTTACAGTTACTTCTAATCCAGTAGTAGCCATTCAAGATCCAAATATTCCGAAAATGGACACTAATATTGACACAGATGGAGATGGAGCTGGCGACACAAGAGACGAATTTCCGAACGATCCCGAAAGAGCCTTTAGATCATACACGCCATCAAAAACAGCATTTTCTACCTTAATATTTGAGGATTTATGGCCTGCAAAAGGAGACTACGACTTCAATGACCTGGTGATAGACTACCAAATTGAGGAAGTATACAATACCCAAAACAAAATTGTAGACATCTATCAAAGGTCTGTTATTAAAGCCGTTGGAGCATCATTTAAAAATGGGTTTGGATTTCAACTAAATGCCTCACCTTCAGTGATAAAAAAAGTTACTGGCAGTGTTTTGAAAAATAATATCATAAGCCTAAATGCCAACGGTACAGAAGCAGGTCAAAGCAAAGCGGTAATTATACCTTTTGACAATGTATTTGATAATATCAAAAGAGTAGGCTCGGAATTTATCAACACTTTACAAAATCAGCCATTCTCGAAAGCAGACACTTTGGTTGTTAAAATTGAGCTAAACAGTCCACAGACACAAAGTACTATTGGAGTAGCTCCTTACAATCAATTTATTTTCACAAATCAAGTACGAGGCAGGGAAGTTCATTTACAAAACTACCCGCCTACCAGCTTGGCAAACCTGAGTTTGTTTGGAACTTCTCATGATAAATCGAATCCGGTGACGAATACCTATTACAAAAATTTCAAAAATCT
>JAIPAJ010000048.1 GCA_021740125.1 Leadbetterella sp. | reverse complement strand
GGGTGGTGCAGTTACACAATCTTTTGTGGACAAATGTTGTGAGCCATGCTATGAAAAAGTGAAGAACGATGATGCCTTTCAGTTAGCCAATGATAGACTTATTAACGGCAACAGTATCATTCGTCAGCATGTGGCCACAGTACCATTTGATAATAATACGCCCTATTACCTGGTTGTTAATCAATACTCTTTGACCGAGGATGCCTACAAGTTTTGGAATGCCATAAAGGAACAATCGAAAAATAGCGGTGGACTTTTTGACGCTACTCCGAAATCTATCAGAGGAAACATGAAAAATGCAAGTGATCCTTCAGAGGAGGTCTTGGGAATATTTTATGTATCAGATGTTTATGAGCATCAGATAAATGTCGAAAGAAATCGCTCGACTCCCAAGCCAATAATTGTAGAACCTTACAGCTTGGGCTGGAATAAAACTGAACAATGTTTTCCTTGCCAAGAAAGCTTTAATAGGACAAAGGTCAGACCTGCCGGTTTCATGTTTTGAGAAATTTCTTTTGGCTAGATTAAAACACATAGTCAAATAGAAATCAAAGTGTAAACTTGGTTTATGAGGCGAACAATCTAATGACCTAAGTGAAAAACTCTGGGAAACTCATGTACGAAATATGAGAAAACTCTGTGAAACTCTATATATAAAAAATGCTATCCAAATTCAGACAAAATAGCACATCTTCTACGCCTTATTTATTGTAAATCAGCCATTCTGGCATTTTAGTTCACTCAAAAATCTAATTTTTAAGTCATTTTTTCCGAAAAAACAATCTCGCACCAAATTTGACGATTGAATGACATAACATTTTATTTAAAAGCTAAAAGCTAATTGCTAAAATCTTAAAAAAATGAATTTCAATCAATACACAATTAAATCCCAAGAGCTAATTCAGCAGGCTGCTCAAATAGCTCAAGGGTTTTCTCAGCAGGCTGTGGAAACTGGTCATTTACTTAAAGCCATCCTGGAAGAAGAACCCAACACGAGTTCTTTTCTCTTAAAAAAATATGGCATCAGTCCAGAAAGTTTTTTGAAAAAGCTAGACCCCATCGTGGAGGCTTATCCAAGAGTATCGGGAGGAAATCAGCCATTTTTGGGCAATGATTTAAATAAAGCCATGACCAAGGCCCAGACTTATCTAAAGGAATTCGGTGACGAGTTTGTGAGTGTAGAGCTGTTGTTTTTAGGTATTTTGGGAGGAAATGACCAAATAGCTAATCTGCTCAAATCCGAAGGTATTAAAGAAACAGACATTAAAAAAGCTATTATAGAACTTAGAGGAAAAAACAATCCAGTGAAAGATCAAAACGCAGAAAACAAGTACCAAGCCCTTTCTCGATACAGCAAAAATTTGAATGATTTAGCGGAGCAAGGCAAAATTGACCCAGTGATAGGGCGAGACGAGGAGATTAGGAGGGTTTTACAGATTTTGTCGAGGCGTACCAAAAACAATCCGATGTTGATTGGCGAGCCTGGAGTAGGTAAAACTGCCATTGTGGAAGGTCTCGCACAACGTATTGTACAAGGTGATGTTCCTGAAAACTTAAAATCAAAAATTGTGATTTCGCTTGACATGGGCTTGCTCGTGGCGGGTGCCAAATATAAAGGTGAGTTTGAAGAACGACTCAAAGCTGTGATCAAAGAAGTGACGGATTCTGAAGGAGAAATTATTCTTTTTATAGATGAGATTCACACTTTGATAGGTGCGGGAAGTGGAGGAGAAGGTGCGATGGATGCGGCCAATTTGCTCAAGCCAGCATTGGCTCGTGGAGAATTGCACGCAATTGGAGCCACTACTTTGAAAGAATACCAAAAATATATTGAAAAAGACAAGGCTCTAGAAAGACGTTTTCAGGCGGTGGTAGTGGATGAGCCGGATATTGTAGATGCCATCTCTATTTTGAGAGGAATCAAAGAAAAATATGAAGTACACCATGGAGTAAGAATTCAAGACGATGCTGTGATAGCGGCTGTGGAGCTTTCGAGTAGGTATATTTCGGATAGATTTTTGCAAGATAAAGCCATCGATTTGATGGACGAATCTCCAGCTAAATTGGGTTTGGAAATGGACTCGATGCCTGAAAATATGGACGAACTTCGCAGACGTATTATGCAGTTGGAGATTGAGCGTGAGGCCATTAGGCGTGAAAATGACAAAGAGAAAGAAAATAACTTGAGCAAAGAAATAGCCGAACTCAACGAAACTTTCAATAGCCTAAAAGCCAAGTGGGACTCAGAAAAAGGTAAAGTAAACGAAGTAAGAACGCTCAAAGAGAAAATAGAACAACTGAAATTCGACGCAGACCAAGCCGAACGCTCAGGCGATTATGGCAAAGTGGCTCAGATTCGTTATGGACAATTACCCGAAGCGGAAAATCGGTTGGTAGAACTTTCGGCTAAAAATATAGATAAAGACAACCTTATCAATGAGGAAGTTACGGCAGAAGATATTGCGATGGTCGTAGCCAAATGGACAGGTATCCCGGTTTCTAAAATGCTGCAAAGCGACCGTGAAAAGCTTTTACACCTCGAAGATGAGCTTGAAAAACGTGTCGCCGGACAAAAAGAAGCCATTGAGTTGGTTTCAGATGCGGTCAGACGTTCACGTGCAGGCATGCAGGATCCTAAAAAACCGATTGGCAGTTTCTTGTTTTTGGGAAGTACAGGTGTAGGTAAAACCGAGTTAGCGAAAACGCTGGCCAATTATCTCTTCAATGACGACAACGCCATGGTGCGTATCGACATGAGTGAGTACCAAGAAAAACACACTATAAGCCGTTTGGTGGGTGCTCCTCCTGGGTACGTGGGTTATGACGAAGGCGGACAACTGACAGAGGCCGTAAGACGCAAACCTTATAGCGTGATATTACTGGATGAGATAGAAAAAGCTCACCCAGATGTTTGGAATGTGCTTTTACAAGTACTGGACGATGGCCGTTTGACCGATAATAAAGGTAGAGTGGCCAATTTTAAGAATACCATCATCATTATGACTTCGAATATTGGCTCTCATTTCATTCAAGAAAAATACATGGAGGCATTAAAAGGTGCTCCAGATGCTTGGGAGAAATACTTCAAAGACGAAGCCAAAGACCAAGTGATGGAATTACTAAAAGCCAGCGTTAGACCTGAGTTTTTGAACCGTATCGACGAAATAGTGTTGTTCGATCCATTGGGAAGAAACGAAATCAGGAAGATTGTGGCCATACAGTTTGATGCCATCAAAGCCCGTTTGCAAGAGCAAGGTATCTTGATAGAAGCCACAGAGGCCGCTTTAGATAAGCTCGGAGAAGAAGGTTATGATCCAGTTTTTGGAGCAAGGCCACTAAAAAGAGTAATTCAGAGAAACATCATGAATGAACTTTCAAAAATGATTCTCGGAGGCACTATCAACAAAGAAGCCATCATTGTGCTCGATGTGGACGATGAAAATCATTACAAATTTGAGAATTTACCGGAGTTTAGTATTGCGTAAGCGATTTAGTTCCTAGTGTTAAGTGGGAAGTGCTTTCCTTTAGGAAAGTTTTTTATAGTTTTTTATAGGGTTTAGTGAATTAGATTGGACACCTTTGGCTCATTGGGCTGGGGGTGTTTTTGTTTTTATCTATAATTAATCTTAGATAAACTATAGTTTTGAATCGAATACTATTATGAAATGTTAACTTTGAATTTTTAATAAAGATTAATGATACCGATTAAAAAGTTATGATATATATAAAATTATTGAGACCAAGTTATGGAAGAAAAATCTAGGTTAATATCAGAAATAGAACGGTTAGAATTTAAGCTTGATTTTGATGGAATTGTCAAACTCTTGACAGATGATATTTTAGAAAAATTTTCTGATGACGAATTATATTCTAAGAAAATTGAAACTCTTATTAAACTAGAAAGATTTGATGAAGCTGAGAAATTAGCTTTAAATGCGAATCTAAAATATCCCGAATATTCGTTGTTTTTTGGTTATTTAGGTGACATTTATTTGAGGAAAGAGAAATTTGATAAATCGAAGTTTTTCTTTGAAGGAGCATTAAGTCTAAAACCTACCGATATCCATTCACTTAATGGATTGGGTCGTTACTATTGGAAACAACATAATTATGTTCAGGCTGAGGATTGCTGGTTAAGAGCGAATGATTTAGATGAAGATAATTTTTTGTCACTTCACGCTTTAGGGAATGTTTATGGAGTACAAGGGAAATATGAAAAAGCGAAGGAGTATTTTTTTAAGGCAAAAAAGATTCAACCTAATAATCCAAATGTTTTAAGCGGAATTGGCAATGTTTATTTTAATTTGTTTGATTTTGAAAATGCAAAGGATTATTACATAAATGCTTTGAAATATGACGAAAATAATTTTTATTCTTTTATTGGGTTAGGTAATATCTGCTTGGAAAAGAAGGAATATGAAAATGCAAAAGAGTATTTTAATAATGCCTTGAAGGTAAATAATAAGGTTGCTGCTCCATTTTATAATTTAGGAATTGCTTTAATGGGCTTGAAGGAGTATGAGGATGCATTGTTGAAATTTAAAAAAGCACAAAATGTTGTTGAAAATAAGGATTTAACTCTCACAAAGTACATAGATTCCAAAATCTCCGAAGTTAAAAAAATAATTTCAAGTGAAGTATACGAGAAAATAAATAGTTTAGTAATTCGGATAAAAGAGATTTTGGCTTTTAAAGGTGATATTGTAAGTCATTACACTAGCCTTAGTGTGCTACAATTTTTAGTTTTACAAAATCAACCTTTCCGATTATCAGAAGGAAGTTTCCTAAATGATCCTTCTGAAGGGCAAGTTTTGTTTTCTTATTTGAACTAT
Organism: Leadbetterella sp.; assembly: GCA_021740125.1. Taxonomy (GTDB): domain Bacteria; phylum Bacteroidota; class Bacteroidia; order Cytophagales; family Spirosomataceae; genus Leadbetterella. Next base: position 15,824 of record JAIPAJ010000048.1, on the reverse strand, counting down.
AATACTCAAAATCAAAAAGAGAAAATTAAGCATTCTGATACATTTGGTAAAAGGCCTTTTATTGCAAGTTTTGTAAATGAAACAAATGATAATGATTTGCCACTGTGGAGGATGTATGGGAAAGAGGCTTTGGCAGAAGCAAAAGGTTGTTCAATAGGAATAAATGTAATCGACTTTAAGAGGAATTTAGAAGATTTTATCAAGTTAGAAAAAGTAAAAAAGTCAAATAGTTTCGATTTAAAAACACAAATAATTGATAATGAGGATATTGAATTTTATTCGGTTAGTTATGTTGATGGCAATGAGTTTGATTTTGAAGGATCAACAGTAGATTCAAAGTCCGATTTAAATCAAATTATGTCTAAATTGAAATACGAGATTTCGACTTTTTATGAACGTGAAGAAAGTTCAGAAAGTGAAGAGTTAGAAATAGAAGTCCTATTAAATAAAATTAATTTCTTATTCAAAAGTACGGTATATAAGTATGAAAACGAGGTTCGTTTAGTAGTCAGCAATACAATCGATTTTGATATAAAACTTGAAAAAGTTAATGAGAACAAATTTCCATCAAAAAAACCGATAAAGGTTTTCATTGAATTAGTACCACTTGTACCTTTGATAAAAACTATTACAATTGGTCCGAAAGTTGAAAAGGCTGAAGAGTGGGCTGCCACTTTCTATTATTCTTTGAATAGTCAAGACAATTATAACGCTGATATAAGGATTTCAACTTTACCTTTTAAATAGGAAATTTGATGTTAAGGGGCACTAATTAATTTTATCAAAATTAGATTGCTGTTAAAATTCGATTAACTTATAATTTTACCTAACCTCAACCTCTATATTAACTCTATATTTAGTTGTTATTTAGGAACAGAGCTATTAATTAGAATACTATAAAGTATACCTTCTTACTATTTTCCTTCCTTGTGAAATTGTATTTTATCTCGTTCTACTTTCTTTCCAATATACAACTTTTTTATAATCAAGTTCTTATCTCTGCTATTACCTAAACTTTAATTTTTAAAAATGAAAAACCTCTTAATTCTTTCAGTTTTTACACTTATTTTGGCTACCTCATGTCAAAATGACCAGGAGGTGCCTGCTGATATGATGGTTATGACTAGTTTGGTGGCCAACCCCAACTTGCTTTTTACTTCTACTACGCTGAGTGGAGCCAATGAGGTACCTGCAAATACCTCTACAGCCAGTGGTACTGCGGTCGGAACCTATTACAAAGACACAAAAATCATTGATCTTACCGTGACCTACGAAGATATTACGCCTTCAAACTGGCATATTCATAAAGCTGCAGTTGGAGCCTCCGGAGGCGTGGTTTTTGCCTTTTCAACTGCTGAATTTAAAACACCTTTTGTATATAAATCGCCTGCAGCCATTACAGATGCTCAAGAATCAGATCTGCTGGCGGGCCTGTATTATGTGAATATCCATAGTGCCAAAGTTCCAACTGGTGAAATTAGAGGTCAAATACCTTTTGCAGTCTCAAAAGCAACAGGATCAATAGAAGGCTCTTACAATCTTAAAACAAAGAAATTAAGAGTAAAGGTCAATTATTCAGACTTAACTCCAACTTTTTGGCATATTCATAAAGGTAGCGAAAAAGCAACCGGACCAATTGTTTTTAACCTCGGTAAGACCTTCCGTTCAGGCTTTATATATACTTCCCCTGCTCTTACAGCTGAACAAGAGACTGATTTGAAAGCAGGAAATATGTATTTTGTTATTCACACAGCTAGAGCTTTAGGTGGTGAATTAAGAGGCCAACTTATTGCCCAATGAAATCAATTGAATTAAAACTGAGTACAGAAAGTCATACCAGCATAGATTATTTAACTTTTGCTATAAAAGTTCACCAAAGATTAATGTTTGACTTTTGTTGGCATTTCTATAGATTTTACATTTAAGTGAAAGCATATGTTGTTTTCCTAGGTTATTTCTTAGTTTTCAAAACATAGAATTTGATGGGTATTCAATAATTATATCTCGCCGATTCATTCCATTAATACTCAAATAACCATTCAAAAAAAGAAATTTTGATAAATAAAAATAGAACATAATGATCATGTATTCAAAATTATATTTAAATATCACATAATCAGCCAATAAGGCAACGTTGGATAGGATGATGAACCAAAGGCTTAAAGATATGTGAGGGTGTATTTTTTTGTTACCAAAAACCAAAGAAATAAAATAAGTATATTGAAAAACTCTTAAGAAAAAGAGTATTTGTAATGGGAATGAAAATAGTGGAAAAAATACGATGATAAAGAAAAAGCCTAAGGTGAATATCAGAAAGATTTTGGTAAATGTCTTAGTTTTTCTTGTTTCAATTTGCATGAGTTTCTTTAATACTAAGTACAATTTTATTTGAATTTCAAAAAAATAATTGATGGTTATTACAGGCAAGTAAATGCCTTATGTATGAAAAAAATAACTAAAGTTAAGGCCTATAGATTATAAAATTAGTGCTGTCAATAGAAGGTAATCGTTTTATTCAATGAACATTTTCTAAAATAAACCAGTGAGTATATCAAAAATAGTGGAATGTCGTTCTTGGCAATTAGAAAATACCATTTTAAATCAGGTGAACAAAACTCGAAATCTAATACTATCAAAAGAAACAAAATAGACGCAAATGTTTTTTTCAGTGGGTTTTAGTATTGTTGATACTTTGAGTACTTATAAAATTAATTAAAATCCTACATAAGAGAAAAAATATCTTTTCATGATAAATAATTAAAGATCAATCCCTTAGAGATATACTATACTTTTATATACAAATTACAGAATAATATCAATGAAGATAGATTATTTTGAAGTATTAGTAGTTTTACTCTATGGCTCTGCAGAATTGCCCATTTTCTGAAAATCAAAGGGCGATGCTGTGTAAAATTGTAATGAAAGAAGCTCTACATCTTGTTCGATTTTTCAAATGACCTATTATTGTAAGTGATATCTTGTAAATTTAAGACTTTCTTGTGAAATTCTATTTCTTATAATTCTACCCATTATTCAAACATACAACCTTTTTCGATCCAATCTCGTATTTCTGCTATTACCTAAACTTTAATTTTTAAAAAATGAAAAAAATCTTTATTCTTTCAGCTTTCACACTTTTTGTGGCTATGTCTTGTCAAAAGGAGGAAGAGGTGCCTGCCGACATGATGGTAATGGGTACTTTGGCGGGCAACCCCAACTTACTTTTTACTTCTACAACGCTGAGTGGGGCCAATGAGGTACCTTCAAATACCTCTACAGGAAGCGGTACTGCTGTGGGAACCTATAACAAAGGCACAAAAATCATTGATCTTAATGTGATCTACAAAGATATTACGCCTTCAAACTGGCATATTCATAAAGCTGCAGCTGGAGCCTCTGGTGGTGTAGTTTTTGCCTTTTCAACTGCTGAATTTAAAATACCTTTTGTTTATAAATCCCCTGCTGCTCTTACCGATGCTCAAGAAACAGATTTGTTGGCGGGCCTTTATTATGTGAATATCCATAGTGCCAAAGTACCTGCTGGTGAAATTAGAGGTCAAATACCTTTTGCAGCCTCTAAAGCAACAGGCTCTATTGAAGGCTCTTACAATCCTAACACAAAGATAGTTACGGTAAAGGTTAATTATTCAGATATAACCCCAACTGCTTGGCATATTCATAAAGGTGGAGAAAATGAAAGCGGCCCAGTTGTTTTTGACCTTGGTACGTCTTTTAGCTCAGGCTTTTCTTACACATCACCTGCTCTTACTGCTGAGCAAGAGACTGATTTAAAGGCTGGAAATATGTATGTAAATATTCATACAGCTAGAGCTCCAGGAGGCGAAATTAGAGGCCAACTTATAGCACACTGATTTCATTTGAAGTAAGGCAGAACACTGAAAATCATTCCAGCTTTTATTAATGAACTTTTGTTATGAAGTTCGTCAATAATAAATACTTCAATTTGTTGGATAAAGACCAGGTGTTAAATGGAAATCAAAGCACTTGTGGTTATCCTAGATGAATTCTTTCTGTTCACAACATTGAATTGTGTTTAAATTCTATATTTGTTTGTCTTCTGTTCATTTTGTTAATATTCAAATAACCATTCAAAAAAAGGTATTTTGATAAGTAAAAAAAAAACATGATGATCATGTATTCAAAATTGTACTTAAATATCACCAAATCAGCCAATAAGGCAACGTTGGATAGGATGATGAACCAAAGGCTTAAAGATATGTGAGGGTGTATTTTTTTGTTACCAAAAACCAAAGAAATAAAATAGGCGTATTGAAAAACTCTTACAAAAAAGAGTATTTGTAATGGGAAAGAAAATAGTGGAAAAAACACTATAATAAAGAAAAGGCCTAATGTGAATATCAGAAAGATTTTGGTAAATGTCTTTGTTTTTCTTGTTTCAATTCGCCTGAGTTTCTTTAGTACTAAGTACAATTGTACTTGAATTTCAAAAAAATAAATGATGGTTATGACAGGCAGGTAAAAGTCTTGTGTGTGAAAAAAATAACTAAAGTTAAGGCCTATAGATAATAAAATTAGTACTGTCAATAGAAGATAATCATTTTTGTTCAATGAATATTTTCTAAAATAAACCAGTGAATATATTAAAAATAGTGGAATGGCGTTCTTGGCAATAAGAAAATACCATTTTAAATCAAGTGAACAAAACACGAAATCTAATACTATCAAAAGAAAGTAAATAAACGCAAATGCTTTTTTCAATGGGTTATTAGTATGGTTGATGCTTAGAAGAGGTATAAAATTAATTAAAATCCTACATTTTTTTATCTTTCAGTGTTTAAAAGAAAGAACAAGAACCAAGTATAGGCCTTAAAATTTGATTTTAACTAAGGCGAAAATTATTATCATAAAAAAAGCAGTGTTCTTTAAGGAACACTGCTTTTCATTTTATAGATATTAGAATTAATTAAATCCAAATTTTATCAAACCCTCTCTACTCAATCTGATGGCTTCCATAGGATCCATTCCGTCAAAAACTTGGTCTTGCTCTACAATGTAATATTTCATACCTGAAAGTTTAGCATTTTTAAGGATACGAGCAAAATCAATCTTTCCTTTACCCACTGGTGAAAATCGTCCCTGATCGTCCATGTCTTTAACATGCCATATTTTGAAACGCTTTGGATATTTCTTGAACAATTCAACAGGATCAACTCCAGCTTTGATAACCCAATATAAGTCCATTTGGAAATTTACATATTTAGGGTTCAAATGCTCTAGCATATATTCCATTGGAACAATTCCTTTGCTGTTTTTCTCAAACTCAAAAGCATGATTATGATATAAAAATTTCAGCCCAGCAGCATGTGCTTTTCGAGATATGGTGTCCAAAACACTGGTAAGTCTTTCCACATCATCTGTCATTGTCAATGACCTACTTTTTGGGTCAAATTTAAACATACCCATCGGAGGTACAGGGGCTACAAAATACTTAAAACCAGCTGCTTTTACATCGGAAATAAGTTTATCAGCATTGCTTGTAGTCATGGCCCCCATGTGAATACTGATAGGCTTTAAGCCAAGGCTTTTGGTATATGACTTAAACTCATCAGGCAACATTCCATAGAATTTGCCATCTTTATATTCTACTGCTTCTATGTATTTGTAACCTAAATCAGCAACTGCTTTTAAGGTTGCTTTAGGGTCTTTGCCCATTTCGTTTCTTACGGTGTAAAGGGTCATACCGCCCCATTTTTTTTGAGCAAACACGCTTGAACTGGCAGAAAGCAACAATACCACCACCAAAATCTTAGAAAGAAAACTGCTTTTCATGATAAATAATTAAAGATTAATCCCTTAGAGATGTACTATATTTTTGATTGCAAATTACAGAATAATATTAATAAAGATAGATTTTTTTGACGTATTAGGAGTTTTACTCGATGACTCTGGAGAATTGAAGGTTCTATGATTATTTGTGGGCAAAGCCCTGTAAAATTGAATTCGAGAAGCTCCGAAATACGTATATTTTGCTTATTGGGGCTAAATTTTCAAAAAAAAAGGGTTAAAAATGTATATTTTAAACCCTTTTAAAAAAAAGAAAGGTTATTTCCCAATTTTATACAAACGCCCTTGGTCAGTTACTGCATACAATGAGCCATCTTTTCCTTGATGAACATCCCTAAAACGTTGATATTCTTCGGTTAATAGCCTTTCTTCGCCTATTACTTTATTATCTTTAATTACTAATCTATTGATATGCATACCGCTTAGACAGCCCACAAATAGATTATTTTGCCATTCTGGTATTTGTGAACCCGAATAAAATGTCATACCTGAAGGTGAAACCGAAGGATCCCAATAGTAAACTGGCTGTTCTAATCCTTCCTTTTGCTGAATTCCATCACCAACTTTTCCTCCGCCATACTCAATTCCATACGTTATAGTTGGCCAGCCGTAGTTTTTTCCTGGGATTACATGGTTGATTTCATCTCCTCCTCTTGGGCCAAATTCATTAGACCACAACTCACCATCCACAGGGTTTATGGTTAGTCCTTGTACATTTCTGTGGCCATAAGAATATAATTCAGGCCTTGAACCTCCCGTACTAGCTAATGCATTTCCCGGTGCGGGTTTACCATCTGTGGTTATTCTGATTATTTTGCCCAGTCCAGAGTTAAGCTGTTGTGCTTGTGGTCGTGTGCTGCGATCAGAACGTTCGCCTGTACTTACAAATAAATACCCATTTTTATCAAAAAGTACTCTGCCACCATAATGAAGATTTCCTTTGTGGGCAGGTGTAGCTCTGTAAATAACCAACGCATTTTCTATTTTGCGTTCGTCATCGCTTAATCTACCTTTGGCCACTGAAGTGTGGTTTCCTCCACTAACAGGTTCAGAAAATGCCCAATATACCATGCGGTTTTGTGCAAAAGCGGGATCTAAAGTAATACCTAGCAATCCTCCTTGGCCATCTGTATCTACTGTTGGAAGTCCTGTAATTTTATCACTCATTTCGCCGGTTGCCTTCACTATTCTAAGGTTACCACTTTTTTCTGTGATAAGCAATCGGCCATCAGGAAGCGAAGTTAAACCCCAAGGTGAATTTAGTTTTTCTGTCAATACCTTAAAAGAGTATTTGGTGGTAGTTTTAACACCGTTTGTTCTGGTTTGCCCAACAAATGCGGACTTGTATTGAGGAGAATTTGCGTCTCTGGTTTCTACTGGAGCAATAGTAGTGTCGGTTTTTGAAACTAAATTTGGCTCTGTTTTAGGCATTCCAGAGCAATTCAATGAAAATAAACTCAAGCTCAGTAAAGGAAAAATAAATAAACGATTCATGGTTGATTATTTTGGTTTTAGAGAAAACGTCAGAATCATTTTAATAGTTTAAATTCTTCATTTGATTGGTACAAAAAGAATTGCATCGGCTATAAATCCAGCATCGGAAAGACTTGATATGGTCACACTTACTTTTTCGTCGCTTGCTATTTCCATTTCGCCGAAGTTATACCAATCGTTTTCATTGGCGTCTATTTCAAACTGTTTTTCGATGATTTTATTCCCGATTTTTACAATAATTTTTACGTTTTTAGAATTATTTTCACTTTTCGGAAAGTAAACTTGAAGGTTATATTTACAAGCGTTTGATACAATAGTAGAAAACGTCGCTTGTCCATTTGAATTTATTTTCACATAATCTTTTCCATATCTACCGTATTGTTTTTTCATGATTATATGTTCTCCAAATACCGAAAATTGACCATCATAACTGTTGTCAATCAATATTTCCGGTAACGAGCCATCAGCTAAGGGATTACTTTTTAACATTTCTTGAAGTTTTGTGACATCCACTTCATGCAGGCCTTTCTTTTTAGAATCAATCGCCAAAACAGCCGCAGTGGCGGCTGACTGAGCCAAAACCATGAACACGGGTTCCATTCGAATAGAGCCAAATGCAATATGTGAGGCTGACAAACAAACTGGAACGAGTAGGTTGGTGCATTCTGATTTTCTGGGAAGCAAGGCTCTGTAAGAAATTGGGTAAGGGTCAAGCCCGCCTAAACCCATCTGGACATCACCTTCGTTTTTTACCTGATATTTTCCGTTAGCGTCTTTTACTACTACTCTTTGCGTATTGTGTGAATCCATCGTGTATGCTGCTAAACCAATGCCATCAGCTACGATTTGGGTTCCCACACAATGCTTCTCAGTCATCACGACTTCACTGATCATTCTACGGGCTTCTCTTACATACATTTGTGGAGAAAAATGATTGTTGTTCAAATATTCATCTTTTGGATATCCCCATTTTTTCATTTCATCTCGCAAATGTGCTGGAACTCTCGGGTCGTTGCCGAGAAAGTAGAAAAATCCTTTGATATGGTCCTCATGTTTTTTTTGGATTATTTTTCTCTCATCATAGTTTGCGTTAGGATAGTTATAATTACCACCTATTAAATTAGTGGAAAAAGGTCCTGAATTATTAATGTCTAGCTTGCGATTGGGCATAGGCTGTAGGTGCATAAGTGCCCAGTTGAGTTCAAGTGGCTGTTTCTTTTCTATATACCGCAATAATAATTCATAATGGCTTGGGTCAAAATCATCAGGGGCCTCAATCGGAATCATGTTTTCAACGCTATCTGTGAGGCACATTCTGAAGTTATATGCCTGTACCTTTTGGTCACCTCTGCCTTTGGGTGCCAGTTTTTCTGAGCTTATGCCCCATAAAAGTCCGCTTGTAGAATCTCCTAAAGTTTTAAAGGGATCAATCCCATCTGGAAATTGATGTTTGTCTAACATTTGTACGCCATTCCATGTTTCTCTATATTGTTTATTGTCCTCTCTACCAACCGTATACGTTACATCAGCCATAGCCATAAGATCGCCTTCATAGGTACAGTCTAAAAAATACTTTGCACTTACTAACACCTTTTGCTTATTTTCATCTAAAAGCTCTATTTGTCTGATAGTACTTTTTGATTTAATGACTTTTGTGAGTTGCTTTTTTGTAAAAACCTTTATGTCTGCTTTTTTGAGGTAAGAATTAAATATATCAGAGGCCACCTTCGGCTCAAAAGTCCATTGCTCAAATTTACCATAATGCTGTCCAATTTTTCTATAAAAGTCTCTAGAAAGTCCTGTTATGGCGTATTTGTTACCTATGTCAGTTTGACCAAGGCCACCGGTAGTGAGCCCCCCAATGTGATTGCTTGGCTCTAAAAGAATGACAGATTTTCCCTGTATTTTAGCCGTATAAGCTGCTATAATGCCAGCAGATGTAGCTCCGTAAATGCATAAATCATAGGTTAAAGTTTTTTGGCTAAACCCAACATGAATACTGCAAACTAGAATTAAAGCGACTTTAAGATTCATTTTTTGGGTTTTGATTAAATGAAAAAAACAGTTTAAACTTGGGATATAAAGTTACAATCTATTTTAAGGTGGCAAGTAAGTCGGAATTAATTTTTCCAAACTAAGCCGAAATCTATTTTAAGTCTTTGAATTTTGTGGTTTTAACCTGTGTATTTTTTTCTTGACTTATGGTATAAATCAAAAAATAATTAAATGACAATTTCTTAATTTTAGTTTTTTTTTTACTTTTGCCAAAAAAATAGTTCTAAAATGCCCACCACTAATTTTGCTATCAGCGGTAACACCTATGCTGTTTCTATAGACGGCTGTCCAGAATTTGGTACAGGAAGAGATGAAATACTTTCAAATCTAAATACAGATATCGTTTTTAATCAACCCTGGTATTCCAAAGGGTATGTATCTCTTGATTTTTTATCTCCAAAGGAATTTGACTATCTGAAAGCAGGTCTTACAGCCAGTGTTAAGGAAATATTAACTGAGGTTTTGGGTATTGATTCTGAAGGTTTTGCCTTGGAAAAATACCACCATTTCGTCAAAACCAACGAGGATCATTTCAAAGTTGTGTCTCGAACTCGTGACCTTTTTTCTGCCGATTTTAACTTTCCAATTGAGGATATGTTACCTAAATTCGAAAAGCTTTTGGGTTTTTCTCTTACAGATGTTGATCCTAAATTTAACGAAAAGCTTCATATTATTGTAAGGATCAATCGACCAAAATCAAACGATTACAATCCGCCTCACAAGGATATTTACGAAGAGGTAGATAAAAATAATTACATACCGCCTTTTGTGAATCTTTGGATTCCTATAGCAGGTGTAACCGAAAATTCCTCATTACCGATGGTTCCTGAAAGTCATTTAATCAATGAGTCTGAGATTGTTCGTACATTTGATGGAGGCGTAGTTGAGGGCAATAAGTATAGAGTAAGGATGATCAAAGAGTGGGGCGGCAGTCATACACTTGAGCGAGCAGTTGTAAAAGATGGCCAAGTATTGTTTTTCTCTTCACACCTCATTCATGGTTTGGCTATTAATGAAGAAGAAGACTTGACTAGGGTGGCTTTGGAATTTCGATTATTTAAGGCTTGAATTAGTATATGGAACAGTAAAGCCTGCATTTTGTCAAAAAATGCAGGCTTTTTTTTGATACTTATTTAAATAAGACAAAAAAAACCATAGATTTTGAAACTGGAAACTTATAAACACTTAAGTCTACCAAAAGTGTTTTGTAATATTATTTATTAAAATTTATCTTTTTTATGACAGACCTGCTAACTATACGAAGTGCTTTCAAGAACTTCTCCTCCATGAGTTCAGAGGCATTTAGGATGTCAGAATCCTTTTGGCAAAGTAGAGTTTATAAAAAAGGGGAGTCTTACAATAGCATTAATCAGGTATGCAAACAATTGGGTTTTGTTCTTGAAGGAGTTTTTAGGACTTTTCATTTGGATGATGAATCTGGAGAAGAAAAAAATCTATTCTTTTATTCTGCCAATCAAATTGTCGTTTCTTTTGCAAGTTTTATCAATCAAATGCCTTGTCATTATTATACGCAAGCCATGATCGATTCAAAGGTCATTTATATAAATTATGAACAACTAAGTCTGCTCTACAGAACTTCACATGAGTGGGAGCATTTTGGCAGAATATTAGCTGAAAAAGCTTCAAACATCGCTTTTGACCGAACGGAGAGTTTGTTATTTCAGTCTGCTGAAAAACGATACCTAAACTTTCAAACACAACATCCGCATTTGATAAATGAGATTCCTTTATATCATATATCATCGTATTTAGGTATTCAAGGTCCGTCTTTGAGCAGAATTAGGAAAAAAATAGCGGGCAAATAGTTCGATTTTAACATAGGTTAAAGTTTCCTAATTTTTTTAAGTTGACTTTTGTATCAAATAAAAAATAAAACAAATGAAATTTACAAGAAAGGCCTCAGCAAATTGGAAAGGAACAGGAATGGAAGGCGTAGGTACTGTTTCTACACAAAGTACAACATTAGACCATGCACAATTGTCTTTTAAAACCCGTTTTGCAGATGGTGTGGGTACCAATCCCGAGGAATTAATCGGTGCAGCTCATGCAGGTTGTTTTTCTATGCAATTGAGTTTTTTATTAAACGAAGCAGGATTTACGGCTGATAACATTGATACTGCTGCAAGTGTTAATTTTCTAGATGGAACTATCGTGAGCATTGAATTGGATTTAATAGCTACCATTCCAAACATTGGGGATGAGAAATTCCAAGAAATTGCTTTAGCTGCCAAAGCAAAATGTCCTATTTCAAGATTATTAAATGCAGAAATTATTTTGACTGCCGCTTTGGTGTAAATGCTTTTAAGTCTGGTTTTCAAGAAAGTGCTGATTTTTCAGTACTTTTTTGTTTGTTTACGATTAGCTAAAACGTTGGTAAGTCGTCATGATATCCTAGATATTTGAGTTTTTTATAATTAAATCCATTTTTTCTAATTGTTTATTCATTTTCTAAAAAATTGTAGCTTTTTTTAAAAAAATTTAAAAACTCTAATCATTATGAAAGAAAATAAATCCTATGTAGGTCCTTTGATTATTATTGGGCTTTTGTTTTTTGTTTTTGGTTTTGTTACCTGGGTAAATGGTACACTGATTGCTTTCTTCAAAAACGCTTTTGGATTAGATAATTCTAGCTCATACTTGGTTACGTTTGCGTTTTTTATTAGTTACACTGTTATGGCTATTCCATCATCTTCAGTGCTTAAAATAGTTGGTTTTAAGAAAGGAATGTCGTTAGGTTTATTCATAATGGCTATTGGTACAATATTGTTCGTTCCAGCCGCCAAAATGGAATCTTATCCCTTGTTTCTTGGCGGATTATTCACGATTGGTATCGGCTTAACACTTTTACAAACAGCCTCTAATCCGTATTTGACTATTTTAGGGCCTAGAGAAAGTGCTGCACAACGTATCAGTTTGATGGGTATAGCCAACAAAACAGCTGGTATTATCAGTCAAAAAGTTTTCGGTGGCTTGTTGCTTGCTGGCAGTTCGGTGGTTGCAGGTGCTGTTTCTACCGCCGAACAATTGGATAAAGTAGTGCTTCCATATATTATACTTACTGGTGTTTTAGTGGTTTTGGCTGTGGTTATTTTGTTTTCAAAAGGCCTTCCTGAAGTTTCAGAAGAGCAAGAAGGTGTAAGCGAAGGAGCTTCAGATAAGACCAGTATTTTTGCTTTTCCAAATTTGATTTTGGGTTTGGTGGCTTTGTTTGCTTATGTTGGTTTGGAAGTCATAACAGGCGATACCATCATTTCGTATGGCATTTCATTAGGTTTTCCAGAGGCAGAAGCAAAGGATTTTGGAACTTACACACTCTGGTTTATGATGTTGGGTTATGTGGCAGGTATATTTTTGATTCCGAAATTCGTATCACAACAAAATTGGCTTAAATATTCTTCCATTTTCGGACTTATTATTACAGGGATTGCCTTATTTACGAGTGGTTTTACTACTGTTTTTTGTATTGGACTCTTAGGATTAGCCAATGCCATTATGTGGCCTGCTATTTGGCCTTTGGCTTTGGATGGTTTAGGTAAATTCACGAAATTAGGTTCTGCTTTGTTGATCATGATGATTGCTGGAGGTGCTTTATTGCCTTTGGTGTATGGGAAATTTTCTGATTTATACAATACCCAACTGGCTTATTGGCTTTTGGTGCCTCTTTATTTATTTTTGTTGTATTATGCCACTTTGGGCTACAAAAAGAAAAATTGGTAATACAAGCCACCGCAAATCAATCTTTTTTATCTATTTTTATAAAAAGCTATTGATTTTAAATTGAGTTTTATGTTAAAAAAGTATTGGATTGTTCTATTGTTGTTTGGATATCAGGGATTTGCACAAAAAAGTATCACTTTTGAAGATTCTTTAAGGGGTAGCATTACGCCGGAGCGGAAATGGTGGGATTTAAAACATTATGATTTGACTTTTGATGTGAACCCCAACCAAAGGTTCATTAAAGGACTTAATATAGTTCGTTATCAAGTTCTTGCTGAAAATCAAAGCCTACAAATTGATTTGCAGTTTCCGATGAAGATCACTTATATCGAGCAAAACGGAAACAGACTTAGCTATACCAAAAAAGGCGACAATGTTTATTTTATAAAACTTATTGATAAGCAGAAGGTTGGAGATGTTAATTCAATTAATATTTCTTTCGAAGGTAAACCATTGGTAGCCAAACGTGCTCCTTGGGACGGTGGTTTTTCGTGGGATAAAGACGAACAAGGTAATCATTTCGTAGCTACTTCATGCCAAGGTTTGGGGGCAAGTGTGTTTTGGCCTTGCAAAGACCACATGTATGATGAGCCAGATAGTTTGAGAATGACCGTTACGGTTCCTGATAGTTTGCAGGATGTCTCCAATGGCAGAATGTCAAAAATGTGTATAGATGACAAAGGCAACAGAACCACAACTTGGGAAGTTAAAAATCCAATTAACAATTATGGGGTAAATCTCAATATTGGTAATTATGTGCATTTTGGGGAAATCTTTAAGGGTGAAAAAGGTGATTTGAGCTGTGATTATTTCGTTTTGCCATACAATTTAGAAAAAGCCAAAGTACAATTTAAAGATGCTATAAGAATGCTTCAAGCTTTTGAACATTGGTTTGGGCCGTATCCTTTCTATGAAGATGGCTATAAACTGGTGGAGGTTCCGTATTTAGGAATGGAACACCAAAGCAGTATAACTTATGGAAATAAATATAAAAACGGCTATTTAGGACGAGATTTGTCTGGAACTGGTTGGGGAAGTAAATGGGACTTTATCATTATTCATGAAAGTGGTCATGAATGGTTTGCCAATAACATCACTTACAAAGATATCGCTGATATGTGGATTCACGAGAGTTTTACAAATTACTCTGAAACGCTATTTACTGAATATCATTATGGAAAAACTGCCGGACAAGATTATGTAATCGGCACGAGAGCCAATATTACCAACGACAGCCCGATTATTGGCAAATATAATATCAATCAGCGGGGGTCAGGCGACATGTACTATAAAGGAGGCAATATGCTCCACACTATTCGCCATGTCATCAACGACGATGAAAAGTTTAGACAGATTTTGAGGGGTTTGAACAAAGATTTCTATCATCAAACCGTAAGTACAGAACAAGTTGAAAATTATATATCTGCTAAGGCTGGAATTAATTTTTCTAAAGTTTTTGATCAGTATCTTCGAAATACGAAAGTGCCAAAGTTTGTTCAAAAATCCACAAAAGGTCTTATTTCATATAGATGGGAAAATGTGGTACCCGGTTTTGATATGCCCATTAAAGTTAATTTAGATGGAACAGAACAGTTAATATCACCAACAACAGATTGGAAAAAGATTAAGGGCAAAATCCTAAATGTTGATAGGAATTTTTATGTGGAATAGGGTTTCGTTTAGCTATCATTCGCCCTTACTTTGTTAAATTCAGTTGGTTTATTGAAGTTGAATATAAAAATAGTTATGTCACTTCTGCTTCTCTCAGTGGCCGACTTTGTTCAGTAAAAGGATTTGACTCTGAGAAGTTTCGTCTAGTTGTCTGAGGTGAGTCTAAGACACAAACTAGAATGCTTCCTTCCACTTTTTTACCTTGTATATTTCCTGTATTTTTACAGTAAAATAAAGCAATTTCCTTTGGAGAAGAATTTAATTCAATTTTTATCTATATTTTCAGAAAGTTTTGAAAATAATATAATTTCAAAAATAACAATTAGTTTTAAAAATAATATTATTTCTGAAAATATTATTGATAGTGAAATAAAAGCTATTTACATAAAGCCATTTGTTACTAAAAATGAACGAAAATTATCTTTTGTTTTCAGGTATCCAACCAAAGATATTACCAAGAATTATGATTTTTTTGAAGCTAAAGAATTGATGGGTAGTTTGATTGGTATACAGTTTTTGCAAGCTGATTTGTACTTGCAAAATGCCTCACATCATCTGGTTTTTGATAAAAGAGGAAAGTCGAAATTGATTAAAAAGGAACTTGGATCCGAGAGGAAAGTAGAAGAGGTTCACAACAAAATTAAGAAAAGAATGGTGGAGGATGTTCCATTTTTAAGACTTCTTGGGGTGTTTACAGCCGAAGGAAAACTAAAGACCGATAAGCAAGACAAGTTTGTTCAAATCAATAAATACCTAGAATTTTTTTCTCAAAGCATTTCATCCTCAGCTATTTCTGACAATTTTGAAGTGGTTGACATGGGTTCAGGTAAAGGTTATTTGACTTTTGCTATGTACGATTACCTGACGAGGATTCTTGGAAAAAAGGCCAAAGTGAAAGGCATAGAATATCGACAAGACATGGTAGATTTGTGTAATAATTTGTCAAAAACTGCTGGTTTTGAGGGTCTTAGCTTCGTTCAGGGGACTATCGAAAATGCTGAAATGAATAGCACTAATGTTTTGATAGCTCTGCACGCATG
>JAIPAJ010000047.1 GCA_021740125.1 Leadbetterella sp. | reverse complement strand
TATTTTTTCAAGAGTTTTGAACATTCCTAAGACTTCTCGGGGTGTTTTATCGTCTTTTCCGCCTGTGATGTCATTGGCAACATAAACTACCAAGGCTCTAAATTGGTGAGGATAAACTATTCGCTTGGCATAAACCAACAAATCAGTAAATTTAGCACCACCATAGCCACGTTGAATGGCTAGGTAGGGTGCCATGTCTTTTTCTATGTTTTTCCAAAGCCTTATGCTCGAGCTTCCTATATACAGTATTCCATTTTCGGGGTCTTTTTCGACTTTGTCTTTGGCTTCGAGTTTCTGTATTTCAGGCTCCCAACTTTTTGCGGTTTCTTGAAATTTGCGGGTAGGGGAGCAGGAGAAGAGAATAAAAGTGTATGCTATAAAAAGAAGGTTCTTCATAATTTGAGGAAGGTTGAATTAAGGATGCAATTTATAAAATAAGTAAGATTTTCCGTAATTTATTTAGAGTCATTCAGAAACCACTCCAACAATCCACTCAAAACGCCTCACCCACAGTTGCATAAAAATTGCCAGAAGTGTAGGGAGAAAGTGCGTAATCAATTCTTAAGTTTAAATGGTTTTTTGTAGCTACTCTTAGTCCAATTCCATAGGTATATTTGGGGTATTTGAATCTCAATAAATCGTTATTACTTCCTAGGAATGCAATGGAACCAAAGCCTACTACTCCTAACATCTTCCAGACTTCTTGCCTGATTTCAGTTTGTAGGATCATGGCGTTTTTATCTCTAAAATAGCCCTCGTAGATGCCCCGCATTTTTTGTTGACCTCCCAAGTAAGCCATTTGGTTGAATGGGACATTACCGATGTTGGAAGTTGCAATAATTTGTTTCGCAAAAACCGTCTTCGGACCGAAACTATTGTAATGAGCTAAGTCAAGGTTAATTTTGGTAAAATTTCTATTTGCTCCAAAAATTTTAGATGAAGGAATAATGTAGAACTCACCGAAAATGCCCTTTCTAGGATAGAAAACAGCATCTCTGGTGTCTTTCAAAACGGATAAACCAAGGCCTATGGTTCTTGATTGATCACTTCCGTTGATTTTTCCAGTTTCTAGCTCTCCGCCAGCCACGGTGCCGGTGACATGGTAGTTTTCGAAATTTAGTCTTAGTCCCAAATATGTCGATTTTCTAACCTGTTTTGCAGCCAGAAGCCTTACTCTGAAGTAGTCCGTGTCATATTTTTCGTCTGGAACTCTATTTTCGCCAATACCTGAATACAGGTAGTTGAATCTATACCAACCGTTTTCAGAAAAGAAGTAATATTTGTCGTTGTTTGTGAATATTTTGAAAGGAAAGAATACCAAAATCTGTTTATTTTGGGTAAATGTTGTGCCAAAAGTTATTTGCGACGGCTTGGCATTTATTGAATCTTTAGCAAATGAAAAACTTGCGGCACCCGCTATTCCCCCACCCCAACGGGTTTCAGGAAGCCTAAATACGACGGGTAAAACCACGATGCTTTTATTTCGGAATATTTTTTGTGTTGAATCTTTTTGTCCAAATGTATGTGACGAAATCAAAATCAGACCGATTATCAAAATCTTACAGTTTTTCATCAATTCTTTTCTTTGGTATTTTACAAATTTATTACTAATTACGGACTAGAATTGTTTTGAGTATGACACTTACTCAAAAAAAAAAGAAAAATATCTACCGAATAGAATTATTTTTGTGGCTAATACTTACAAAACTATAAATGCAAACGCTCAAAATATATAACTCACTGTCCAGACAAAAGGAGATATTTGAACCTATCGTTCCCAATCACGTGGGAATGTATGTCTGTGGTCCTACAGTTTACAACTTTGTGCACCTTGGAAATGTTCGGACTTTCATGACTTTTGATGTGCTTTATAGGTATTTAATTCATATTGGCTATAAAGTAAGATACGTCAGAAATATCACGGATGTAGGTCATTTAGTAGGAGATGGAGATGAGGGAGAGGATAAGATTGGTAAAATGGCCAAATTGGAGCAGTTAGAACCAATGGAGATTGTTCAACGCTATACCAATGACTTTCACGATGTTTTGAAGTTGTTTAACTTTCTTCCACCAAGCATAGAGCCGTCGGCTACTGGTCACATGGTGGAACAGATAGAAGCTGTGAAGGATTTGATTAGCAAAGGATTGGCTTATGAAGCCAATGGATCGGTATATTTTGATATCAACATATATAACGAGTCAGGAAACAATTACGGAAAGCTTTCTGGAAGAATTTTGGAGGATTTACTGAACGAAACCCGTGAATTGGACGGACAAGCAGAAAAACGTAATCCGCTAGATTTTGCAATTTGGAAAAAGGCTGCACCAGAGCATATTATGCAATGGCCTAGTCCATGGGGTATGGGATTTCCGGGTTGGCATTTGGAATGTACTTGTATGAGTGCCAAGTATTTGGGTAAGCAGTTTGATATACATGGCGGCGGTATGGACTTGAAATTTCCACACCACGAGTGCGAAATAGCCCAAGGGACAGGATTGACAGGGGTGGAGCCAGTTAAATATTGGATGCATTCTAATATGTTGACAGTGAATGGTCAAAAAATGTCTAAATCACTTGGCAATAGCTTTTTGCCATCGGAATTAATAACAGGAAGTCACCCGCTTTTGGAGCAAGCCTACAGCCCTATGACGGTTCGTTTCTTTATGTTACAATCGCAATATCGATCCACTTTAGATTTTTCAAACGACGCACTGAAGGCAGCCCAAAAAGGTTATAGAAGGCTGATAAATGGCTTGAGAGTTTCCAAAAATCTTGAATATGTTACAAACGATGAGGTCGCGATTGACGAAAAAAAGAAGGCTGAAATAGAGAAATCTATTGAGGGTTTTTATGAAGCATTAAATGATGATTTAAATACCGCAGTAGCTATTGCTCAACTGTTTACATTGCTCAAGTATGTAAATATGATATACATGAATCAGCTTCAGCCAGCTGCAATCGGGGAAGATACTTTTTGTAATTTAAAGTCAAAGTTTGTCGATTTTATAGAGAATATTTTGGGATTGGAGGAAGAAAAACCTGCAAACGACGAAGCAGTAATTCAGGGAATGTTGGAACTTTACAGAGACCACAAAGCAAAACAAGAATACGATAAGGTTGACCAAATCAGAACTTATTTCAAAGCCAACAGCATGAGCATTAAAGATATGAAGCACAAAATTGACTGGGCTTGGGAAGAGTAGGAATGGGGAAATAATTTTCAACCATTTAAAACGTAAGACTGGCATTTTATATCTTCAATTTCGTCTTTTGGAGGATTTCACTGGATTTAATTTTGTTTGATTTAAAGATTTTCTGGATAAAAGTGATTGATAAAGATGTTTTTTGGTTAAGATTGCTTTTATAATCTAATAATGACACTTAATATTTGTTCCAAATACTTATAAACATCAGTTTTTTGAGAATATAAAATGAACTTCAATTCAATTATAAACTAACCCTATAACCTATGCAAAACCTCATCGGACTCCTTGGAGTAGTACTTATTCTAGCTGTAGCATTTTTGCTTTCAAACAATCGCAAAGCCATCAATTATCGCACGGTTGGTGTAGGATTGTTACTTCAGCTTTTGTTGGGGTTGTTTATTTTGAAAACCACTACGGGAAAAGAACTATTTTCCACTTTGGGAAGATGGGTGACTCGAATCATCGACTTTTCAAATGACGGAGCTATGTTTGTTTTTGGCCCATTAGCTCAGAACGACTTAGTGGCTAAGGCTTTTGGCGGCGGAGGTTTCATTTTCTTTTTCAAGATCATTCCAACCATCATTTTTGTGGCGGTTTTGGTTAATATTTTTTACTATTTCGGAATTATTCAGTTTGTGGTAAAGTGGTTGGCCATTGGCATGAAAAAAATCATGAATATCAGTGGGGCGGAAGCTTTATCAAATATTGCCAGCACGTTTGTGGGTCAAGTGGAGGCTCAAATTATGATAAAACCTTATTTGAAAGGAATGACGAATTCAGAGTTAACGGCCTCTATGGCTGGAAGTTATGCTTGTATTGCAGGAGGAGTGATGGCTACTTATATTCAGTTTGGTGTAAAGGCCGAATATTTGATTGCCGCAAGTATAATGGCTGCTCCTGGGGCGTTGGCGATTGCCAAAATCATGTTTCCAGAGACAGAAGAGTCCGAAACAAAAGGAGAGGTTTCTTTAAAAGTAAAAAAGGAACATACCAATTTCATAGATGCGGTATCAGCTGGCTGTTCAGACGGTCTTAAAGTAGGTTTGAATGTACTGGCAATGTTGATAGGATTTCTTGCCTTGATTGCTTTGATAAACTTTTTATTGGGTAAAATTGGCGGTTTGGTGGCCATCCCAACATTAAGTTTAGACTTGATTTTGGGATATCTATTCGCTGGATTTGCATGGGCTATGGGTGTTCCTTCTGCCGAGATTGTTCAGGCGGGGTCATTAATGGGTACAAAGTTAGCGGCCAACGAATTTGTGGCATATCTCAATCTAAAAGGAATGATGGACGTGGGAGCTTTGTCTCCGAAAACCATCGCGATTGTTAGTTTCGCCCTTTGTGGCTTTGCAAACTTCGGCTCATTGGGAATTCAAATAGGTGGAATTTCGGCTTTGGAACCTTCGAGAAGAGAAGATTTAACGAAAGTTGCTGTAAGAGCTTTGATAGCAGGGACTTTGGCTAGTTATATGTCTGCAACTATTGCTGGTTTGTTGTTTTAAAATTTAAGATCAAAAAGTATTTAAATGCCTGATAGTAAATTATATCAGGCATTTTTTAATGCATGGTTTATACAAATTTTTACACACGCTTTATCTCAAACCAGGTCCATATGGCAGTGGCCAAGTCAATACCCGCAAAAAGTATTAGAGGCGTGGCGGCTTGACCTGTAGCCACTAATAATATAAAGCCCAGGACCACCAATAAACGACTATAAATGGTCATTTTTAAGATATTTTTATCACCACTTTGGATGATAGCGTAATAGACCACTACCAAAGAAAGCAGAATGATGCCAAGCACCTTTATCCAAACTTCGGATGTAGGCTCAAATCCAAACATACCCAAAAGCATATTGGGTACAAAAATAAGCTGAAGTGCAGTAATAAGCACATACACAGCTTGAACACTAAGTGAGAGAGATTTTTTCATGGTTTATTGGGAGTTTATTAAAAATGTGAATTTAATTCATATTGATTAAATAAAATCCAACAGGCTGTAAATACTTGATAATGTTTTATTTAAAGGTATAATGATGTGTGTATTTTTAAAGCTAAGAGGATATATTAGGATACTTTTTTTAAATAATTTACTAATTTTTCACCTTTAACTTATTGTCCTGCAACTTCAGAGTTATGTTATGCATAAAAAACAATTTTAGATTATTTAGTAAAACTTGTTGGTTTTCTATTAATTATACTTTTATCATATTGCGGCACATAAATTTAATTTTTTTTTGATTGTTTATTGAATTTATGACAAACCTAAAAAAACCGAAAACCTCTCGGCTTCCGGTATTTTCAAATGTATTTTTTAAATAATCTTAGTGATGCATAAGTCCTTGTGCAAACCAGTTGGCTATGGCTTGTCTATTATCTGCCAGCAGTAAGCGTTTGCGGTCAAATTCGTTGGTTATATTGCCTAATTCAATAAAAACAATGGGTGGCTTTGATTCTTTTATCATCCAAAGGTCACGGGCTTTTACTTCTCCTGTATAACCTCTGCCTTTTTGCTTGGCATTGTATTTTTGTTTGATAGTATCATACATCCCCTCAGCTAATTCCTTGCTTTCAGGTTTTCTGTCATTATAGTAAAAGAATATATCTACTTTGTGGTTGGTGATGCGAGAGTCCACGTGAGTTTCAATTACCCTTTGAGTTTCATATCCTTTGGCTGCATTTTCAGCGTACAAATCATTTATTAATTTGGTTCTTTGTTTCAGTCTGGCTGATTGGCTTAAAGGGATTTTTTCGCCCCCCCAAACAACTTCATCCATGTCAGTTTCTAAATACTCGTGGTCTCTGATTCCATCGTTTTCGTCTCTAACTATCATGTAAACTTTAGCTCCATGCATCAAAAGATTTTTGGCTAAACGAAGGCTTACATCGTAGGCGTATTCGTCTTCAGCAACCATTTTTCCATTTACCGTGATATTTGCTCCCGGATCGGGTCCACCATGACCACTTACGATATAATATACATGATCGTAAAGTTCGTTGTCAATAATTGGTGTTGTCGCATGTTCACTTCCGAAAATCTCGAAATTGACAACCTTGGGAGCGTTTTTTAAGTTTGGGTTTTTATCTTTGAAAGAACTCAAACCTGCAAAAGCAATTAATGCTGAAAGAGAAAGTAAAAAATGTTTCATATTTATATTTTAGAAAAGCGTTAAAAACGGGCTATGTTTTTCTCTTTTCAACTTCTGTGCCAAAATTATGTTTTTGAAAAATATTTTTGAAAAAAATGCATAAGTATTTGTTTTTTAGATTTTTGTGTTTGTTACTAATTTACTGTTAGGTGTATTTTTCCTGTTTTTTAATGTAAAATAGAATTTTTATGAGGGGAATATTTGAATTTATTTTTGATTACAAGTGAGTTTTTTTGATCAAAAGACGACAATTTTAGTTAGTTTGATATAAGTTTGTATGGTTTAGAAAACCTTTAGTAAATACCCTTAATATGAGAAAGATTGTCCTCTTTTTGTTGATTGTTCCGAATGTTTTTGCTCAAAAAATAAGCTATGATTCTTTGGCGATGCATTATGGCAAAAAGCATTTTCCAACTTTGATAGAGTATCTTTCTATTCCCTGTGATGCCAATTATAAAGAGGATATAATAAAAAATGTCGTTTGGGTAGAAAATCAGTTTATCAAACGGGGTTTCTCTTCTCAGAGGCTTGAAACCAGTACTTTGCCTGTTTTGCTCCTAACTAAGAAATCCGAAAATCCAAACGCAAAGACCATAATGTATTATTATCATTCTGACGGTCAGCCTGTGATTCCATCTGAGTGGTTTCAAGAAAACCCCTTTAAGCCAGTTTTGAAAAAGAAAAATACTGAGGATAATTCTTGGGAAATTATACCCATTGAAAACCTTGAAAGGCAAGTTGATCCAGAATGGAGAATTTTTAGTAGGGCATCTTCGGACGACAAAGGCCCTGGTGTTATGCTTTTGGCTGCTATGGATGCTTTAATATCGGAAAATATTAAAACCCCTTATAATCTTAAAATCCTAGTTGATTTTGAAGAAGAAAAAGGTTCAGTGAATCTTCCAAGTATTATTGATAAACACAAAAACTTACTTAGTTCAGATTTGCTTTTGATTTTTGATGGGCCGGGCCACGCCTCTAATTTGCCGACCATTACTTTTGGGGCGAGAGGCATAGCTACAGTTACTTTAACCACCTATGGTGCTTACACGCCACAACACAGTGGGCATTATGGCAATTATTTGCCAAATCCAGCCTTGAGAATGGCACAATTGCTTGCTTCCATGAAGTCGGAAGACGGCAAAGTTTTAATTCCAGGTTTTTATGATGGTGTAAACTTAGACGACAAAACCAAGGAAAAACTCAAAGAGGTCCCTGATAATTTAGCTGAAATGAATGCTAAACTTGGGATAAAAACGCCAGATAAAGTAGGGGAGACCTACCAGGAGGCATTGACTTTTCCTTCGTTAAACATTAGAGGGCTAAAGTCTGGCGAAGTAGGATCTTTGGCAGCTACCATCATTCCAGATAAGGCCATTGCAGAAATAGATATCCGTATTGTGGCGTCTACTGACCCTATCAAATTGATAAAGAATGTTAAAGATTTCATACTTTCTAAAGGTTATTATTTAGTAGAAAATGATCCTACACCCGAAGAAAGAGCAAAACATGATAAAATTATTAGAATAGCAACTCGACCTGGTTATGGTGCTTTTAATACAGAATTAAATGGCTCAGTGGGAATGTGGTTGGAAAATGCCATTGTAAAAACAACTAATAAGTCCATTATTAAACTTCCTACTATGGGTGGATCGGTACCGATATCTCCTTTTGTTACCAAGTTGGGCGTAACTGCCGTGATAGTTCCTACCGTAAATGCAGATAATAATCAGCACAGTGCCAACGAAAACCTTCGTTTAGGCAATTATTTTGATGGAATAAAAACCATGATGGGTCTACTAAGTAGTGATTTTTGAAAATATCTCCATTCAGTGCCTAAATAATTGCCTAATTTTGCAGCCAGAATACAAAATTTAGATGAACAGAATTACAGCCTTATTTCAGAATAAACAAAAAGAGGTTTTAAATGTATATTTTACAGCTGGTTTTCCAGAACTCAACGACACAGTGACGGTTTTGACGGCCTTGCAAGCTGGAGGTGTGGATATTGTAGAAATTGGAATGCCATATTCTGACCCAGTTGCAGATGGTGAAACCATTCAAGAGTCCAACCAAAAGGCGTTGGAAAATGGAATGTCATTAAAAGTGCTTTTTGAGCAATTAGCAGATATAAGAGAAAAGGGAGTTACGGTTCCGATTGTACTAATGGGTTACCTTAACCCCGTTTATCAGTTTGGGATTGAAGCGTTTTCTAAAAAATGTCAAGAAATCGGCATAGATGGATTAATATTGCCTGATTTGCCTGTAGATGAGTATTTTAGAGAATACAAAAAGGTATTTGACCAATATGGATTACTCAATATATTTTTGATAACCCCACAAACCTCTGAGGATAGAATCCGTAAAATTGACGAAATTTCCGATGGGTTTATTTACATGGTTTCATCTGCTAGTGTTACTGGTGCTACATCAGGTATTACCCCTCAAATGGAGGAATATTTCAACAGAGTAAATGCCATGAATCTCCGAAATCCGCGACTTATTGGTTTTGGTATAAAGGATAAAGATACTTTTCAAACAGCCTCAAAATATGCCTCAGGTGCTATCATAGGTAGTCAATTTGTAAGAATCATCGGAGCTGCAAAAGATTTAAAAGGAGAAATTATTTCTTATTTGAAATCTTTGAGATAATTTCTATGTACTTAGAATTAATACAAAGAAGTTGGTTTTTTAAAGATATAAAATGAAAGTTTTATACACAAGTAAACTTTTGCTTTGTTATTTTCAAGCTTCAAAGTCATTTAAAAAAAAGACCTCCAATTGGAGGTCTTTTTCTAATAAACCAAAGAAAATTATGAAGTTTGACCTAAGTCATTTTCCAATAATTTTTGGTTAACTTATCTATTGAATAACTCATCGTAAGATATCGTAACATAATAAGTACTGCCCACCATTGCACTACCAAAAGCCTGGAAATAAGGTTTAGAACCCAAATTGTTGGCACCAACTTTCAAGATTGATTTAGCTGCTGACAATTTGAAACTAACCTGTGCGTCCAAGTTATTGATCTTAGGAACGGTAGTGTTTGTAAAGTTCAAGTTCGTTGTAGTTGTTGGTGCTACAAACGACGACTCCCAAAGGAATGAATCTTGGTGACGGAAGTTTACGTTGAAACCAATTTTGTCACCACTTCCTAATCTCTTACCGAAGTTTAAGTTATATCTGTACTTAGGCGTGTTGAAACCAGCATATTGTTGCTCAGCTGTCGATGTAAAACCAGTAAGTTCGTTGTACGCAACGTTACCTCCAACATTAAATCCTTTACCCAATGTATAGTTCATATTTGCCGCCCATCCTTTTACTTTAATAACAGCACTTGTATTTGAAGGGCGAGAATAAGCCAATCTAGTTGAAGCACTACCAACACCTGATTCAATAGGTAATCCAGGACCAGCCGCAGCGATTGGTACCACGATAGAAGTGCCACCAATAAAGTTTGTATATTTACTCCAATAGTGATAAGCATCTACAAATAGTTTTTTGCCCCATAGGCCTTTGTACCCAATTTCATAAGACTGAATCCTCTCTGGTTGTAATGCTTTTACTTGGTATTTAGGTACTTTTTGAAGAGCAAAAGCAGGTAATACCTGAGCAATTACTCCAGGCACGTTTGCTGCTAAAGCTTTTGCTAATTCAGCATTAAATGCCGGCTGAAAGTTAGCAGCAAGTGCTTTAGGTAATTCTACTGCTACGGTCTTGTCAAAATTAGCAGCCAATGCTCCAGGTAAAGTTGCAGCAACTCCTGGGGCCAAATTAGATGCTAAAGCAGCTGGAAGTGCAGCTGCTACTTGTGTTTGTAAATTAGCAGCTAATGCACCTTGCAATTGAGTAGGTAAATTTGCATCTATTCCAGCCTGTATAGCAGCAGCTGCGTTTGCTTGAGCTATAGTTCCAGCGGCAACAGCCGCATTTACTTGGGCAGTAACACTTGAAGTTACGGCCGCAGTCACTTGTTGGGTTATTGCTGCAGTAACGCCTTGTGTTACCTGAGCAGTAATGGCTTGAGTTACACCTGCAGTCACTTGGGCAGTGATTCCATCTGTTACTGCTTTGTTTACACCCGCAGTTATTGCAGCAGTTACACCAGCGGTGATAGCGGGAGTTGCCTGAGCCGTAACTGCAGCTGTAGCATAAGCCGTAGCACTTGCTTGAACCTCTGGCAAAGCTGCATATTTTGCAACATTTGCAGCATCTAAGCTTGTAACAGCTATGCCCTTCGCCAAGTCATATCTTGTATCAAACTCCGGTAATCCACCTATTAAGGTACCTGAGGCAGTTTTTAAATCAATGTATTGATTTTGCGTAGTAGGTATTCTAAATCCTGACTGGTAGGATAGACGGAAATTATGCTCTCCAAAGGAAAATACACCCGAAATTCTTGGGGTAAATTGACCTTCAAAGTTTTCGTTTTTATCATAACGCATCGATGCAGAAAGTTTGAAGTGATCTGCAAACATACTCTTAGCTGCTTGAATAAATCCGCCGAACTCATTGATACCTATGGTGCCATCTCTTCCTTCTTTTTGATCAGAGAATAGGGTTCCATTTGATCTCAGTTGATATTTTCTAACATTGACACCTACACTCAAATCCATGAATTTAATCTCATTTTTGAAGTTATAATATCCTTCTAGGTGATACATATTAGATTTATCAGCAAAAGCACCACCACCATTAACTATGTTCATTTCATTGTATTTGTCAGCTAATGCCAATAATGCATCACTTCCCTGAGCAGGCATTCCTTGATCCGCAACACCTCTAGCAGTTAAGTGAGCAGCAGATTCTGCTTGCCCAGCTGAACGAGCAGCAACAAATGCCCCCACGTACTGTCCAAACCAAGTAGCATGAGGTTTGATTTCATTCAACATCGACACAGCCGAAAGTCCAGATGCATAAGATTGTCCTGATCTTTCTTGCGTTGTATAGGCTCTCACATTAAAGTTGTCACCTTTCAATTCCCATTTTGCTTGTGTAATGTTGAAGTTTCTCAATGAGTATCTTGCAGCACCTGTATAAACTGTTGTACCAAAACCATAGTTTACTTGGCCTATCATTTCCACTTTTTCGTTCAATCTGTAATGAAGACCTACATTCGTTTTGAACGATTTTGTGTTGTAGTCTACTAAGTCTCTCTCTATAAAACCAGTTCTACTTACTGGTACGTTAGGCACCAATGCTGTAGCAGCTGAAGGAAGTAATTTAGCAGATACCAAACCGTTTGCAACAGTCAACATATTGGCTTGTACTTCGTCACCATAAATGTTTATGCCATCGTAGTCGATATCTACGCCTGCTCCACGTGTTCCGTTTTCTGTTCCGCCAAGGTTTAGGTTTGTAAAGTTATTAGCCTCCCAGTCTTTTGCTCCTATATATGATAGGTTGATTTTATAGGCAAATTTGTTGTTGAAGGCCTTAGCATATCTCAATGACAAATCATAGAAAGGAGTAGTTGCTTTTGCTCTACTGCTTTCATTCATTAGGCCCGTTTTTATTGTAGTACTCAAGCCTTGGTATAAAAATGGGCTTTTTGAGTTCATCAAAATTAGACCTTGAATAGCATTAGGGCCGTAAAGTGCTGAAGCTGCTCCTGGAAGAATCTCCACTGATTCCACGTCTAACTCAGGCATTCCCACAATGTTATCCACAGGGAAATTAAGGCCTGGTGCTTGATTGTCCATTCCATCAATCATTTGAACGGTACGCGGGTTACCTGTAGCTCCAAATCCTCTCATATTGATTGATTTGAAAAGTAAACCTTGCGTAGTCATATCAATGCCTTTCATGTTTGCAATGGCATCATAAAAATTGGGTGCTGTTGATTCTCTGATCGCCCTAAGGTCAAGTTTTTCAACAGTTACGGGTGATTTCATTACACTTTGCTCAACTCTCGAAGCAGACACAACCACCTCTTGACCCATAATGTCTTGGTCTTCAAGACTTACGTTGATAGCAGCATTTTCAGAGTTTACGGTATATTCTTGGGTTTTATATCCTACCGAAGAAATCAACAATTGGATAGGCAAAGGTGTAGAAGTAGTAAACTCAAATTTACCTTTAACATCCGTAATAGTTCCTATTACTTTTCCTTTAATTTGAACACTAACCCCAACCAAAGGTTCTTTGGTTTTCGAGTCAGAAATCATTCCCGAAATCACCGTTTGTCCAAATGTAAATCCTACATTAAAAAGACAAATAGTGAGAAAGAGGAATAATTTTTTTAGGTTTGGGTAATTTTTGATCATAGTTAAGTCAATATTATTTGGTTAATGAATGAAAATAAAGATCAAAAATAAGAATTTTAATTATTTCAATACAATAAAATCAAAAAATAATCATAAAATGATAAGATTAATTTTTAGACAATTTTTCTTGGCATTACTTATCCTAGGTGGTTTAAAAGCCGTTTGTCAAAATAAATTTCTTATAATCAATGACTTTGATGAAAATAAACTTCCGTCAAGGCCAAATTTTGCTTTAAGCAATTCATGGGCCGCTTTGCCAAGCATGGTGGATATGGCCGACCAAATACCCAAATCTAAGACTGAATTAAAAGACCAGCAAGCTGAAGCCAAAGTAGATGTTTTCTTTATTTATCCGACCATCTACACACAAAAGCCTGAAAATGAGTTTACTTGGAATGCTTCAATAGCTGATAAAAATTTGAATAACAAAATTGATAATTCGGCCATCAAAAACCAAGCTTCTGTTTTTAATGGTAGTTGTCAAGTGTATTCGCCAAGATATAGACAGGCACATTATTCTGTTTTTCTTACCAAAGACTCCGTTTCGGCTCGAAAGGCCTTGGAAGTTGCTTATGAAGATATAAAGGAGGCATTTAATTATTATCTTCAAAATTATAATCACAATCGTCCTATCATTATTGCTGCACATAGCCAGGGTACTTTGCATGCCGTTAGATTATTAAAGGAGTTTTTCGACAACAAACCACTTAAATCACTTTTAGTTACTTCTTATTTGGTAGGTATGCCCGTCAACGACTCCATGTTTCAGGATTTGAAAATTAGTCTAAACCCATCTGATGTTGGAGGTTATGTAAGCTGGAATACTTTTGCAAGTGGATATTTTCCCGAGTATTATAAAAATGGACTAAACAAGGCTCAATCTGTAAATCCAATTACTTGGACTGTAACCAAAACTTTCACAAACTACGAAGACCACAAAGGTACATTGGGATTGAAATTTAAAATTTCTCCTCAAATTATCTCTTCAAGACAGGAAGAAGGTATTCTTTGGATAAAAAAACCTAAGGTTGCAGGAAAAGTATTTGTAAAAACAAAAATTTGGCACTTTGCCGACTATAATCTTTTTTGGATGGATATCAGAGAAAACGTAGCTTTGCGTGTGAAAAACTATAATGAACAACATGACATCAAATAATTTCCTAATTATAATGGCTGGAGGTGTCGGCACAAGGTTTTGGCCTTTTAGCCGTCAAACCTTTCCGAAACAGTTTCACGATATTTTGGGTACTGGTCGAACGCTTATTCAGCAAACTGCGGATAGATTTGTAGGAATCTGTCCAAACGAAAATATTTTTGTGGTAACCAGCCCTGAATATTATTCCATCATAAAAGAACAATTGCCGTTTCTTACCGATGAACAGATTCTCTTGGAACCAAGTCGAAGAAATACCGCTCCTTGCATTGCCTATGCTTGTTTCAAGATAGCAAAGAAAAATTCAAATGCCAATATTGTGGTGGCTCCAGCAGACCACATCATCCTGAAAGAAGAAGAGTTTAGGAAAAGGATAAACGTTGCTTTGGATTATTCCATTGAAAATGATGTGTTGGTAACACTAGGCATAAAACCTACAAGACCAGATACAGGCTATGGCTATATTCAGTTTGATGATTCAGAAGCTAAGGAAGTTAAAAAGGTAAGAACCTTCACAGAAAAGCCCAATCTCGAATTGGCCGAAATGTTTTTAGCTAGCGGTGACTATCTGTGGAATGGAGGAATATTTATTTGGAGTTTGAAATCTATCAATGCCGCTTTTGATATGTATTTGCCAGAAGTCGCTGATGCTTTTAGAATTGCCCAAAAGCATTTTTACACAACGAAAGAAAAAGAGGCCTTAGATATTGCTTATCCACGTTGTCGCTCAATTTCGATTGACAATGGCATAATGGAAAAGGCTGAAAATGTTTTTGTGGTGCTTTCAGACATTGGGTGGTCAGATCTCGGAACTTGGAAATCAGTGTATGAGAACTCTGAAAAAGACGAAGTCAATAATGTTATTGACGCTAAGGCCATGCTCATTAATGTGGAAGATTGCATTATTAAGACACCAAAAGATAAGTTAGTCGTTATCAATGACCTAAAAGGGTATATCGTAGCCGAGTTTGATGGAGTCTTGATGATATGTAAGAAAGATGACGAGCAAAAAGTAAAGGAATTTGTAAGTAAAGCAGAAGCTTACGGTAAGCAGTTTGTTTGATTAGTTAGCATTGATAAGATTAATGAAAATATGAAAGTTTGCTTGATTAGTCGAGCAAACTTTTTTTATAAAATAAAATTCCTGCATCGAATATCGACGCAGGAATCTGATAGAACCCTATAAACCATTATGAATATATTCTTTGTTATTTTACCAAAAAGCTTCCTGTTCCGATTTTGAAACCTTCAGAATACAACTCTATAGCATATTTACCTGATTTGAAAGCTGCCTCTTTTTTGTAAAACATATCAACTTTTTGATCGTCGTTGGTGTAAGGGACGCTCTGTTTTGTGCTATATCCGATTTCCTGATTGGCAAAATTCAATACTCCGCCTCTTGCCATGTCATTTAATACTGCTCCATTTGGATCTAACACCCTCATGTACACCTCTTTATTGTTTCTTTCAGTAAGTGGGTTTGAAGGAAGAATATAAGAAACCTTTAATTGGTCGATTCTCTTATTTTTCAATTCGCCCTCTTTTTCTTTTCCTTTTGAAGTTAAACCAACTACTTGTACACTTACAGCCTTTAATGCAGAACCTACATTTACTTTTCTACGCAAATCTTCGTTTTGAGAACTTACTTCGCTTACTTTAGTATTCAATGAATCTTTTGAATAACTTAATGATTTGTTTTGCGTAATAACTTGCTCTTTTTCAGTTTGTAGTGTAAGATTTTGTGAGTTTAGTAGCCCGTTTTCTTCTTTCAATTTTAGTATGTCTTCGTCTTTTTGAAGTAGAAATGCTTCATACTCAGCTATTTTGCCTTCATACTTTTTGGTCGAGAAATTAGAGTCAGCCTTAAGTCTTTTCTTATCCTGCTCCAACTGTGCCTTTATTTTCTCTAACTCTTCTACACTACCACCTAAAGCAGTTACTTCCGCAATTTTTGCATCCAATGATTGTGATATCGAATCCAATTTCACTTTTGTCGTAGAAAGTTCATCAACCTTGCCAGTTAGAAGTTTTTGTAAATCTGCGTTCTCGTTTTGTGAACCGTAGTATAAATATCCCAAAAGTCCTAAAGCTCCTAAAAGCACAACTAAACCTATTTTGAGTGTATTTGAGTTACTCGGTGAATGATTTTCCATTTCCATGTTTAAATATATTAATTTCGATTATGTTACAAACTAAACACACTGACCTTAAACCTAAGTTAAATGGAAATTAAATTTGCCTTAAAATTTGCAGCCTAGTTGAAAAAATTAGGAAGAGTAACCTGAAACAGGTTTCCGTTGTGTTGTGGAAGAACCACAATTTTGCCATGATGCAGCTCTACGATTTGTTTTACAATGGCCAAGCCTACTCCATGCCCAGATTTTCCTTTTGCGGTAGAGTCAGACCTATAAAATGGCTGGAATATTTGGCTTATTTCGTTTTTGGGAATTGGAATGCCTTCGTTCCTTATCTCAATTTTTAACTGATTTTTTATGGCTGAAATATTCAACCAGCCAGTTTGATTACTTGAAAATTTGCAGGCGTTATCTATCAAATTTTTAAAAACTACCTTCATAGCCTCTGCATTTCCATTTACAATTAGATATTTTTCATCCTCAGGGAAGTTCTCCAAGTCAATCTCGATGTTTTTACCAGGGTTCCATTTTTTAAATTCCGATACTGCCTCAAAAACCACTTCATCGAGTCTAATTTCTGTCAATGGAAGAGCATTTTCATCTGAAAATATATTGGCCAATTGTAAAAGAGAATGTGTAAGGTGATTGAGCTTCAGGGTATCATCTCTGAGTGAAACTATCTGTTCATGAAATTCGGGGAAATTTTTATATTTCATTTCCAGCAATTCTATCTGAGTAAAAATCTTGGTTAATGGATTCTTAAGTTCATGAGAGATATTGGCCACAAACATTTTTTGGGTAAAAACTGCACTTTCTGCTCTTTGTAAAAGCTTATTGATGGTTTCGGCCATTTGGCCAATCTCATCACCAAAGTTGGTATGAATAATCCTTTTGGATATATTTTTCGGGAAAATCTGATCTAATTGTTGAATAATGTCAGAAATAGGAGCTAATGCCTTATTGGCCAAATACCAACCCAAAAACCCAATAAATAGCAAGGCAACCAACGACATGATGATCAGTATATTTTTTAAGTCAGCCAAGGCTTCTTCGCCAATTTTATCAACGGCACTCACCATTACCCAATATTCTCCTGAATTGTCTTTTATTTTTAGGTAGGCCATTTTGTAAGCTCCCAAGTTGGCGTTTCCTACAGAGCTATTTATGTCGATTCTCAGCATCAAAAGTCTGTGAAATTCTTCCTTTTTGAAGTTATTTGAAAACACAAAGAGGTTTCTTTTAATGTCAATTATTGAAATTACCTCTTCGTTAAGATATTCTCTTTCAGTGTTTTCAACAATTTTCTGAATTTCAATGTTGTTGGCTTGAAAATCAAAAAACAATGATGAGGTAGTCAGAGCTCGGTCTTGTAGTTTTTTGTAAAAGCGTTTTTCAAGATAAAGTTTACTAAAAAAATATATACTGACCGAAAAAAACATAAAAAGAAAACCTACCAACATCAGAACCTGTAGCGTGAGTTGACCTCGAATGTTGAGTTTGAAATTTATTTTGTCGATTAGAAACTTCACCTTTTTATTGTATGATTTAGATTAAATTTTAGTCATTCTTTTATGACATAACCCATGCCTATTTGCGTATGTATCAGTTTCTTGTCAAAGTCTTTGTCAACTTTTTTTCTTAAAAAATTAACATAAACCTCAATAACATTGGTGCCTGTATCGAAGGTAATTTCCCAAATTTTTTCTGCAAGTTCAACTTTAGAAATCACCCTACCTGGGTGCCGCATCAGCAGCTCCAATAGATTAAACTCTTTGGCTGTCAATAATATTTCTTTTCCTGCACGTTTAACTTGCTTGGTATCCTGATTAAGTTCTAAGTCAGCCACACGAAGAAGGTTTGAAGGAGCCGCAATGGCTTTATTTCTTCTTGTCAAGGCTCGAATTCTGGCCATAAGTTCGCTAAACTCGAAAGGCTTCCCAAGGTAATCATCCGCACCGGCATCAAGGCCAGTAATAATATCAGTGGTGGTACTGAGAGCTGTCAATAACAATATAGGTGTTTCAAAACCACTTTCACGTAGTTTTCGGCAAAGATTAAGTCCGTTTATTTCAGGAAGTATGATGTCAGTGATTAATAAATCATAAGGATTTCTTTGTGCAAGCGTAAGTCCCATTAAGCCGTCATAGGCTATGTCTACTTCTATATTATGTTGTTCAAGACCTTGCTTAATGAGTTGCAAAGTTTTGGCTTCGTCTTCAACCAATAAAATTTTCATCCTTACTATTTTTTGCTATTTCATCAAAAAACGATAAAAAATCTAATTTTTTGTAAAATTTATCTTCTTAAATAAAGTCAAACGAACAATATCTCTTTGAAAATACGTATCGAATTGAGCACGTTGTTGATACCATCTCAAATAGCCCAGTTCAGCTGAGAATTTATTGATAAAGCTATGCTCGTAGGCAATGTAAATTCTGTTTTGGTCAAAGAAATTCACATGTTTTCCAGAATTTACCATCAACTCATTTGATATTTTGAGATTTGCGTTTTGTTTTTTCCAAATATAAAACTGGTATTGCAGCCTAAGGCGGTAACGCATATTGAAATTATAACCTTCTAAAAGTTGCGAACCATCGTTTTTTCTGATAAATCTTTCGTCAATCCTGACTCTGGTTGAAAAAACAATCTTTTTATTAATTTTTTGAACCGCATTCATCTCTTGAAAGGGGCGAATCTCAGGCACAGTAAGTTTAACGGCCGCATCTGGAAATTGTGGATTTTGCCACGAAAAGGTCTGGCCTAATGCCACATCAACACTTGGATTTATCCTAAAATGTAGGTGATTGTGCTGAATTGTATGGTGCTGCGTATTGCCCTCATAAAACCTTCGGTGGTCTATCTCGTTTATCAAAAACAGTTTTTTGTTCAGATTGGATTGGACCATTGCCCGCATCCAAAACAAATTTTGGTTGGTGACGTTGGTCTGTGCCATGATAGGATTACACATAAATCCCAATACATAGATAATTAGTAAATTTCTTTTTTTGATAAATTAAAGGTTTTGGATGGTAGGAATTGTTTTAGACCACAAATTTATGACAATTATAAAACTAAAAAAACATTAAATATCCGTTAAATAAAACTCTTGATTTACAAACACTTTTTGGTACAAAATAATGTTATATTTATATGATTTTGTTTAAAGAAAACTCAGCCAAACAATCATAATTTTATGAAAAAATTAGTTATCTTATTACTTGGTTTTAGCATATATTCAAATGCACAAGAACCGCAAGAAAAGAAAAAAGAAGAGGATCCTTTAAAGAAAGCCGAGGCTGCCTTTGACAAAGCTTTTGATGGATTATTTAAGCCTAAAAAGACTACAGATGCTAAGACTCCTCAGGAAAAACCTAAAACCGAAACGAAAGAAAAAGATAGTAGCTCTGGAGGTTTTGGGGGATTCAGTTTTGGTGGAAAACCAAAAGCTACATATAATTTTGGATCTTCGATGATCATGAAAATGACTATGAAAGGTTCTAAGGAAAAAGAGAATACCACTATGCGAAATAAATATATGTTTGCCGAGGATGGTAAGGCAATGGGCGTAAAATTCTTGGGATCGGATAATCCAGATATGCAAAAAGCTTCCGGTAGCATGGATGCATTTGTGATGGATTTTGAACAAAACAAGATGTTTACTTTTATGACCAATGATGGAAAAAAAACGTTGATGGCCATGGGTTTTAAAAACGACCCGACTCAGCAGGCTATTGAGAAAGAACCAGCAAAAGTGAAAATTACAAAAAGTAACGAAACCAAAACCATAGTAGGTTATAAATGTGATGGTTATTGGATAGAAAATGATGAGAGGAAAGACAAAATAATGATGTGGATAAGCCAAAATAGAGTGGGAGAAATGGCAAAAATGACTCAGAAAATGGCGATGGGAAGTTCGCCGTATGGCTCAAAAGCAGCCACTAAAAACTACATGGCATATTATTCACACCCAGAGTTTGCAAAGCTATTTGAGCAGGGAAAAGTAGTGTTAGGCTACACCTCAAAAACCGATAAAGGCGAGCAAGTAGACATGGAAGTGGAGGAGATAAAACCAAATGACAAAATTGTTTTTGATACCGCAGGATACAAAACAATGTTCTAATTTAAACGATACTTGAAACTTAAAGAGAGCTCAAAAGGCTCTCTTTTGCATTTCAACATTTTTTGGATTATTTATCTGATTATTAACTAGCTTGGAATTAATTGGAGTATCAGCAGTTTAGCCAAACCAAAACCAACCATTAATCTAATGTTGACAATTTGAGCTTTCAAATAGCTGGTCTATCGATTAATTATATTTTTTGCAAAAAAACAATTATTCCTTACCTTTAAAAACCAATTATAGTTCAACCCAAACATCAACCTTCAATGAAAAAGTTAATCTTCATTCTGCTGCTATTTTCCCAAAATTTAATTGCCCAAGAGCTTACTTATGCCGAGAAATTGGGTTATCCTAAAGGCTCCAAAGTCCTAATTTTACATATCGATGATGTTGGCATGTCGTATGATTCTAACCTTGGAGCCATAAAATCTATGGAAGAAGGCGTGGCCAATTCATTGAGTATGATGATGCCCTGTCCATGGATTCCAGATTTTTTCAAGTATCTTGAAACCCACCCACAAACAGACGCAGGGCTTCATTTAACCCTTACTTCTGAATGGAAAGGCTACCGTTGGGGGCCATTGATGGGTAAGCCTGCCGTACCGGGTTTGGTAGATAAACAAGGAGCTATGTGGCCAAGCGTAAGAGCAACAGCCACCAATGCCACGCCTGATGAGATAGAAAAAGAAATAAGGGCACAGCTAGACCGTTCAC
>JAIPAJ010000046.1 GCA_021740125.1 Leadbetterella sp. | reverse complement strand
CAACATCGGCGAATTTGTGTTCAACATTGGCGATTTTGTGTTCACATCGGGCGGCGTTCCGCTGGCGATTTCATGTTCAACGTCGGCTAAAGGGGCAGTTTCAAAATATGAGCTGCTTTCTTTTAGTTCATCACTTCCTTTACTTTAACAGATGAATAAAAGATTGAAAAATAAGAGAAATTAGTATCAATTTATCTTTGTGAATTTTCCTAGGTGGGAAACTGGATTCCAGAACAAAACGTCTAAATAATTGATAAACAAACCGAATGTTAACTGATTAGACTTGCTGTTCTTCACCATGTACGCAGTGTTTTTTTATGTTCGAAGCAAGAACTGCACGAATTAGAAATGAATGGATTGGTAAGCCGTGAGGTATGCAATACCAAACCCATAACGGTGCAGTACGAACTCACCGAATACAGTCATTCCCTAAAAGACGTACTGATAGCCATGGAAACTTGGGGCTCTCAACATCGCCGCAAAATTATGATGGGGGAGTGAGGGTTGTGGTTACTGGCCTATTGATACTAAAGGTTAGTTTGGAGACCAAACGATGAAGAAGGTTTTAAAAAGGTTGTTTTTTAAAAATTTGTTTTCTGCGGGTGAAAACCGCCTTACGGTAATCCAAAGGATATATCAATCGGATAGCGGATTTCGAAGCACAAAGTTTCAATTTATTACTAAAGTTCATTGGAAGCACAAAGCTCCAAGTTTGCACGTCACCCCGCCTGACGCAAAATCCATGTTAGCACCAGTACATTCACTTGAACTCTTCATCAATTTCGTTTAACATTTCTTCAAGCTCTTTAAACCTATCGGAGAAACTGTCCAAAAAAACTTCAGCATCGTCATTATTTAGAAGTTGCTTGTTCTGAATCCATTCGTCAACTTTTTGCATAATGTAGTCAATTCGTCTCACAACGTCATTGAGTCCTTGTAATGCTGACAGCTTTCCGTAACGCTTAATGATTTCTTCTTTAACAGTATTAATGGTCCTTTTAATTTCTGAGAAATTCATCTCAGCTAATGGGTAGTCATTATATATTCCCTCGTAGACTTTGCCAATGGAATAACTCATTGTACCAGGAATTAGGTCGGTCAATTTTGCATTCGCAAATTTGCTTTTGTGGTCGTCGTATTCTTTTTCCATATGCTCAATTACGGTGTCTAATATTTTTATAACACTATTTTCTTGTTTAGTTCTTAGCTCATTAATGTCTATGTCGTTAAATTCAGAATTATTCCTTTTTGTATAATGTGACATCAGTCTAAAATGTCCCTTTGATACAGAGTATCGGGCAATGAAATGAAATGATTCGTCCTTACCACGTTTGGTTGGATGTCCTATTGAATCATTTCTAAGTTCTCTCACAAGATAAATGTCTGGGTAGTCAGCCTTCCAGTTTATTGGTTTGTCAAATAAGACTTCTGATAGATGATTTATTGCATCTTGTTGCAAAAAGAAGGCTTGCAATAATCCATATAAAAATAAGTAACCCCCATTTTCTGCTTTAAAGCTTGGCAACGAGAAATAACTTTTGATTGCAATCTGGGTATCCCCAATTACGTCCATTGATGCACAAAGCTTATTCCATTTGGTTCTGTCCTCTAATAAACTTTGTTGCTTCCAAGGGCGGTTTACTAAGTCACGTATTCGCTTATCTCTTTGTTCTACGGGGTCCATTTGTATTGGTACTAACGTGTCTGTTTACGAAACCCATTTATGGAGTTTCGGTAATATTTCCATGCGTGTTTTAGTATTTCGTTAATTCATTCTAGAAGCTATACAAATATAAGATTTCTCCATAGAATTTCAAACTATCCCAAAATTTATAACCCCAAATAGCCTTTCTAAAATCAGAAGTTGTTTTCTATCAATAAATTCGAATCTAATCAACTATCCATTTTCACCCCCCCCCCTTCCACATTTTTAAAACCACACCCACCATTATTTTGCTCTAATTCACTATTTTTGTCAAAAACATTAATATTTCAATGGACGCAAGGAGTCTTTGAAAAATATATAGATGCATCTCAAAAACAAAAACATATTAATCGGCGTATCGGGGAGCATAGCGGCGTACAAAATCGCTTCTTTGGTCCGACTTTTGGTAAAAGAGGAGGCCAACGTAAAAGTCATCATGACCGATGCCGCCAAGACTTTCATCACGCCGCTCACACTCGCCACTTTGTCTAAAAATCCCGTAGTGTCAGCCTTTGTTGCTGACGAAACTGGCCAATGGAACAACCACGTGGAGCTGGGTTTGTGGGCAGACGTGATGTTGATAGCTCCGGCAAGTGCCAATACTTTGGCCAAATGTGCCAACGGCATTTGCGACAATCTGCTCGTGGCCACTTACCTTTCGGCACGTTGTGCGGTGTACTTCGCCCCAGCCATGGACTTGGACATGTACGCCCATTTTTCCACCAAAAATAACCTCAAACTCCTGACAGTCAACGGCAACCACCTCATTGAGCCCAACGAAGGTGAGTTGGCCTCAGGGCTAGAAGGTAAAGGCCGAATGGCTGAACCAGAAGAAATAGTGGAAGTTTTGGAAGCACATTTTACTCAAAATCCTGCATTGAAAGGCAAAAAAGTACTGATCTCGGCCGGACCCACGCAAGAAGACATTGACCCCGTAAGATATATCAGCAACCATTCTTCGGGCAAAATGGGTTTTGAAATAGCCAAGACTTTTGCTCTGGCAGGTGCCGAAGTAACTTTGGTGGCAGGGCCAAATAGCCTAAAAACGCCTGCAAAAGTAAATAACATTGGTGTTCGCTCCGCAGCGGAAATGTTTAAGGCCATGGTCGAATATCATGCAGATGCTGACATTGTGATATTCTCAGCCGCAGTAGCCGATTACAAACCAAAGACCGTAGCCGACAAAAAACTAAAGAAAAACGATGCCGAAATGTTCGTAGAACTCGAAAGAACTCAAGACATTGCAGGTTTTCTGGGAGGCAAAAAGAATAGCTATCAAATACACGTGGGCTTCGCCCTCGAAACCAACGACGAACTCCAAAACGCGAAAGGCAAACTCGAACGCAAAAACTTTGACATGATAGTTTTGAACTCTTTACAAGATAAAGGGGCGGGCTTTCGTTATGATACCAACAAAATCACGATTTTGGACAAGCTCGGCAATGAAAATATCTTTGACCTAAAATCAAAAGAAATGGTGGCCGAAGATATCAAAAACGCGGTTTTGGAATATATAAACCATTCTAGCAAATGATAAAAAAGATATTCATACTGTTGTTTTTAGGCGTTTTTTCTGAAATATCTGCACAAGAACTTTCTTGCAAAGTAGTTGTAAATTCGTCGCAACTAAAAGCCACAACTTCGGGTGATAAACAGATATTTACCGAAATAGAACAAGCCATCGCAGGTTTCATGAACAACCAAAGGTGGACCAATGATGTTTTTTCGGAAAGAGAAAAGATAAAATGTTCGCTCATCATCAACTTGATCAACACCAGCGGTCAGTATAGGTACTCGGGCAATGCTCAGTTTCAGGTAATTAGGCCCGTTTATGGCACTACATATGAGACGGTTATTTTTCAATATATTGATCAAAACTTCACGGTTTCGTTTGCACCAGAAGACCGCACCATGATTTTCAATGAGCAGAATTATTCCAATCTTCTGACTTCAACACTGGCATTTTATTCTTTAACTGCATTGACCATAGATTACGATTCGTTTTCAAAATTGGGAGGAAATCCTTATTTGGAGCGGTTATTTAATGTGGTTACACTCGCAGCAAGCTCTCTAGGTAAAGGTCCGTGGTCCTATGATTCGGACGTGAGAAGTAGATATTGGGTGATGGAAAATTTGAGAAATCAACAATTCAATGCTTACCGAGATGGTTTTTATGAATATCACCGATTGGCCTTAGACGACTTTGCCAATAATCCAGCGAACAGTAGAAAAATCGTATTGGAGTTTTTGAATACGCTCAAAATCATCTCGAATCTCAAAGCGAATTCTATCATTATTAATACTTTTTTTGATGCTAAATCTTTGGAGTTGATAAATATCTTCTCAGAGGGCTCAAAACAAGAAAAACAAGAAGCCTTCAATATCATGTCTGCCCTAGATCCCGACAAAACCGAGGCTTACAGGAAATTGATGAAGTAAGGGTTGTTAGTATTTCCCTAATGTGTGTTACTTAGAATCCAATGAATCTCTTGTTTACTTCTATTTCAAGAATAATAATACTTATTGTTCCTAATATTTTCTGTGCAGTCCGTTGAGAAATTTCGGAACTTCAATATTTATTACATTGGATAATGTTTTATCGAAATTTACAGGGGGCCGCCTAGGCAGGATCATTGCACAGAAAGTGTTTTTTTTGTTTCTTTTTTTCAAAAAAAAAAGAATGGCCGCCTGGCAAGGCACATAAAGTATATTTTTAGTACTTAACTTTACTCCGTAACTTTAGTTTATTATTTTTAACTAGTAATTGAAAGTATTCAATTGAGTTATCTTCTTATAATAGTAATGGCCGAAAGAAAAATATAAAACATGAACAAAATAGCATTAATAACTGGAGCATCTTCAGGCATAGGAGCAGCCACCGCAGAAGCATTTGCAGCAAGTGGCATCGACCTCATTTTATGTGGACGTAGAATCGAAAAACTCAATGAACTTAGTTCCAAACTAGCATCAAAAGTTAAAACATATCAATTAACCTTTGACGTGAGTGATTTTGAATCCGTAAAAAATGCCATCGAATCCCTACCTGCGGAATGGAAAAACATAGACATTTTGGTCAACAATGCAGGGAATGCCCATGGGGCATCTCCCATTCATGAAGGTGACGTGGCAGACTGGCAATTGATGATAGGTAGTAATGTAAATGGCTTGCTTTATGTTTCTAAAATGGTTTTACCTGGTATGGTAGAAAGAAAATCAGGTCATGTAGTAAATTTGAGTTCTGTAGCTGGTAAACAAACCTACGAAAATGGTGCGGTATATTGTGCCACCAAAAAAAGCGTAGAGGCCATTAGCGAAGGCATGCGTTTGGATTTGACCAAGCACTGCATAAAAGTAACGAATATAGCCCCAGGTGCGGTGGAAACTGAGTTTTCGGTGGTAAGGTTTAAAGGAGACGTAGAAAGAGCAGCTAAAGTTTATGAAGGTTTTTCAGCCTTAACTGCCAAGGATATTGCCGATGCCATAAACTATTGCGTTATGGCACCTGACCATGTCACCATTGCTGACATGACCATCTACGCCAAAGCCCAAGCAGCACCCACCACTATATATAGAAAATAGCCTCTTATCTAAACCATTATATGTCATTAAGTACTGACTTAGGTCTTATTCTTTCACCTGAAAAAGTTAAGGATAAATTCATCGATTTGGTTTCCTATGCTTCCGATGCTGGATTTTATTATTTGGTACCTAAAGCCATTGTGCAACCCAGCTCCGAAACTGAGATTATGCACCTACTGGCCTATGCACAAAAAAACAATGTGCCAATAGTTTTTAGGGGAGGAGGGACCAGTCTTTCAGGTCAATCCATTACCGATGGGATTTTGGTAGATTTGGGTAAGTTTTGGAACAAAGTAAAAGTAGAAGACCAAGCCGAAACTGTCAGGGTACAACCAGGCATCACTGGGGCCATGGTGAATGCCCATTTAAGGAGATTCAGTAGGAAAATTGGCCCAGATCCATCCAGTATAAATGCCGCCATGATGGGGGGAATACTTTCTAACAATGCCAGCGGCATGTGTTGTGGTGTAGCACAGAATTCTTATCATACCATAAAATACATCAGGTTTATATTGCCCAATGGAAAAGTATATTCCACAGAAAACCCAGACGATTACCCAAAATTTAAAGAAGAAAACGAGCATTTATATCAAGAAATAATTGACCTAAGAGAGCAAATTTTAAGAAATGAAGTTTTAAAGACAAAAATCAGAGATAAGTACAAAACCAAAAATACGGTTGGATATGCATTAAATGCTTTTGTAGATTATGAAAACCCACTGGATATTTTTGCCCATTTGTTGATTGGCGGCGAAGGTACATTGGCCTTTATTGCAGAAGCTGTAATGAACACAGTGATAGATTTTCCGCATAAATCGACAGGTTTGTTATACTTCAAAGATATTTTTAGTGCTTGCCAAGCTATAGAGCCATTAATAGCTTGTGGTGCCATG
The DNA here is from genome assembly GCA_021740125.1 of Leadbetterella sp. Lineage (GTDB taxonomy): Bacteria > Bacteroidota > Bacteroidia > Cytophagales > Spirosomataceae > Leadbetterella. The sequence continues at coordinate 14,818 of JAIPAJ010000046.1, read as the reverse complement.
ATGGTTGAATTGATGGACAGAGCTTCTCTAAAGTCTGTGCAAGATATGGATGGCATGCCCGATATCGTCAAAACACTTCCAAGTGAAGCGGCGGCTTTACTGGTTGAGTTCCAAGAAAACTCAGAAGAAAATTTGGACCAAACGGTGGTCCGATTCACGCAACAATTGTTAGGATTTAATCTGATTGAGGAGCCACAGTTTACAAAAGATGCCAAACAACAAGCATTTTATTGGAAAGTAAGAAAGGGGCTTTTTCCGGCGGTTGGGGCAGTTAGAGCAAGCGGCACTACTGTTATTCTAGAGGATGTAGCTTTTCCAGTTGCTCATTTGGGACAGGCCATTATTGACATTCAAGGCTTGTTTCAGAAGTTTAATTACCTCAACGGAATCATATTTGGACACGCCAAAGACGGCAACATCCATTTTGTGGTCACTCAGGCTTTTGATTCCCCCGAAGAAATAAGAAGATATGACCTCTTTATCAGAGACGTGGTGGATTTGGTGGTCAATAAATACAAAGGCAGCCTCAAAGCGGAGCATGGAACAGGTCGTAATATGGCTCCTTTTGTAGCTACGGAATGGGGTGAGGAGGCTTATCAAATCATGAAAAGGTTAAAGACGGCCGTTGATCCTCTTAATTTACTCAATCCAGGCGTGATTATCAACGAAAAGGCTGATGCACACATTCATCACCTCAAGAAAATGCCGAAAGTGGAGGATGAAGTAGATAGGTGTATAGAATGTGGATTTTGTGAGCCCAACTGCCCAAGTAAAAATTACACTTCTTCTCCACGAAGACGTATCGTGACTCGTAGAGTTTTGGAAAATCTAAGAACAGAAAACAGAATTGAAGAATATAATTTATTGGCCAATCAGTTCCAGTTTGATGGTTTAGATACCTGTGCAGTAGATGGCCTTTGTGCGGTAAATTGCCCTGTGGATATCAATACAGGAGATTTAGTGAAAAAATTAAGGGTAAACAATCATTCTCAAATGGAAGAATGGATGGCTTTAGCTGCCGCCAAGAATTTTGGTTTTGTAGTTGACCTTCTTAGATTTGGGATAAAATTTAGTTATGGATTGAATCGGATTTTTGGGAAAAACACCATGGTCTCTGTCACTTCAACGCTTCATAAAATACATGAGTCTGTACCAGTCTGGTCTAATCAGATTTCAGAAACACCAGATTTTATCCTTTCAAATCAAAGTACTTCCCTCAAAGGAACTTCAGTGGTGTATTTTCCTTCCTGCATAACCCGCATGATGGGAACCTATACCAACAAGCAGAAAAATCTGATGGAAACTTTTTATAGCATTTGTAAAAAATCCGACATCAATTTAGTGGTATTGAGCGAAATACAAAACGCCTGCTGTGGTCAGATTTTCTCCTCCAAGGGATTTTCAAATGCCTTTGAGTACACAGCCAACGATATTTTAGAAAAAATGTGGCAAAGTTCGAATGAGGGCCTATTGCCCATTGTAATAGATGTCAGTTCATGCCAATATACGCTGAAAAGTATTTCGTCGGTTTTAACCCCTGACAATAAAGTCAAGTTTAATAAACTAAAAATTTTGGATAGCATAGATTTTATTCATGAATATGTGATGCCCTACAAAAGAGCAATAAATCGTAAAAATGAAATTGTTCTGCATCCAGTTTGTTCATTACAAAAACTCAAAACCCACGATAGGTTTGTGGAGATAGCTCAGGCTTATGCTGAAAAAGTAAACGTGCCAATCAGTGCAGGTTGTTGTGGTATGGCAGGTGACCGAGGTTTCTTGGTGCCAGACCTTACTGCTTCGGCTACTTTTGAGGAAGCCAATGAAGTAAAACAATGCTCTGCAGAATCGTATTATTCTTCTACAAAAACCTGTGAGATGGCCATGAGTGAGGCTGTTGGTGTCAACTACGAATCGATATTGTATCTGATAGACGAAGCCATTTGATTGTTAGACTGATAGTGTGCAAAATTGGATATTTTTAAAATGAAAAAGGCAGATATATTCTGCCTTTTTACATGATTATTCCTATAATTAACCATAAAATCAATACTTCTGATCTCTGATAATATCTTTAATGCATGGCGTTTATTTTTTATTCGGCTATTCTGTTTAGAAATATTTTTCTTGAAAAAAAACGACTGATTTCATCAATCGTTTTTCATGTTCTTGGTTAATTTTATTTTTTTAATTTGGAAATCACGTTGATATTCCTTTTACCAAAGTTGTGCCAAAAAAGCATAATTATTCTTATACTTATTCAACGGATACATTTGTTTTTTAGCAAAATCAGGTGATTGTAGAAATTAGATCAAGATGTTTCTGGAATAGAAAATTGTTTGAATAAAGATTCATTTTGTTTTTAAGCTCATCTTTTCAAATCCCTTTATTTATATTTAATTATCTTTGTGAAATTTTTTTTAGAACAAATGAAGATTTCGTATAATCAATTAAAAACCCTTATAGATTTTGATCACAATCCACAGAAACTAGGTGAAATTCTTACTGATACGGGTCTTGAAGTAGAGGCTATTGAAAAAGTTGATGCCGTAAAAGGAGGCTTAGAAGGTTTGGTGGTGGGTCATGTGGTTTCATGCGAAAAACATCCAGATGCTGACAAACTAAACTTGACCAAAGTTGATGTAGGTGGAGATGCTCTTTTAGAGATAGTTTGTGGTGCTCCAAATGTGGCAGCTGGCCAAAAAGTGATTGTTGCTTTGGTTGGAGCGACTTTGTATCCTACTTCTGGCGAAGCTTTTACCATAAAAAAATCTAAAATTAGGGGTGCCATTTCCGAAGGAATGTTGTGTGCTGAAGACGAAATTGGTCTTGGTCAGTCTCATGCAGGCATTTTAGTATTGGATACAGATTTGGCTTTGGGAAGTCCCATTGCCAAGTATTTCAACCTTGAGCCAGACTACGTGATTGAAATTGGCTTGACACCCAACAGAGCTGACGCTGCTTCTCACTTAGGAGTTGCCAGAGATATAAAAGCAGCCAGTGATTCTTCTGTTAAAATGCCAGATGTTTCTGGTTTTTCATTGGGTAATTCAGCAGCTACCATTGATTTAGCAGTAGAAGATACCAATGCATGCCCAAGGTTTTGTGGTCTAGAAATTAAAAATGTGGAAGTCAAAGAATCACCAGATTGGTTAAAAAGATTTCTCAACACCATCGGGGTTAATTCTATCAACAATATTGTAGATATTACAAATTACGTTTGTCATTATTTGGGTCAGCCTATGCATATTTTTGATGCAGATGCTATCTCAGGCCAAAAAATCATTGTAAAATGTCCAGAGGCAGGCACAGAAGTTATCACATTGGATGGTACTACAAGGAAACTGAGTGGTACCGATTTGGCAATCTGTAATGCAGATAGTCCAATGGCAATTGCTGGCGTATTTGGAGGACTAAATTCTGGAGTGAAAACCACCACAAAGAATATTTTTCTGGAAGTAGCCTATTTTAATCCGGTTTCAATCAGAAAAACTGCCTCCAAACATGGCCTTAAAACAGATGCCTCGTTTAGATATGAAAGAGGTACCGACCCCAATATGCCCCCGTTTGCTATAAAATTCGCTACACAGCTTATTTTGGACTTGGCTGGCGGACAAGTGTCCGACAAAATGTTTGATATCTATCCAGCACCTATTTCCAATATTGAAATTGACCTCAAAATCAAAAACATAGATAGACTTTTAGGTAAAAAGTTAGGTGAAGAACTTATTTTGAATATTCTAGAAAAATTAGATATCCAGTTGATTACCAAGTCAGAAGGTCAACTGAAAGTTTCAGTTCCACCCTATAGAGTGGATGTGACACGTGAAGCCGACGTGGTGGAAGAGATATTGAGGATTTATGGGTTTGAAAATATTGAGCTTTCAGACAACCTTAGTTCAGATTTTATATCCGATTTTCCAGAAAAAGACCCTGAAACGCTCAAAACTAAGCTTTCAGACGCTTTGGCGGCTATGGGTTTCAACGAAATCCAAAGTCTTTCGATTGTAAAGCCAGCCGATAACAGTTGGCTTGAGCAAGCTGATTCTGTAGTAAAGTTATTGAATCCGTTGAGCGAAGAGCTTTCAGAGATGCGTCAGTCTTTGTTATTCTCTGGACTAAATGCTTTGGTTTATAACATCAACAGAAGAAACAAGGACTTGAAATTCTTTGAGTTTGGTAGAACCTACATTAAAAATATAGTGGAAGGACAAACCAAAATTAAGGAAAACAGGGTTTTGGGAGTATGGATGTCAGGCAACAGTTCTTCTGAGTCATGGATGCAAAAAAGCTCGGCTGTAAGCTATCATAATTTGTTTCAAGTAGTGAGTCAAATTTTGGCTCTGATGAAAATCAAGAAGTTAGATACCAACGAGACATCAAACCAAGCTTTTGCTTATGGCCTTGAACACATTGTAAGAAATAAAGTTTTGGTCAAGTTTGGATTGGTAAATCCAAGTCTTGCCACCAACGCAGATTTAAAGCAAGCGGCTTATTATGCAGAGTTTGATTGGGATTTGTTGTGTAAACTGTATTCTTCGGAAAACAAATTTGTAGAAATACCGAAATATCCTGAGGTCAGACGAGACTTATCATTGGTTTTGAGTAAAAGTGTAAAGTTTGATCAAATTAAGAAAGTGGCCTTTAATATAGAGAAAAAGCTTTTGAAAAGCGTGAATGTGTTTGATGTTTATCAGGGCGAAAAACTTCCAGATGACCAGAAATCCTACTCAGTAAGTTTTATTTTGCAAGACGAAGAGAAAACACTGAACGAACAACAAATCGATAAAACTATGCAAAAACTAATGGGGGCTTTTGAAAACGAAGTTGGTGCTGTAATTAGAAAATAAGTATGGCTTTAGACCAAGACTTTGAAAAAGACAATGCTTTTTTACTTTCCAAGTTTGAGGAAGTGAATGGGCTAATTGACCAGTTGAAATCTCAAAATAAAAGTCAAAAAAATCAAATACTTGGTCTAAATCATCAAAATGAAAAACTCGAGGTTGAAATCAAGGCTACCAAGAAAAATAACAGCCAACTACGTGAAGAAAATAGAGAATTGAGAGAAAAATTGGATGTTGAGACCAGATTAATCCCCCAAAACTTTAAAATAAGAAATAAAATTGTTAAGATTGTATCCGATATTGAAGATAAAGAATCAATGGGTCAACAAAATCTCAAAGAATTGTTAGACTTATTGATAGAAGAAATAGATTTTTGCATAAATCAATTGGCTAAATAATATTTTCGTTTAAAAAATGGAATCCTTTAACGCAGCAGTTGTTTTCGATTTAAATGGAGAACAAATTCGTTTTATGGTTCCTGAATCCAACGAAAGGTATTTTAGAGAAGCCAAAGAAATATTAAATGACCGTTTAGCCGCACTTAGAACTGAATATTCGGCTTTCGCCAGCTCTCAAACGCTGGTATCTGTTTTAGCTATTGAGGCATTGGTTGATGCTCTAATGGTTAACGAACGCTATCAGAAGTTAAAAGTTGAGGTAAACTCAAGGTTAGAAAGTATTCAAACTAAGTTTGATAATTGATTCCGCATAATTCTATTCTGCTTTTTTTTTAATATCACCAAAGAAACGGAAGTTTCGATATTATAAAAATTTTAAATTTTAAAACATGTCAGTATATCTTTTTATAATTGTAGGACTCTTAGTAGGCCTTGCAATTGGTTATTTCATAGGGCAGAACCTGATGAAGAAAAACCTCGCAAATCAAGAAGAGGAAGCCAACAAATCGGCTCAAGAAATCATTAGAAATGCCAAAAACAATGCTGAAAACATCAAAAAGGACAAGATGTTGGAAGCCAAAGAACACTTTTTAAAGTTAAAATCAGAGTTTGATGAAGATGTTAATGCAAGAAAAAATACATTAAATCAAAACGAACAAAAGATTAGACAACAACAACAGCAAGCTAGCCAGCAAGTTGAACAAAATAACCGCCTTCAAACTGAACTTACCAACAAAACTACAAAGCTCGAAGAGCAAATAGAGTTAGCCAATAAGAAAAGACAAGAAGCCGAAAAATTGCATCAGCAACAATTATCTCAGCTTGAGAAAATCGCAAACCTTACTGCTGAGCAAGCTAAACAGCAACTGGTGGATGCACTTAAACAAGAAGCCGAAACAAAAGCTTCTAGCTACATTAAACAGTCTATAGAGGAGGCTAAACTTTCCGCTACTAAAGAAGCGAAGAAAATTATTATTGAAACCATTCAAAGGACGGCTGCTGAGCAGGCCATAGAAAACTGTGTTTCTGTATTCAATATTGAGAGTGACGAAATCAAAGGAAAAATAATTGGTAGGGAAGGTAGAAACATCCGTGCTTTGGAAGCTGCTACTGGCGTAGAAATTATAGTAGATGATACACCTGAAGCCATCGTGATTTCTAGTTTTGACCCAGTGAGAAGAGAAGTAGCAAGACTTTCAATGCACCGATTGGTACAAGATGGGCGTATTCACCCCGCTCGTATTGAAGAGATTGTCAACAAGACCCGCAAGGACATTGATAACGAAGTGATAGAAATAGGAGAGAGGACTGTGATAGATTTGGGTATTCATGGCTTACATCCTGAGCTAATTAAGATGGTGGGACGTATGAGATTTAGGTCGTCTTATGGTCAGAATCTTTTACAGCACTCAAGAGAAGTTGCCAAACTTTGTGCTACCATGGCGGCTGAAATGGGCTTAAATGTAAAATTGGCCAAAAGAGCTGGGTTGTTGCATGATATTGGTAAAGTAAACCAAGAAGAGTCTGATTTACCGCACGCAATACTGGGTATGGAAATGGCAAAAAAATACAAAGAACATCCAGATGTTATCAATGCCATTGGTGCTCACCACGACGAAATCGAGATGACCTGTATCATAGCTCCAATCATTCAAGTTTGTGATGCTATTTCAGGTTCAAGACCTGGAGCAAGACGCGAAATGATGGAGTCTTATGCCAGAAGATTGAGAGATTTGGAAGATTTGGCTCTTTCATTCAAAGGTGTTGAAAAATGTTATGCAATTCAAGCTGGTAGAGAGCTCAGAGTAATTGTAGATGCAGAACATATTACCGATGATGAAGCTAATATGATGTCTTTCAATATATCACAAAGGATAGAGAAAGAAATGCAGTATCCAGGTCAGATAAAAGTATGTGTTATCAGAGAAATGAGAAGTGTGGCTTACGCCAAGTAAATTTTAGATAAGAGAATTCGAAAAGAATAATTATTGAACTTTACCAAGATAACCGAAGATGAATCTTCGGTTATTTTTTTGTTAAACTATTAATAAGGCCAATTATAATTAGTTGTTAATAATCAAGAAAAATCATAGAACGAGGCTTTTAATCTAAAAAAATGTGCTTTTTTCGTTGAATAATGATTCATAATTGCTGAAATTTTTAATCGAAAGTTTTATTTTTTATTTTTTTTGACATTTGTACTATTTTTAGTAAATTAGCACGATAATATCGGGGTTAATACTAATTAAAAAAAATTTATGGCGGAGTCAGTAAAAATAATAATAGATGGTCAAGAGTTTGAGTTTCCTGTAATAGAGGGTTCTGAAAACGAAAAAGCGATAGATATCTCTAATTTAAGGGCTAAAACAGGATATATTACCATAGATGAAGGTTTTAAAAATACTGGCTCTACAACAAGTGATATTACATTCCTTGACGGAGAGGAAGGAATCTTAAGATACAGAGGATATTCTATTGAAGACTTAGCCGATAAAGCTGATTTTCTAGAGGTAGCATATTTGTTGATTTATGGAGAGCTTCCAACAACTACTCAATATGATGATTTTGTAAATAAAATTACAAAACACACGATGGTCAACGAAGACATGAGGAAAATCTTCGATGGTTTCCCTGTAAACGCTCACCCAATGGGAATCATGTCGGCTTTGGCAAGTGCAATGTCAGGTTTTTATCCTGATTCATTTGACGACAAGAAACCAGACAGTACAGAGCTTCATATCATCCGTTTGTTGGCTAAATTCCCTACCTTGGCAACCTGGTGTTACAAGAAGTCTCAGGGGCATCCTATCAACTATCCTAAGAACGAATTAGACTATTGTTCTAATTTCCTTCATATGATGTTTGCTTTGCCAGTAGAGAATTATAAAGTAGACCCTAAAGTTTCTTCAGCATTGAACAAATTGTTGATTCTGCATGCTGATCACGAACAAAACTGTTCAACTTCTACAGTAAGATTGGTGGGTTCGTCAAAAGCCAATATTTATTCAAGTATTTCTGCTGGTATATCAGCTCTTTGGGGACCATTGCATGGTGGTGCCAACCAAGAAGTTATAGAGATGTTGGAAGAAATCAGAAACGATGGTGGAGATGTGCAGAAATACATCGACAAAGCAAAAGATAAGAACTCTGGATTTAGATTGTTTGGATTTGGACACCGCGTTTATAAAAACTTTGACCCAAGAGCCAAAATTATCAAAAAAGCTGCAGATGATGTTTTGTCACTTTTAGGTGTTAACGATCCAGTTTTAGAGATAGCCAAAGGATTAGAAGAAGCGGCTTTGAAAGATGAATACTTCGTTTCTAGAAAGCTTTATCCGAACGTAGACTTTTACTCAGGTATTATCTACCGTGCCCTGGGAATTCCTACCAATATGTTTACAGTAATGTTTGCTATTGGTCGTTTACCTGGTTGGATTGCTCAATGGCTCGAACTTCGCGATCAAAAGCAAGCGATAGGTAGACCTCGTCAAATTTATACAGGCCCTACAAACAAATCGTTTGTAGAGAAGTCTAAAAGATAGAAGTTTTTAATTTGATATTTAAGTCTCTCAGAAATGAGAGACTTTTTTGTTGTTCCGCATTTCCAAAAAACTATTCTTTTTCCTTCTACTAAGTTCAGCCTTGAAGTTATTGGTCAGTTCAATTTGTCTATCTGTATGAACAGAACAAGAAATAACGTGACTTAAATTGATTAAGAATGATTTGTGGGGCCGGTAAAATCCAAATGGAGCAAATAATACTTCCATTTGTTTAAGAGTCTTAGAAAGTATTATCCTCTGGCCATTCGTCATGTAAACTTCTGAATAATTGGCTTCTGCTTTAAGGAATATAATATTGTTAAGTGCTACATTGGTTTTACCAACTAAACGTATTTGTGAATTCATAAAAAACAGGTTGTTTTTTAAATGACTCAAAAAGACGTAGAAAGGTTGGAGGGCAAAAAAAATTATTTTATAATGTTGATTCTAAGACCCAAGTTGATATTAGGAGCCAAAAAGAAAGGTTTAGGTGCGATTTCTAGATATCCACCAGCATCTAAAAAAACCGACAAGTCGTTTTCTGGAATACTAAATTCTAACCCCGAGTTTACAGCTGGTCCTAATGAGATTACTCTAAAAGCATCCCTTTCGCCTATTTTTGGTGCTCTGTTTCTTGAGTTTATCTGTCCTCCAAAACCATAATAAGCATGTAATCTTTCATTTTTGCCAAGACTTCTATGAAATTGGTAAATTCCTTGAACCATCACCCCTGCTTCATTATAGATTTGGTCTTTTCCATAGTTTCTTACTCTACCATACAAAAAACCAAAACTACCAACATTGACATCGAAAACTCTGTCTCCATAGGAGAAATATTTTCTGATGTTCAGTCCAAGTGGTTCTCCAATTTTAAGGCCAACCGCCCAATTGTTTTCAAATTGAGAAAATACGCTACTTAGACTAATGATGGTAAAGATGAGGGTTAGGGCAATTTTGTTTTTCATAATTCTACTTCTGCTTTATCTATAATATAATTTAGCTCGTTTATGTCGTCTGTATTTAGTGTAAAAATACCTGTTATGGTGAGTCTATCATCCGTATTAAACCTTTTTGTGACCTTCTTGAATTTTACCGACACCACAGATTCAGGACCAGCTTGACCACAGAAAAAGCACGAAGCAAATGGATTTGCTGATAATACATAGTAATTCGCATCTACATCTACAGGTATCATGTATCCAGTTAAGGCTACCTCTTTGCCTTTTAAAGCATTTACTTTGGCTCCAAACTGCGGTTCCAATACAAACATATTCTCTGTGGCATTCCATTTTTTCTTAAAGGTAACGTCTCTCAGGTTTTCCCAAGTAATTTTTATTGGGGCAAAAGCCATTACTAAAACAGGAATTGAAAGCAATAAGAACAAGAACGTAAGATTTTTTTTCATTTTAGTCGTTTGCCAATGTTTTTGAAATGTTAATTTTATAGATGCCCAAAGATGGTATCAATGCGGCAAAAATACCAACTAATAACGCTGCAATCAATAAATATATTTCTTCTTTTTGCAGCATATTCTGCTGCAGATCAAAGTTAAAGTTTTGATCGAGCATTCTGGAGGCCAACCACAATCCCAATCTACTTAAAATAATGCCTAAAACAAAACCCGATATACTCAATATTAATCCTTCCAGCATAAGCATGAGGAAAAGAACAAGTCTTTTGCCACCCATAGACAGCATCAAAGCCATTTCGTATTTTCGTTCTTTCAGAGCGTTATAGAGCGTTACAAACACACTTATACCGCTTATAAGCATTATGGCTATTGCAAGGGCTTTGAATGCGTCTATACCAATCCCCATGAGCTCAAAAAGTCTGTTGATTTCAATAGCGGGCAATGCTGCCTGCATTTGTGTATTTTGATTGATTAATCGAGGGATGGTCATTAGGCCCATCGGCGACCTAAACTTAACCAACGCACAAGTAATATCCTGTTTCTCTTCATGTACTTCACCTTCATGCGTTTCAGCATTTTCGTGGTCATGAATCTCCCAAATGCTATTCAGATTGCACAGTATCAAATTGTCTATTACCGAATTGTTTGTCTTCAAAATACCCACAACTTTGTATTTTTTATCACCATGTGCTTCTCCTTCTTTTTCTAATCCATGGGACGAAGCAAAACTGTCATTAAGTTTTAATTTGAGCTTTTTTGCTACTGTTGACCCTATTACAACTTCCATATTGGTTTTGAAACCTACGCCTTCAGCATAATCGGCCTCAAAATGTTTGAGATAGGGATGGATGGTTCCCACAATTCTAAATCCCTGATAATTATCGCCCATAGATAAAGGCAATACCTGCTTTACCAGTGAATTCATTTGAAGAGACTGAAGCTCTGACATAGGAATATTGCCAGTAGGAGCGTCAATCTGGTAAACACCAGAAAGTATCAATTGTAGCGGACTGCCTTTGGCACCTACTACCATGTCGATACCCGAAATATTTTTGGAGAATTTATCTTGTAGCTGGTTTCCAATATTAATTAAAAGGGAAATAATACTAATACCAAACATCATCAACAATATGCAAAGGAAACTATTGAGTTTTTTTGCCCAAATATTTTTCCAAACTATTTTTAGCAGCATCTTATAAGGTTATTTGGTTAGAAAATCTTGTTTTTAATCGGTGGTCGTGGGTTACGATGATTAATGCCGCACCAATACTTTTTGATTGTTTTTCAAGTAAATCTGCAACTTTCTGGCAGTTTTCGTCATCCAGTGCAGAGGTCGGTTCGTCGGCTAAAATAACTTTGGGGTTATTCATCAATGCTCTGGCTATACATACCCTTTGTTGTTCACCTCCACTCAGTTCTTGTACCTTTTTAGACATAAGATGGTCGAATCCTAGGTTTATTGCCAAGTCTTCAGCTTTTAATTTATCCATTGGGAAATTTCCTAGAAAATTCGCTAAAACCAGATTTTCAGAAACATTCAAGGCATTTACAAAGTAGGGTTTTTGAAAGACTATTCCCACATTTTTTGCTCTAAAGTCAGTTTTTGATTTTTCATTTAGCATTGTCGTATCGGTGTTGTTAATAGTAAGAACACCATCCGAAGGATTTAATAATAAAGCAAGTAAATTTAAAAAGGTAGTTTTGCCCGTTCCAGAATTTCCCAAAATCAGCAAGGTTTCTTCACTTTTACAATGGATATCTGGAAAACTAAATACTTGTTTATTTTGATAGGAAAATTTCAAAGTGTTTGTTTGGAGCATCAATCTTGATTATTTATTCAAAAATAATTGAGTTTATCAGTATTCTAAAATGGTTTCTGTTTTTATTTGTAAAATAAGTCTTTATGCAATTATTATGCTTATAGTTTTGTTCTATTTACAGAGCTTATAACAATTAAATACTTAAATATATGTCACTCAGATTAGGCGATATCGCACCAGATTTTTCGGCAGAGACTACCCAAGGACACATCAATTTTCATGAATGGTTGGGAGATTCTTGGGGTATGTTATTTTCACATCCTGCCGATTTCACACCAGTCTGTACCACAGAGTTGGGAAAAACAGCTTTGTTGAAAGGAGATTTTGAAAAGAAAGGCGTTAAGGTAATTGCCATTTCGGTGGATAGCCTAGAATCGCACAATAGATGGGTACCAGACATTGAAGAAATCAACGGCGTAAAAATGAACTTTCCAATTATTGCTGATCCAGATAAAACTGTTGCTGAAATGTATGATATGATTCATCCTAATGCTTCAGAAAAAGCCACTGTACGTTCCGTATTTATAATTGGGCCTGACAAGAAAATTAAATTAATGCTGACGTATCCTGCTTCAACAGGAAGGAATTTCCAAGAATTATTGAGGGTAATAGATTCTTTACAACTCACAGCTGAGTATTCTGTTGCTACGCCTGCCGATTGGAAAGACGGAGACGATGCTATTGTAGTTCCATCAATTTCGACCGCCGATGCTATCAATAAGTTTCCAAAAGGGGTAAGAGAGGTTAAACCTTATTTGAGATATACTCCTCAGCCGAATAAATGATTTTAGTAAGGGTCGGGATTAGCTCGGCTCTTATTTGTTATTTTTTAATATCTGATACGCAATCAATAGTTCTGATCTTTTGCCAGGTGGCCTGTGATATACGAAAATCTCATAGGTATTGCCTGTGTCCGAAAAGTTTCCTTCGTATATATCCTCTTCAACTCTTCCAGTATCCATGTTTTTATTTGCAAAAGCAAAGTCATAAATTCCTTGTTTCAACAATATTGTCTTCTCATATAATTGTGTGTTTGGATTAAAATCCATTTCTACAAATTGCCAATCCGTAAGTTTTCCGGTTAAGACGGGTTTATTGGGTACTGCTTGGTAGGGTAGGTCCAAAACAAATTTTAAATCCACATAATCAGAATTGAGGTCAATTTCTCCATTTTCTAAGTTCGTTATCAAATATCCTCCGTCGTTGTCATAGGCATTCAAATAATTTTTATTTGACCTTTTTTGTTGAGTGATAAGTGTGATTTCGTCCGGATTGCCTAGTTTAATTTCAAAAATATTCTGACCTTTTTTAAATGAACTAGAAAGGTCAACATGTCTAAATTCGTTTCCAGCTTTAAAGAGATTTCCACTGTCAAAATATTTTAGAGAATAAGTATTTCTGCCAGCATTAACAAAATTGATATTTTTTATTTCAGTTAGTTTTTGATCTCGTTGATTTTGTCGAATAATAATTTTCAATTCTTTTTGTGGAAAAGAAATATTATAATTACTTAGATCAATGTTCATATTTAGTTGTTGGTGGGTTCGCCAATATTGTGGGTCTTGAGCTGGAATTATGCCGCCAATAACACCCACTGATTGGTCAAAAACACTGAATTTTCTTTCAAAAACAGGTGTTCCTTCTGATTGATTCTCGAAAACTTGAAGGATATAATTGCCACTGATTTTGGTTTTGGGTAATTTAAAGCTATAGTGATAATAAGGCGTTTTGGTGTTTTGAGAAACGTCATAATTATTGATGTAGAATTCATTAAAGCCTTCCAGATATTCCATCTCTGCCAAATTTGACTTTTTCCAATCGTAGTCACAATGGATTATTTTAGCACTGAAAGAAGCGTATTTTGCTCTTAAATCATCAAATTCAAGGATTAAATAAGAGTTCGGGCTATTTCTGTTTAACACCGCTGGATTGTTATAACGCTCATTGAAATTATCAGAAGGAGTATATGAATACAAAATAATCGACTTTAGATCATCATTTAAAATATCCAATGTCCTTGAATATAAGTTTTCAAGTTCCTTGGCTTCATTATTTAAAAATGAAAAGGACAAAAAAAGTAGAAAAAGGAAATGCTTTTTTCCCATTTTATGATTCTAGTTGCATCATTTTTTCTTCCCATAGTTCATTAAAAGCAATCAATTCTTTTTTTAGGTTTGCATATTCTGCGTTGGCTTTTTTAAGGGCATCCGGATTAGAGAAAATTTCAGGGTCAGCCAGATGATTTTCCGTCAAACCAATTTTTTCCTCGGTGGCCATTATTTTTTCTTCTAACTCGCCTATTTCTCTTTCCAGTTTCTTGTTTTCCTTTTTTGCAGGTTTAGGTTCAGGTGCTTTTTGAACTTTTTCCTCTGGTTCTTTAACGGCTTTTTTGATTGGTTCGTCTAAAGTTTTGCCATTATCTTCCATCCATATCACAAATTCATCATATCCACCAGGAAATTGTTTTATCTCTTGGTCTTCTATGTACCAAACTTTGTTGGATACTCGGCTAATAAAGTGCCTGTCGTGGGATACCACTACATAAGTGCCTTCATATTGATCCAATGCCTGCACCAATATATTCACAGACTGCATGTCTAAGTGATTGGTAGGCTCATCGAGTAGCAAAAAGTTGGCTTCTGAAATCAATATCTTGGCCAAAGCGACCCTAGATTTCTCCCCGCCAGATAATACTTTTATTTTTTTGAAAACATCTTCTCCCCCAAAAAGAAAGCAACCTAACACGGATCTTAATTCTGTTTCTGACTTGGAAGCATCGGCATATTTAAGTTCTTCCAATAAGGTT
>JAIPAJ010000045.1 GCA_021740125.1 Leadbetterella sp. | reverse complement strand
GACCTCTCTGTTAGAATTTTCTATTTCAAACTTTACCTTTCCTGCCACCATTCTACTCTGTTTAAAAGGGACGCCAATAGAAATATTTCTATCCAAAACCAAAGTATCTAGGCTACCTTCTTTTACAACCCATCCCTTAAGATTTTGAATCTTGCGATAATCAATCACATAATCATCTCTTTCCATATTTTTAAGATATATCATTCCTTTTTTGTTGGTTTTGAGGGGTTGGCCATTTACGTTTAGGGTAGCGTCATGAATGGGTTCTTCTCCTTTATCAAACAAATCATTGTTATTGGCATCTTTGAAAAGAAATACGCTGGCAGAATAATATTTCTGTTTAAAAATCAATGGCACATTTATGGTCTTTTTCAATGAAACGTTTAGAGACGGAGCCAATTTTGGTTCTAAAACATTGACATTTGCAAAAATATTTACACTTGCACTGGCTTTAGGAAACTCAAAATAAATCTCATTCCGCAATACTGTTGCTGGCTTTGAAAACACAGAATTGTTGTTGTTTGTGAGATTTATTCTGTCAAAAAAAGTATGTTTCTTGTTTTTTAATTCAAAAAAAACTGAGACATTATGGGTAGTGGGTATTACGTTTGCTGACACAAAACTTAAATAATCATAGTAAAAATTTGGTCCCAAAGTATAATTTGCATTTATTCCAAAAGTCTTATATTTTAATTGATAAAATGCACTATATGCGTCTCTTAATTTATTATCATCAATCTCTTTAATCTTACTTTTCATATAACTGAAGGTGGTGGACTGTACAAATTTCCCTTTATTTATTGAAAAATCTAAGGAGGACTTATAACCATCCATTTTACTCAAAGAATTGTTTTTTTGATATTGCTCCAAAAACGAAATCGCAAGCGTTGACCTTATGGAAAGTTTAGACGCCTCAATTCTTACCCCATGCTCGGCCGTTTTGAAGTTTACCTGAAATCCGCCCGTTAAGTTTGCTTCACTGAAAGGATTTCTAGAATTCGACTCTGAAAATAAAGCAAAGGAAGCAGATTTCGACCCCATTTTTATTTCATGGCTTCCATATTGTATTCCTTTCAATATACCCGAAAATTTACTGCTATAATATTGATATGTAGATTGAATGTGTGCAAATTTTATTTTGGTCTCCAACCTATATCCACCCATGTATCCAAGATTAAAACTATCCGTTTGCATCTTTTTTTCGGTGCTATAACCACCCGACAAGGCAAACAATTTGCTTGAAGAGTATCTTTTTTCGTAATTATGCAAACCAAAAAAAGTCAAGTCTTTTTTGTCCAAATCTTGAACAAAAAGTATATCACTTGAGAGTGTTCTCTCTTCTTTTTTCCGATTATCTTGTTTGAATCCAATAATGTTTGCATTGCTTATTTGGCTCTTGATACCATAAATTTCATATTCTTTTCTGGTATCTGTTTTGAATGCCATTTTTGCACCATAACCATTTATTTGATAATTAAAGAACATATTTTGACTCCCCAAACTCAAATCAAATCTCTTGGTTTTATAATTCAATGAATAAAAATGGGAATTGATAGAATAATCTGCATTAAACGAATTAGTTCTTGCTCTAAAGCTTATCGACTTTTGCTTATTTATATTGTAATTTCCGTTGATATCAAAAAACAAATACCCTGAACGCTGTCCAAAGGCATTAATGGCAAAAAATTCAAAATCCACGGGTATCGTACCAAACTTGCTTTTGTTTCCTTGGATAATTGCTGAGGTAAAGTACACATTTCCGGTTAGCATATTAGACTCGTTTTTGGCCTTAACAAAAAAAGCCACTGAATTAGAATTTGAAGTTTTGGCTCGAGATGCTACATAAACATTGATGGTGGTGTCACGTCCTGGCCAAATCATGGCCTGAGTTCCTTCAGAAGCTAAACTTAGTTTCAGATCCGTTTTTACACTTATCTCGAAAAGCTCCCTTTTATTTCCATTATTTTTTATCCTCAATTGAAATTTAGAGAGGCTGTCCTTTTCTTCTATGAACAGATTGGAATTTACAAGATTGGCTGTCCAGTTGGTGTTCTGTTTAATTTTTACATAAAAACTCTCGGAGAGTTCTTTACCAGAAATTGGATTTTTTATAAATACCGTAATGGGGTAGTTCATATCTCCCAAAGCAGATTTTGATGCCGCTATTCGAAAAGGAATACTAATAAATTCTCCCCTTTTTACTTCTACACTTGGATTTGGGATGGTAACAAAGTTCCAGCCTGCCGGTAATGAAAACCTAACTCCGAGTTTGAGATTTTGCGTAGAAGTGTTGTTTATCGTGATTGAATTAAAAGCAAACTGATTGGCTTTTATCAGAACCGTATCATTCAACACCTGCAACGAAAATTTCTCCATACCCGTATTCTTCTGCCCAACCGCTACATTTTTCAATAGGCAAGACAGCAATAGGAAAAGCAAAGCCACAGTCGATATTTTTCGAATGGTAAGCATTTTTTGGGTATATTTCTTTTTAGTTTTAGAAAAGCTTATTCAAAATTGGTAAATATCAAGGGGCAGTTACTGTAAAAGTTATTCCTAAGGAATAGGTAGCTGGAGTCACATAGCCGGGATTGGCAATATAATCTATCAAAAATGTATTAACACCAAATCCTCCTCGATCACCAGTGGCCAATGCTTGGTCGGTAGTAGAAAGTGCTATGGTCGAAGTTGTTCCATTCTTTCTAACCGAAAGGGTGCTGGAAAGTACATTTCCATCGCCCCCACTGGTAGCCGCGAAATTTGTTGTATTGGCTTTTACACTTACTGTCCAAGGTTTGTTTGACCTTACTCTGAGACCCGCAGCGGAAAGATTGGTTTTGCCACTTTCAAAA
This sequence comes from Leadbetterella sp., assembly GCA_021740125.1. Lineage (GTDB taxonomy): Bacteria > Bacteroidota > Bacteroidia > Cytophagales > Spirosomataceae > Leadbetterella. The sequence continues at coordinate 18,283 of JAIPAJ010000045.1, read as the reverse complement.
TCAGCGGCATTTGCAAAAGTAAATCCAAGTACTTGAGTTGTATTGTCGAAGTCAAGTTCAAGAATGTTATTAATAGATAAAGTTACCGTGTGAGTTTTTGAGTTAAGTTGAGCCAGAATATTTTGGCTACACCCAACCACCAACAGCAGAACGTATAGTATTTTTTTCATTTTATAGGAAATTACGGTTTGGCCTTGGCCAATTATTAATATTATTAGGAATGCTGATTCTTAGGGAGCAGTCACTGTAAAAGTTACACCCAAAGTATAAGTGGCTGGAGAAATATATCCGGGATTGGCAAAATAGTCAATCAAAAATGTATTCGTGCCAAACCCCCCTTTTGCCCCAGTTGCAAGCGATTGATCTGCGGTGGTCAATGGTAAAAATGTAGCAGTCCCATTTTTTCTGATGGATAACTTATTGGCTGCAACATTGGCATCTCCACCCGCTGTAGCTGCAAAGTTTGCAGTATTGGCCTTAACGCTCACTGTCCATGCCTTATTTGATCTTACTCTCAATCCCGCTGCCGAAGTATTTGTTTTTCCAGTTTCAAAATCATTAGCAGCTGCAAAAGTAAAGGCCAAATTCTGAGTTGTATTATCAAAATCCAACTCCAAGATGTTATTAATGGTGTAAGTTACAGTATGTGTTTTGGTTGTACCTTGAGCTGATACATTGAATAGAATAGATAGACACACGGCTACCGTTGCAACTAGTTTTTTCATTAAAAAAGCATTTAAAAAGCCTCGTTATAAGACTATTTGTTATAGGAAATCTGAATAAACCTGAATAGAAACCTCAGGCTTGATAAGTAGAATTCAATAACTATGCCAAAAAATATTTAATGGTATCAAAAACTTTATAAACAACTACAAATCAATATTTTAAGTTATAAAATTTTTGCAAAAAGGGAATTAAGATTGTGAATTTATAAATTTTCGTTCAGGGAGTTGAAAGTGTGTAGGTAATTTCGATTGAGTAAGAATCGGGTTTTATATAACCTGGATTCGCAATATAATCTAAAAAAACGGTATTGTTCTCAAAACCACCATTTTTACCCGAGGCAATTGCTTGATCAAAAGTTTCTAAGGGATAATTAGTTGTTGTGCCAGTCATTCTAAGCAACAAAGCACTTGACTTGATATCGGTATCACCTGATGATGAAGGCGTAAAATTTGGAGCGTTTGATTTTACATTCAGTACCCAATTTTTATTCGAACGAACTTTTAATCCTGCGGCTTGAATATTGGTTTTACCATTGTCATAATCTGAAATAGAGTTAAAACTAAAATCAGTGTTGATTAAAGTCTCATCAAACTTTAGCTCTAAAATGGGAAGTGCCACAATTTTGACGATATGAGAAGTGGAGCTTTGAGCATACACAAAAACAGAGAGCTGCATCAAAAATGCAGTCAAAATCGTTATTTTTTTCATTTTTTTCCTGTTTAGCTTCTAAAAACAAATAAATAGTGCGATTTCAAACACAGTTTAACAGTTTTTATTTTGCACAAACCTAAAAAAAATAAATGAATAATAAAAAATAATGATTTACAAATTATTAAAACACGTTTAAGAGGACATGAATAATGACCTCTTAAACAATATCGTAAAATTATTTTTTCAGTATTATTGAGCTGAAATAGTGAAAGTTACTGGAATGGTATAGTTGTCAGGTGCAATATAACCAGGATTCATTTTGTATCCGAATGCAAATGTATTTCCAATAACTCCAGAACCGCCTTTCACACCAGTTTTTACGGTGGCAGCAGTTGTTGCCAAAGGGACAAAAGTAGCTCCAGCGTCAGTTGTTACGCTTAACTTATCGTTGGCCACTTCAGCATTATTTGCTGTAAGGTCAGCAGTAAAATTAGCTTGCGTAGTCGAAATCTGAACTTTCCAATCCTTTGTTGAACGTACCTTTAAATTTCCAATTGGACCAGAATCGATACCATTATCGTACTTTGCTGGTGTGTCAAATGTAAATGTGTAATCGCCAGGTGTTTCAAAGGCAATGTCCATAACATTCGTAGCTACAATTTTCACATTGTGAGATGCAGTAGAAGTTGGTGCTTGAGCATTAGCTGCAAATGCCAACAAAACGAGAGCGAGTGATGTCAAAATTGACTTTTTCATAAATAATAATTTTTAAGTTTTTTGGCTAGTTCCACAACGGGTTTCCTGACAAATTTTTGGAACCGTTTGATTCACTAAATCCTACGTTTTGAAATAATTTAATTAGTAAACGGTAGTTTTTCTTTGAATAATTCTACCGTCTTCAAATTGATCAACCAAAATTTATGCCATTGTTAATGAAAAAAATCCGAAAGAGCTAGATTATAAAAATTATCAAGCGGTAACAGCATTGCATTTTTAAAATAGTGAGGTTTAAAATATACATAATTAGCTATAAATGAATATCTTATAAACAAAAAGACGCCTTTTAAAAATAAAATTTTTTAAAAGTGTTGAAAACTAACAGAAAATATTTTTTTCTGAAATAACTACATAGAAATTAAGCGTGCCAATCTTTTATGCTATTCGAAATAACGTTATATACCCGAGCTAAGTCTTCATCATCTGCCAAATAAGCCATTTGATTCTTCAAAATATTATCATCTCTTCTAATAGCTGGGCCTGTTTGAACTTCGGCTGGATGCTTGGCCTCCATGGCTTTTTTGAAGGTTTCGGCTATCAAAGGTTTTAGAAGATAAAAATCCAGGTCCTCAGCCTCAAGGATTTCTTTGGAAAGGGCCCAAAGATGATTGGCAAAATTACAAGAAAAGACTGCTCCAATATGCAACACTGCTCTCTCTGCCGAATTTAATAAATATATTTCTTTCGAAATCATTTTACCAAGTTCGACCAAAGTGAATTGCGTTTCTTCATTTTCAGCTTCAATACAAATCGGAATTTCTTCAAAACTTATATTTTTACCTTTTGTGAAGGTCATAATAGGATAAAAAACCCCAGCATTTACATTCAAGTCATGATATACATCAAGCGTTTGGATAATTATATCCATTGGCTTTGAGCCAGAGGTGTGCACCAATATTGCATTTTCAGGAAGTAAAATTTTGGAACATATTTCTTCAATGGCATCATCATTTACACAAATAAAAAATACATCAGACTCACTTTCTGAAAAATCTAGTTCGTCAGTAGCTTTTGTATCATATAAATCATCAGCAAGGAGAATAGCTTTACTGATTTCTCGGCCATATATTTCGTTTACTCTGATTTCTTGCTTTTCAAAAACTCTGGCTAAGTGCCATGCCATATTGCCCGTACCTATTATAGAAATGTTCATTAGGATCGATTTAATTCCCCAAAATACACACAAAATCAGAAATACCCAACCTTTCAGATTTTTGCTATAAATTTTATAATAGTTTCTGTAGCTCCAGATTGCGATTTTACATAATCTTTCGATGCCGTTATTATGTCATTCAGTCGATTCGAATTTAAGCCTTGAAAAACTTCTTTGAAAGATTCTGGATCTTTAATGGGGAAAGCCACTTTTCTGCTAATCAAATTTTTAGCTTCTTCAAATTTATCAAAACGCTTATCCCCAAAAAATATAGGAACACCAAAAACGGCTGCTTCTAAAATATTATGTAGCCCTTTACCGAAACTTCCGCCGACAAAAGCAAAATGAGCATATTGATACAAAGATGAAAGTAATCCAATGCTATCAATAATCAAGACTTGTGTATCGGGTAAAGCTTCACTTTTATAATCAGCGTATTTAATGGCATTCAATTCTTTTGCCCAGCCGTTTATTTGGGTTTCATGCAACTCATGAGGTGCTATAATGAATTTTATTTGTGGATGATCTAATGCAAAAGGAATTATTACTTGCATGTCCTCAGCCCATGCACTGCCTACTACAAAAACTTGCTTTTCAGCCACAAAACCAGCAATACCGGCGACAGGCTGAATCTTGGATAATGTATCCAAAACCCTATCGAATCTAGTATCACCAGCCACGGTATAATTTTTATAAGCTATAGATTCTAACAATTTGGCCGTAGACTGGTTCTGAACAAAAAGATGTTCGAACGAAAACAATACTTTTCTAAAATATCCTCCCCAAGGCTTAAAAAAAGATTGACTTTCTCTTAAGATGACCGATATGCCGATGAGTTTTGTACCGTTAGATTGGAGAGCTTTTATGATATTTGGCCAGAATTCGTACTTTACAAAAACGGCGATTTTGGGATTTACGAGTCCCACAAAATATGTTGCATTTGCTTTTGTGTCTATTGGCAAATAACAAATATAGTCTGCCAAAGGGTAGTTTTTCCTTATCTCATAGCCCGAGGGTGAAAAGAAAGTTAATAAAACACCAAACTCAGGATTTTGACTTTTAAATGCTTCCAATACCGGCCTTCCTTGTTCAAATTCTCCCAAAGAAGCACAGTGAAACCAAATGATTTGTTTATCTGGATTTTGTCCTTTCCAAATTCTAATGTTTGCTAAAACATTAGAAATTTCTCTTTGCCCCTCAACAAACAATTTAGCTTTAGGACCAAAAAACTTTGCCAAGCCAATAAGTTTACTTACCAATAAGATAAATAAATTATATCCAAAGCCAATTAACGTGTCAATAATTTTCAAAAAGTTTGCTGTTTAAATTCCCAAAAATCAACTTTTGATATTTGGTAGTGAAATATTTAATCGGATAGCCAAAAATCTAATTAAAACAATAAAAGAAAAAACGAAAATTTCTGTACAATTTATAAGAAAAGTGAAATTTTCCAAGAAAAAATACAGAAAACCACCAAAAATACAAGCAGTTGCATAAATTTCTTTTCTAAATAGCGTAGGAATTTCGTTTAAAATAATATCCCGAATAACCCCACCAAAACAAGCGGTGATGGTTCCCAAAATTATGCAAGAAGGCCAACTCAGCCCAGCTCCTACCCCTACTTGAATACCTTTAATGGTAAAAAATCCAAGACCAAGCGTATCAAAAAAAATTAAGGTTTTATCGAGTTTATTTATTCTATTTTTAAAAATCACAGTTATAACCGAAACCAAGACAATTAAAACGACGATTTTGGTATCTAGCAGCCACTTTACTGGAAATAGCCCTAAAAGTATATCCCTGAGTGTACCTCCTCCTAATGAAGTCACGAAGGCTATCACAGCCACACCAAATATATATAGATTTTTACGGATTCCTGCCAATGCTCCAGAGGCTGCAAAAGCTATGGTTCCGCCAACGGTAATGAAGGAGAAAATTTCCAATGAGTCAGTTATTATTTCCCAAAATTAGAACAGTATTTTGAATAGATAAGGAAGAATGCCATAATTATCCTTTTTTGGACAAGATGCATTCTCTCCTTAAAAGTAATTTTTGTATCTTTGCACCCAATTTTTCAAACAGTAAAGTACAATTTTTAGGCGATGAGATATCCAGAGTACAAGGCGGTTAATTATGCTGAAATAGCGGACGAGATATTAGATTTTTGGAAAGAAAACGAAATTTTCGAGAAATCTATTGAAGTTAGAGAGGGGCATCCAGCGTTCAATTTTTACGAAGGACCACCTTCTGCCAACGGAACACCAGGCATTCACCACGTAATGGCCCGTACGATAAAAGACATTTTTTGCAGATATAAAACCCTCCGAGGATTCCAAGTGAAACGTAAAGGCGGCTGGGATACACATGGTCTTCCAGTGGAGTTGCAGGTTGAAAAAGAACTCGGTATCACAAAAGACGACATTGGCAAGAAAATATCCGTTGCCGAATACAACCAAAAATGTCGCGAAGCAGTCATGCGTTTTACGGATATTTGGCAAGACATGACCGACAAAATGGGCTACTGGGTGGATATGGAAGATCCGTACATTACCTACAAAAATGACTATATAGAATCCGTTTGGCACCTACTTAAGAAGCTTTATGACAAAGGTCTTTTATACAAAGGCTATACCATTCAGCCCTACTCGCCGGCTGCTGGAACTGGCTTGAGTTCACACGAACTCAATCAGCCAGGTTGTTACAGAGATGTGAAAGACACTTCGCTTACGGCACAATTTAAAGTTATAAAAAACTCAAAATCAGAATTTCTTTTTGAAGCTGCCAAGTATGGTGAAGTATTTATATTAGCTTGGACGACTACACCTTGGACCTTGCCTTCCAACTCAGCTTTGACTATTGGCAAAAACATTGAATATGCTTTGGTTAAGACTTTTAACCCCTACACATTTCTGCCTGTAAATGTAGTTTTAGCAAAGGACCTGATAGGCAAATATTTTACAGAAAAAGGAAAAGATGGTGATTTTGAAGGATTTGAGGATTCAGAAAAAAAGAATTTCCCTTGGCAGGTATTGAGCACTTTCAAAGGTTCTGAAATAGATGGCGTAGAATATGAGCAACTGATGCCCTATGTACAGCCTAAGAGTTCAGCTTTTAGAGTAATCATTGGAGACTTCGTGACTACAGAAGACGGTACTGGTGTGGTTCATACCGCACCTACTTTTGGTGCCGACGACTTTAGAGTAGCTCAGCAGCACGGCATACCAGCCATAATGGTTTTGGATGAGAGTGGAAAAGAAATGCCTTTGGTAGACCGAAAGGGAAGATTTGTAGCCGAAGTTACGGACTTTGCTTTGGAATACGTAAAGGAAGCCTACTACACCGAGCAAGAATTAGAGGCAGAGAAAGTAAAACAGAACAGAGAAAAATATCTTTCTGTGGATGAAAGAATTGCAATTAAATTAAAAACCGAAAATAAGGCTTTCAACGTTCAGAAGTTTGATCACCCTTATCCGCATTGCTGGAGAACAGACAAGCCTGTCCTTTATTATCCTTTAGATTCATGGTTTATTCGTACAACTGCAGCTAAAGAAAAACTTGTCGAACTCAACAAAACCATCAACTGGCAGCCAGAAAGTACAGGAACTGGAAGGTTTGGTAACTGGTTGGAAAATCTGGTTGATTGGAACCTTTCAAGGTCCAGATACTGGGGAACTCCATTGCCAATTTGGAGAAGCGAAGACGACGAGGAAGTCTGCATTGGTTCTGTAAAAGAGCTATTAGACAGTTTGGCAATGGCTAACGCTTCAGGAAAATTATCTGAGGATCAGCTTTCGAAGAATAAGGCATTTTTATCCAACCTTGATACGGAAAATTTCGATCTCCACCGACCTTATGTTGATGAAATATACCTTGTTTCAACCTCTGGAAATGTAATGCAACGTGAAGCGGATTTGATAGATGTTTGGTTTGACTCCGGAGCAATGCCTTATGCACAGTGGCATTATCCTTTCAGCCCTCAAACCCCTAATGGAGGTTTACATTCAACTTTTCCTGCTGACTTTATCTCAGAAGGTGTTGACCAAACCCGTGGTTGGTTTTTTACGCTTCATGCTATTGCAGGTTTGCTTTTTGATTCTGTTGCATTCAAAAATGTGGTTTCTACTGGATTGGTTTTAGATAAAAATGGCAATAAAATGTCGAAAAGACTGGGCAATGCAGTTGATCCTTTTGACACGCTAAAAAAATACGGTGCAGACCCAACACGTTGGTACATGATCACCAATGCCGAACCTTGGGATAATCTCAAATTTAATGCAGACGGTATTCAAGAAGTACAAAGGAAATTCTTTGGTACTTTAACCAACACCTATAATTTCTTTGCACTTTATGCCAATTTGGACAATTATCAGGTTGAACAATTTGACAGAGTTCCAAAAGAGAAACTTTCAGAACTAGACAGGTGGATTATTTCAAAAGTCTTTACACTTGTAAAAGAGGTAGGTGAAGAATTTGATGCCTATAATCCTACCAAAGCCGGTAGATTGATACAAGATTTTGTATGTGATGATTTATCGAACTGGTACGTAAGACTCAACAGAAGACGTTTTTGGCAAGGTGAAATGACCGAAGACAAACGAGCAGCATACCAAACCTTACAACATTGTTTGGCGGCAGTGGCACAGCTCATGTCGCCGATAGCCCCATTCTATGGCGATTGGTTATACAAAAACCTTACAGACCAAGTTAGGCAAGAATCGATTGAGAAAAACACACCTTTTAGACACGAGTCGGTGCATTTTACAGAATGGCATACCTATGACGAGTTCTGGGTAGATTCAGAACTTGAAGCGGCGATGACTTTGGCTCAAAACATCTGTTCTATGGTACATGCTTTGAGAAAGAAAAGTAGTTTGAAAGTTCGTCAACCACTTCAAAAAATATTAATTCCGGCTACTTCAGCAAAAGTAAAGGCTCAAATAGAACACATTACCGCAATAATACTTTCGGAAGTAAATGTAAAAAGTGTAGCGTTTTTAGATGATGAAAGTGGCATATTAAAGAAAAAAGTAAAAGCCAATTTCAAAGCCCTAGGTCCGAAGTTTGGAAAAGATATGAAAGCTGTGGCGGACACCATTCAAAACATGCGTGCCGAAGATCTCAAATCATTAGAAAAAACTGGGAGCATCAGTCTCAACGGATTCGAACTTACATTGGGCGATGTTGAAATCCTCACCGAAGACATCCCTGGCTGGCTAGTAGCCGTAGAAGGCGGCATAACAGTAGCCTTGGACATAAACATCAGTGAGGAATTAAAGCAAGAGGGCATAGCGAGAGATTTTGTAAACCGAGTACAAAACCTTAGAAAAGAAAGTGGTTTTGAAGTAACTGACAAAATTGAAATCCTTTTGGAAAACACCAATGAGGAAGTATCAAAAGCTGTAGAAAACTTCAACTCTTATATTTCTACAGAAGTACAAGCTTTAAAATTAGAAATTACAGAGGCTGTTTCGGACGCCGTTGAGGTAGAAATGGACGAAATAAAGCTAAAATTAAAAATTGTTGTAAAAAAGTAAAATCCTAAGGGCTTAATTTTAAATAGCTTAGAAAATTCTTTAGAAAAATACATAATTTTTTTTTACAAAGAGTATTGACAATAAAAATTAAGGCCTTATCTTTGCACCACGTTTAACAGAAACGCAAACGGTTTGGTAGTTCAGCTGGTTAGAATACCTGCCTGTCACGCAGGGGGTCGCGGGTTCGAGTCCCGTCCAGACCGCAAAATAAAAGCCTCATAATCAACAGATTATGGGGCTTTTTTCTTTTAGCAAAAGTTTAAACAAAACCTTGGTTTAAACATAGTTTAAACATTTTGATAGATCTAATATTAGCCCAATATGGTATTTTATGGTAAAAATATATTTTCGAAAATAAAAAAACCATTCGAGATGAATGGTTTTTTTGAAAATAAATGAAGGCTTTCTGTTAGTGTTCTAATATTTTTTGAGTTTTGACTTCCGATTTTAATGATTTTATTGGCTTGAGACTTTTTTCGATAAACGCATCTATATCATCTTTCCAGTACCAGTAAGCTAATATTAGAATACCTAAAATTGGGAACAACCATAACCACCAGTATGATTTTTGTTTTGGCTCCATATAGTAAGTTTGATTTATTGGTGGCTCATACCAGTAACTTTGGGTATGGTTGTTATTATAGTTGGTTTTAGGATAATAACCGCTTCGAGGTCTTAAACCTACGTATTTGCTGTTAGTACCAAGACTTTTTACTTCTTGATTAATTGTCTTTTCGCCTTCCTGATAATTATTATTTGAAAAAGGCTGGTAATTGAACTCTATCATGACTTTATATTTTTACAGATGATATTACAGCAAAAAATGCATCTGGCAAATCTGATACTATGATTTGCCTTTCTACAGAATTATTGTCCACATAAGGTATTGCCTTACCTTTGAACTTTTCGAAGATCTTGTAGAGCTTTTCATTCTCATAAATACCCAAGCGTTTTTTCAATCGCTCAATTTCTCCTCGATTTTCGTTTTCTGAATGATTTTCGTGCCTTCGTGCCACTAATACTTCAACATACTCTGAAAGGCTCATCGAATACCTATCGGCTTCTATGGCTAGATCCATTTTTAGTTGTGCTTCACATTTAAAGCCTAATGTTACTTTTGCTGTGGCATTGGCTAGTGCATTTACATCTAAGCCTCTACCTGTTCGGGTTGTGTTTATCATTGTGTATGATTTAAATTATTAATGCCCAAATATGGCACATTGCTATAGAATGACTTTGTGTTAATAAAGGATAACCGTTATTAATATGTGTTAATTTAAGTTTACGAAAGTTAATTTTCGTTTTTTACTATGGTTCTCCAAGGTGATTAAATATTATCTCTACTTGCTTTGGTGTTAATATTCTTTTTTTTGGATCTAGATTAAGACCGTCTATTTCTTTAATCCATTTATTGAGTGTTATTAATGAAATATTGTATGATAAGGCAAGTTCAGTTTTGGTGGATGATTTGATTTTCATTGTTGCGTGATTGTTGTTTGCAATTGCAACGTCGTATATATGCCGTTTCAATTGCAAAGGTTTACTTTTGATTTGTGGTAAGTTTGTACATTGCTGATCTACCTGCTCGAATTTTGGTGATAAAGCCTTGGTCAACCAAATCTTTGATTCTGTCTTCGATGTTCCTTTCACTGCAGTCGAAATGGTTTACTAGACCTTCTAGTAATTCTTTTTTAGAAAGCAATTCCATATTGGTTGCATATTTCTCTATCCAAGCTTTTACTTGATGCTCAGGAGCCACTTTTTGTTTTGAGAGGTGGCTTTTATTGATTATATTGACGTCAGCAGCAACCAGACCTTTACTTTCTTCGTCATAAGCGATAAATAAGGGGTCTAATGGCTTTGTATTTCTACTATGAAGGAATTTTATAATAATCAGTTCTTTATTATCGCCATCGAAACTAATCTGCATTACTTGGCTCGCTTTATTGATAATTTCTGTTCCGAGATGTCCACGTGCTTTTTCTCCGCCTGGGTTCTCATGAATGATGCAAATAAACGTAACGTTTTTTTCGTTTATCAACTCATTCATAAGGTCAACTAGCTTCATTGACTCTCTTGGGTCGTTAAAGTTTTCAATACAGTCTGTCACCACATCCAAAATTATGATGAAATGATTATTTGGATGTTCGTTTTGTTTGAGCTCAACATAATTTTTCAAACATTCAAATCGGTCTTCTCTTTTTATATTAATCAGAGAAATAAAATCAAAATCTTCTGGATTTTCATTGTAGTTAAAGCCCGCTCTTTTTCTTATCTGTTGCATTGCAAAAGGGAATTGGTCTTTTTGATTTCTTTCAGTATCCACATAGATTAACTTGAAATTGTCATCCAGAGAAGAACCAAGGCCAATATGTCTATTTGAGGTATTTCTATCTAAAAAACAAGCACAGATGGTTTCAGTCAACCGGCTCTTGTGTACCCCTTTTTTACCTTGAATTACGTTTATTGTATTAGGGAAAATTACACCTAGTCCCTCTATTTGGGTAAGAAGTGGAGTCGAGAAAGTAATAGTATCCAAACTTCGCTTAAAGATTTTTTCTCGGGCCTCTAGCACTTTCTGAAGCTTAGAGTCAAATTTCAAAATATTTGTGTTAGATGGAAAATCCATGTTGTTATTTATCTGCGTCATGTGTCATAAATTTTTGAAAATGAAAATAGGAATGCCTGCATAAAGCATAAGCATCCCCCTTTTTTCATTTAATGTTCGAAAGATTTTTAATGTTGAAGGCAATCTCCTTCCTAGTGGCTTTCTTGTTTTCTGAAAGCCAGCCATCTAGATCCATTTTTCTGAATCTTAAAGAACGGCCAACTTTGTTGAAACAAATCTCACGTCTGTGGGTGAGCTGATAGATGGTGCCTTTGGGTACTTGTAGATATTCTGATGCTTGTTTTAGTGTCAAGATCGCATCTGCTTGTGGGCTGCTTTCCGATTTTGAAGCTAATAAATCGGTGATAATTTGCTCAATTATGGCCTTGAGCTCCGGCTGTGTGGTTACGATTATTTTTTCCATTGTTTTGTGGATTTATTTAAACAATGGGTCAAAGTTATAGAGTTAAATACCATGGGGGCTAGCTTTTGAAGCCCCCATATTTTCTGATTTTTGTTGAAAATTTCAAAAAATCATCTTTAATATTAAGTTTATTGAATTCTTCTGTTAAAAATGATTCATCTTTTTCTAAAAATTTTAAAGCTTTAATATTTTTATATATTTCAGTGTCCGCTATTTTCTTTGCTCCAAGATTTCTTCTAGTTACGAATTGAATAAATTTTGCCATCTGTGTCAAATCTATATTAGAAACGCCTGCGGCATGGAGTAAAAAATATATTGCTAATACCTGTCGATTGGGAGTATACTCTTTTGCAAAAATAAAATCGCTTATATCTTCAAAGTTTTCAATACTGACTAGAAAATTTGATTCCTCAAAGTTGTGTAAAATTTTGTAAGAATTCATTTTCAAGAAATTCAAAAACCTCTCTTCGAATTCGGTAAGTTTATCACTTTCCAGTAGATCTATATGACCTTCAGGTGTGTTTGGGAATCTCATTTCAAGCCTAGAAAGTGATAATTCAAATGAATTCTTTTCAGGGTCCAAAGAAATATTTTCACTTTGAAGCATCAATTCATATTTTTCCAAATTGGCTTGGACATCCGTAAGTTTTAGACTTCCGATATGGGTTATGATTTCTGAATTAATTTTAGAGACCTCATTTCTGTATTTAATCAGGAAATTATTAATAATTCGATCGTGTTCCACATTAGCATTTCTAAGAGATTGGTATTCTGATTTAAAAGCAAGAAACCGATATTCAAATTTTTCTTGAATAGTTTGATGCTGATCCTCCCAAATTCTAGAACAGTATTCGAAAAGAGTAAGGTTATCGATTATTTCGTTCAAGACATTTAAACCATTTCTTCTTTTATCATAAAGCATAGAAGAGTCGTAAGTTAGTAATTCTGCTAATTTTAACTTATAATCTTTATCTTCAGGGTCATGATTTTGCAAACTTTGTACTAAGGCTTCTTTTTTCTTAATATACTCCATTAAAAGCTCCAAATCCTCTTGTGATAGTTTTTCTAGATCGTTTTCATTTATAAGGTTCATGATTGTTAATTTATGTGGTTAAAAAATGTTATTTAAGATTTTCCCATTATCTTTCCAAGAAAGTCGTTTGGCATCTCTGGCGAAGAATCCCCCTTTAATAGTCCTGTGTCCGCTCTACTAAAAAGAGATTGGATGATTAGTTTTCGTTCTTCATCTTTAATCTCGGATTTTGGATCATTCAACAGGGCAAGGTAAAAGAATGTTAAAGTATGTCTCTCTTCGGCATCTCTCGCAAGATGAAATGCACTAAACATGACTTTCGTAATAGCTTTTATTATAAAAATCAAGAGTGAGATTAAAGCAATGAAGACAATAGACCATCTAACAATAGCAATTTTATTATTGTCAAAAACAGTTTTAAAAATCCAATCTGGAGAAAAAACCAAAATTGATGCAAATAAAGCTGCAAATAACCCAATAATAAAAGTTAATAAATCTCTTGTTAAAATAGCTTGCCTGTAATACTCTTTTGATTTTTTATCCCAATATTTTGCAGGAGCCTGTAATTGAAGTTTCTTTTCATAAAATTCTTCAAGCTCAAATATTCTATTTCTTGATTCTTTTTCAAAATCAGTATTTGTTTTCTGAGTCTTGGAATACCAATCATTAAAAAGTTTCTCTTTCTCATTCTTAAATGCTTCTGTTTCTTCCAAATGTGCTTTTAAATCATCATTTGCGACTTTTAAATGATCAACATGTTGGGAATTTAGCTCGGTTACTAGTGCATGATATTTTTCATTTATTTTATTTATTCCTTGGATTTCTTTTTTAGTCCTCGAAAAGATGCCAGACTTTTTCTCAAGATCCAACTCATAAGCCACAATAAAACCTTTGAGGTGGTTTAGATTTAATGAAGATACATTGGAGGTATTTTTAAAATAGTAGAATGCTCCCATTCCTGCTTCTGAACCATATTCGTTTGAAATATCGAGTATAACCTGGCATCTTATATCATTATAATCACTACAGTATGAATATATATACTCAAGATGTCTACCTAAATTAGAGTTCTTCCAATTTTGAACAGTCCTACTATCCAAGGGACTATTCAAATGATTTTGGATTTGGTCGTCAAGAGTTGTTAATACCTCTTTATATCTTTGAAAATCACAAACGCCTGTATCAAAGGACTTTGCACCTTTCCAATTTTCATATTGATCGAAAACAAAATCATAGAAGTCTACTAATGATTTTAATAGTATTGGTTCTCCTATTTTTTGAAAAGTGATAGAAATTGAAAGATTGTCTAGGAATTCCTTATTTGGAGATTTCGCAACGAGTTTTTTAAATTCTGATTTAATCATAGCTTTTTTTGTTATTTCACCCAACCCCAGCATTGGCATTAATCCTATCAATTATCCTCACCAACTGAATAACCTCAGTTTCCTTTTTAAAGACACCAGTAAGACCTTCAAAATGGTCGTTGGTAAATGGGGACTCAAAGAGCATTTGTTTGTCTAAGGTGCCATTTTTACTTAAATAAGTGATAATATTATTGATAAAGGTGATTTGGTCGCCTGAGAGTGTGCCTGCATTGATAAATTCAGCAAAAGCCTCTTGTGCGGCTTTAATATCTAAACCAACAATGCTACGAATAAAAACGCCTAAAGGTCGGTCACCATACTCTTTTTCAAACTGTTGTTTGTTTTGTGCGGCTTCATCTGTAAAAAGAATGTCTTCCAGAGCTTTCAGGTCTGCTTCGGTAATAGGGATGTTTTTATTGAGTTTATCAATACTGAAATGGTGACGGTTTTTGCGGATATAGCTCTCCACACGGTCTTTGTAAGATTGTAAATTGCCATATGTACTCATTGGCTCCTTCAGCACTATGCCATCCAAATTGAGGTCGTCTTCAAAATGGGTATAAACAGGTGTTTGATTTTGCTTATCCAAAAACCTTATTAAGCCACGTAATGAAAGCCTAACATTTTCTATGCTTTTGGTATTTGCATTTTCCCAAAAAACATCCTTTTGGATATCTTTTAATAGAGGAAGGTTTTCTACAACTTCAGGTATGGTGGTTTTCCTCTGCAAAACCTGAGCAGTGCCAATGATATTGATTATCATGTTCCGAGCAGATGGGCTGTTCCTCAATCTTGCGATTTGAAGGTTTAAAACCAAAATATCGAATCGTCTTGCAAGTTCTTCGTCGCCAGATGCACCAGATTCTAAGTGATACAAATGACTTTTAACTTCTTGGATATCGGTTGAGCTCAGATTTTGCCATATTTCAGACTTGCTAAATTTTTCGACGAACCTGAGTTCTTTTCTTACTACAAAACGTTCACGTTCTAAATTAGAAACAGTTTGGTGTAGCTGATTTAGATAGTTTCCACGTGTATCTGCATCATCTGGTGAGATTTCATTCAGGTTGCTGACGAGCATGGCAATGTCAAGTTTGGCTTCGAATATCTGTTGTTGCAGAGGTTTTGCAATACTTTGTATTAAGCCATCTGGATTTTCATCAAAAAACTCAAAGTTTTGGCAATAGTCCAGTATCAGGAATTCTTTTTTATGGTCTCCAGGTCCAAATAAATCGGGACAAAGTCTGGTACCACGGCCAATCATTTGCCAAAACTTAGTTGGGCTTTTTACAGGCTTAAAAAACACCAAATTGACCACTCTTGGGGCATCTACTCCAGTATCCATCATATCAACCGATACTGCGATTTGTGGATCTACTTCTTTTATCTCATCCACGAACTTTTCAAGTAAAGCTTGTGCTTTGCTTTCATAATTGTCAATAACCCTCAAAAACTTGCCACCGTATTCGGGATAGTTTTTGTTAAACCTGTCTTCTATAAAAAGTGCATGTTGGTGATTTTTGGCAAAAATGATGGTCTTGCCTAATTTGTCACCACCCGAAACCTTTATTCCCACTTCCATCAAGTGAGCAAGCACCTTATCGACGGTATCGGTGTTAAACAGCCATTTATTTAGTGCTGAACTGCCTATTTCGTCAGGAGCTTCTTCCTTGGTAGGGTCTCCAAATTTTTCTTCATATTCGAGTTTTTCGGCTTCACTTAGTTCGTGGTATTTAATTCCCTCTCTTTGAAACTTGAGTGGCACACTTAGTGACTTCATGGGTACCAAAAAGCCTTCTTCCACTGCCCTTGTCAGCTCATATGCAAAAGTGGGGTTGTTGTCCTCGATATGGAAAAGGTCATATGTATTTTTATCGATATCGGTTTTAGGGGTAGCCGTAAGTCCGATAAGCATGGCATCAAAATATGCAAATATGGCTCTGTAGCTTTGATAGACGGAGCGGTGGGCTTCGTCTATTATTATCAAGTCAAAATTTCCTACCCCATAAAACCTCCCATTGCCGCTTTTGATGGCGTCTATGCGGTTCATGATTGTGGGATAAGTAGAAAACACTATTCTGGCTTCACCGTCGTCATTTTCTTGGGTGAGGTCAATGGTTGTAAGGTCAGGCAGATATGCTTTATACGCATTTTTTGCTTGCGTCACCAATGCATTTCTATCTGCCAGAAAAAGTATCCGTTTTGCCCAATTACATTTAGTGAGCATATCTACCATTGCTGCCGATGTTCGGGTTTTACCGCTTCCTGTAGCCATAACCAGTAGGCTATGCCTCCTTGCTTCCCTAAGTTTTCCGTCTTTTCCAGTAATTGCTATGTTTTCAGCCACTCTTTTGATGGCCTCAAGTTGATAGGCTCTACCTGCAATTTTAGTTTTGGGCTGAAAAAGCCTCGGGTCTTTTCGGTCACGGCGACGGTCAACGCTGCGTTGGAGTTCATCTTGTGTATAAAAACCCTGTACAGGACGATTTATGCCGAAGGAATCATCCCAAATATTGGTTTCGAAACCGTTCGAATAAAATATAATGGGCCGTTGGCTGTGCATTTTTTCGAGACAATCTGCATATAATTCCGCCTGGTATCTTCCTTTTTTTTCATCCACCATGGTGTGTTTGGCCTCTATTACTGCCAAGGGCTTGCCGTTTTTACCCCAAAGTACATAATCGGCATATCCTTTGCCTGATGGATTGGTGCTGAGCGGCATGCCTTTTACTTCATATTCCAGCTCAAAGCCTTTGCGAAGATTTTCCCAGCCAGCATCTTTTAGTAAAACATCTATATAAAGCTTACGAGTGGTTGCCTCAGGCAATAAAACGGGAACAACTTCCTCCAACACATAGGCTTGTTCTCGTATTTCTCGACGTTCGGTAGTTTCTTTTTGAAGTTTTATGAATTGTTCTTTGAGTTCTTTGGCTGATTCCTGCTCTATTTCTCTTTCGGCTCTTTCTTTTCTAAGTTGTTCGTTTTGGGCTTCCAGTCTTTCTACCAAATCCATCATCTGTGCCTTACTGCGTTTTAGCTCTTTGCCATCAGGTACGTGGTTCCCATCGAAAGGTTTTGATTTGAGCTGAGGATTGCCATAATAGAAGCCCAAAAATGACAAAAATCTGTAAAGGTTTTTGAGAGAGACCATGGCCTCAAAACTGCTTACTGTTTTGCCATGGGCACCGTTGTTGCCTATATTCTTTATTAATTTGATTTCTTGTAACAGTCTGTGGTCAACTATTGCTTTAAAATCATTTTGGTAAAGCAAAGAAGCTAAAGTCTTATCAAAAGGAAAACTTAGGCTATTATCGTTTTCATACATCCAAAAAACAGACTTTTCTAAGGCACTTCGGGAGAGGACAGCACAGGATTTTGGCGAAATTTGAGCAAGCGATTCAGCCTCCATCGCCTCATGGGCGATTTCGGGGAATTGGGACGCTATAAAACTAAAGTTGCTCATAAAATTTAGCCTGCGATTTTGTGAAAAATTATGTTCTCAAACTAATATAAAGATTATCTTATTCGAGTTAAGACTACTAAACTAACATATAAATTTCGAATTATTACTTAAAATATTCGTGTTAATAGCATCATCTATTCATCTATCTCAACTTGGTCTTTTAAATTCAAAATAACACTCTCCAATGATGGTAATATGTTCTCTATAAATTGATTAAATGCTTTGCTTAGTAATTCTTTTTGTTTTTCTCTACTTTTTTGACTCCTTACTTCTGCCATTTTGGGTTAGGAATGCTTGTGAATGGTTGACCACTTGGCTGCAAGCTGGGTAAATGCGTTTTTAAACAGTGCATTTTCTTTTGCCAAATTAAATATCATCTCTCTGATGTGACCGTGTGTTTCGGTGGGGCCAATGATGAGGTTCATGTTGATTCGCTCATTGTAATTCTGAATCTCAAATAAGAGGATTCTTTTGGTTTATGTCCATTCCTTACCCACTTTTGGAAAGAAGTCGAGGCTTCTTGGTATAAACCTGATGGCCGTACGACTAC
>JAIPAJ010000044.1 GCA_021740125.1 Leadbetterella sp. | reverse complement strand
ATCAGTTCCATAGAAAAATCTATAATCGTCTTTCAATGTAGCTCCATAGCCACCTGCATCTTTCATTTTGCCCGATCGATCAGGCTATTTTCCGTTTACATTTTCCATTCCAAAACCAAACCCATAGCCTGGCATTCTTTGGCCTCCGCCATATTCTATGTGATAACCTCTTGGAAAGTCCAATTTTGAGTTATCCAACCACCACGGAGAATAAACGTGCATGCCTCCCACTCCGTCTTCGTTGAATCTTTTACGGTTGGTCAAGTGAGGAATAAATGCACTCCTACTTGCACCTGTGCTGTCGTGCAAGTATTTACCTACCACACCCGAAGCATTAGCCAAACCATTTTGGTGGTTAGCAGACTTAGAATTTAGCAACAAACGAGATGACTCACAAGCACTTGCGGCCAATATCACAATTTTCCCTTTTACAGTAGTTTCTTCTAAGGTGTATTTGTTTACATAAGATATGCCTGTAGCTTTTCCAGTTTCGTCTGTTAGTACCTCACGAGCCATCGCGTTGTTTATAAGGGTAAGGTTTCCTGTTTTCATGGCAGGAATGACCAATACAGAAGAAGAAGAAAAGTCAGCATAAGCCATACATCCTCGACTACATTGACCACAGTAAAAGCATTCTCCTCGGCCATTAATAGGCTTGGTAAGCATGGATAATCTGGATGGAATGGTCAAGACACCTGTTTTTTTATTTGCCTCCATGAGCATCAACTCATGAAGTCTGGGCTTAGGTGCCGGTAAATAAATACTGTCTGGGTCATTGGCAAGACCTTCTCGCGTGCCAAAAACGCCTATAAGTTTATCAACCTCATCATAATAAGGGGCAATATCTTCATAGCTGATAGGCCAATCGTCTCCTAAGCCATCTATGCTTTTTCTTTTAAAATCTTTTGGCCCAAAGCGAAGAGAAATTCTTCCCCAGTGATTGGTTCTACCTCCTAGCATTCTGGAACGAAACCAGTCGAATTCTGTTCCTTTTTTACGGGTGTAAGGTTCACCTTCAATTTCCCAGCCTCCCCAGGCTGCATCAAAGTCTCCAAAAGCACGCAATGTACTGGCTCCTCTTCTTGGAGATTCCCAAGGCCCTTTTAGCTGATTAATATATTTTGGGTCTGCGGGGTCAAAATAACCACCAGCTTCAAGTAAACAAACTTTTGCCCCTGCTTTGGTCAGCTGATAGGCGGCCATGCCACCTCCAGCACCCGAGCCAACTATCACAACATCAAATACATTGGCTTGCTCCTTTATCTGAAAATCCTTCATATTTCTATGGTTGAATATTTAATTTCCTAAAAATAAAGGGATTTTTCGGTTAAATAAAGCGGCTTTTCATTTTTTTTAAATTATTTTATTAATACAATAAATCTGCCGATTGGACTACCTATGGAGCCAGTAATATCTACTCGAAACTGTTGCACCCATTTCCAGACAAATGCCCCAATGAAAGTTTAAGAATTAGAATAAAGTTTTTTTTTTAATTTTGCATCGTATTGTACTACCTAATTCCTTTTTTAATTTTCAAAATTTGCCTTTTTGTTTCCAAAAACAATAGTTTTTCAAGCAAATTGAAAGGCATTAAAAAAATGACTTTAATCCAAAAATGCTCTTTAATTCTGTAAGTTTTGGTATTTTTCTTCCGATAGTTTTTTTTCTTTATTGGTTTGTTTTCAATAAAAAATTAAATCATCAAAACCTACTGCTGTTGGTGGCCAGCTATTTTTTTTATGGTTGTTGGGACTACCGATTCCTTTTTCTACTGATGTTTTCTACTTTTTTAGACTATTATTCTGGCATAAAAATTTTTGAGGCTAAGTCTACTTTTTGGAAAAAAACCTGGCTTTGGATAAGCATAGGCATAAATCTAGGTTTTTTGGGGATTTTCAAATATTATAATTTCTTTATGGACTCTCTGTCTGTCGGCTTATCCACTGCGGGAGTTGAAACACATTTTGAGACACTCAAAGTTATTTTACCCATCGGCATTTCATTTTATACTTTTCATGGATTGTCGTACGTAATTGATATTTATAAGGATAAAATCAAACCCGAAAGAGATTTTATTGAATATTCTGTTTTTGTAAGTTTTTTCCCACTACTTGTGGCAGGTCCAATAGAAAGAGCTACACACCTTTTGCCACAAATTCAAAAGAAAAGGGTTTTTGACTATGCCATGGCCATAGATGGTTCCAAGCAAATACTTTGGGGATTGTTTAAGAAAATCGTGATTGCAGACAATTGTGCCCAGTATGCCAATATGTTTTTCAATAATTCAGAAGATTATGGAGGTAGTTCACTGTATTTAGGTGCATTATTTTTTACATTCCAAATTTACTGCGATTTTTCAGGCTATTCTGATGTGGCTTTGGGTACTGCCAGACTTTTTGGAATGGAACTTCTCCGCAATTTTGCTTTCCCATATTTTTCAAGAGATATTGCCGAATTTTGGCGTAGGTGGCATATTTCTTTATCAACATGGTTTCGAGATTACCTATATATTCCGCTCGGTGGAAGTAAAGGAAGTTTATTGAAAAAAATAAGGAATACTTTTATCATCTTTCTTGTGAGTGGGTTTTGGCATGGAGCCAACTGGACCTATATCATCTGGGGCGGTATAAACGCCTTACTCTTTTTGCCGCTTTTGATTTCTAAAAACAATCGAAACAATCTAGAAACTGTAGCTCAAGGAAGAATATTACCCAATGCTAAAGAATTATTGCAAATGGTGGTTACTTTTCATTTCACACTTTTGGCATGGGTGTTTTTTAGAGCAGAAAGTGTTTCACATGCATTTTCATACATTTCTGAGATATTCTCTTCTAGTTTATTTACAATTCCAAAATTTGATGGACAAAATAAAGCTATATTCACACTTACCCTTGTATTGGGTTTTATGCTTGTGGAATGGTTTGGCCGAGAGCAACAATTTGCCCTTCAAAAATTAGGAAATAAATGGAAACCAGCGATACGATATATGTTTTATTATATTTTGATTGCAATCATCTTCCTTTTTGGAGGATCGCAACAAGAGTTTATCTATTTCCAATTCTAAGCAATGAAAAAATTCCTATCTAAACTCGGACTATTTCTGTTGCCCTTATTTATTTTGGGAATCGTAGCCTTGTTTTTATATGTAAAAACCGACGTTTATGGAGATTTTACCAAGAAAGACAATTTTGCTTGGAATTATAATTTCCAGCAGCTCAATGATATTTCTACAAAAAAACTATTAAGTACCGGCAGAAACTACAATTCTTTCGTGTTAGGCAGTAGCCGCAGTTGCAGTATTTATGGCTGTTATTTACAAACAAAATTACCCGATGCTAGATTCTTTCATTATGCCAATTGGAATGAGACAATAGGCGGAATTCTTGCCAAACTACAATATTTGGATGCCAGTGGATATAAATTAAACCATATCATGGTGTACTTGGATACCGACTATACTTTTAACGGAGAAGGAAAATTAAGTCCAATGAACCACTATTTGATCACCAAAGAGTCAAAAGCTAAATATTTCTATAACCATTTAATTGCTTTTTTTTCAAATTTTGACTTGGATAAATTCAAAATATTGATAGGAAAAGGCGAGCAAACAAGTTCATATGTAAACAGAAAACTCGACCCTATTACCAACGATTTTAATCACGTATGCTCAGCAGAAAAAATCAGGAATTATCAATATATTCAATCCGATGAGGAATTTAAACATAGAATGGATTCTTTGAAGAAATCTGACTTCTTCTACGAAAGACCGAAACTACAAAAGTATAAATCTCCGCAAATATCTGAAGATGAAGAAGTAATGATTGAGCAGATAGTGGCACTGTTAGAAAAGCATCATTCAGAATATCATGTGGTAATGACTCCGCTTTACGACCAGCTAAAGCTTAGTAAGATAGATTTTGATATCTTGAAAAAGCATTTCAAAAACAACATTTATGACTTTTCAGGAAAGAATAAATATACCGAAGACTTTTACAATTACCCAGATAGAATTCACTTTCAAAATTATATTTCAAAGCAAATTATTGATTCGGTAATGGTGAGGTGAGAATTTGAATCCTGGAATAGTTTTGTCTTATATTTTCAATTTACATTATTCGGACTTTGAAATAAGCATCTTAAAAAAAAGTAGCCCCAGAGGGAATCGAACCCACACCAGAGGTACCGGAAACCTCCGTTCTATCCATTAAACTATGGAGCCATAAAAATAAAGCACAAAGCTAATTTTTTTTTGCCAGTCTTTAAACCTTTTTTATTTTTTAGTATCCAATACCTGAAAATTCCAGTTCGGGATAATTTATTAAACTTAAAAAATTTAAAAGTCATGAAAACTCTTTTTAAAACAATCGCCTTCGTATTTGCCTTATTATTAACAGCTAATTTCGCTTCGGCACAACACCCACACAAAAGAAAAATGATGGACAAAAGAGAAGACCGTAGAGACCGAAAGGAAGATGTAAAAGACAAAGCTGAAGATAGACGCGATGCTGCTGAAGACAGACGTGACAGAGCCGAAGATATTCGATACAAACGTGAAGACAAGTGGGATGCCGCTCACAACGGTGGCCGCAGAGATAAAATGGAAGACATAAGAGACAAAAAAGAAGATGTGAGAGACGCCAGAGAAGACAAAAGAGACAGAATGGAAGATAAGCGTGATAGAAAAGAAGACATTAAGGATAAAAAAGAAGACAGGAAGGACCGCAGAAGAGGATCTTACTAAAACAAAAAAGAGGCTGTTTCCCAGCCTCTTTTTTTTATATCTTAAATATTGCTTTTAGTTCTGTGGCATCTGCTGGCTTCATCCTTCCTGCCAAGACCAACCTCAACTGCCTCCTACGCAAAGCTCCATCAAATAATTCATTTTCTAAGTCGGTTTCAGGAATTGCCTCCGCTATTTCTATCGGCCTACCCGACTGATCAACAGCCACAAAGGTCAAAAAAGCCTGATTAGTTTTACTTTTTTGTCCTGCTGGAATATTCTCCGAAAATACATCGACCACCACTTCCATCGAAGTATTAAATGCCCTTGTAATTTTCGCTTCTAGCGTGACTACATTTCCAAGCGGAATGGGATTCACGAACGATACATTATCTACTGAGGCAGTTACTACAATTCGGTTAGAATGTTTCTGTGCAGCTATGGCAGCTGCTACATCCATCATACGCATGAGGTTTCCTCCCATCAAATTCCCCAAAGTATTGGTATCATTTGGCATTACCATCTCTGTCATAATGGTCAGCGATTCTTTTACATGTTTTGCCTTGGGCATTTCGTTTGTTGTTTTTTTGCAAAAATACGCTGTATCGAGTTAAATTTTGTGTATTTCAAATTGAAATACATAATTATTGAAAATATCTAATTTCAGAAAAACTCAGCATAATATTTTGAAAGGTGGTAAATAAAGCTTTACTTTGAAAAACAAAGTACTTTTCAACATCTCAATAATGAATTTAAAACCCAGCAAACCCACCATCAGTGTATTGATTTTGATAGCGTTATGCTCTCTTTTGCTACTTATCAGGGTATACAAAACCGGGACTTCTCTAGGCTTCTTTTTGGTTTGGAATCTGTTTTTAGCCATTACACCGATATTTTTTATTTTTTTAGCAAAAAAACTACATGATAATTTCGGTTTTGAGAAACTATCTATAAAAATAGCCATTATCGGACTCATGACCACTTGGCTTTTATTTTTCCCAAACTCACCTTACATCATAACTGACCTTATGCATTTAAGTCATTTGCCCAAACATTTATTGTGGTTTGATTCAGTGGGTATTTTTATAACTGCCATCACGGGGCTTGTGGTTGGTTTATATTCTATGTACAATTTCCAAATATTATCTAAAAAGTTATTCGGAAGTGTAATAGCATGGTCTATGGTTTTGGGTAGTGCAGTACTTAGCGGTTTTGGACTTTATCTTGGCCGATTTGCGAGATTTAACAGTTGGGATTTATTCTCTAATCCAGCCCACCTTATCAAGCAATCACTAATAGAAACGAGCAAGCCATTGGCCATACAAACGACTATGGTTTTTAGTATTGTGTTGATTGGCTTATATTTGTCTTTTTATAATTTAATATCTTTCAAGCATGAAAATATCAAAAATGCTGAGAAGTTTTAAGTTTGCTTTTGCAGGAATGGTACACTTGGTGAGGTTTGAAAACAACGCCCAATTTCATTTTTTAGCCTCTTTGTTGGTTATTTTTGTAGGATTTTGGTTAAAAATCAACAAAAACGAATGGATAATCATCATTTTTGCAATGGCATTGGTTTGGTCGGCAGAGGCATTTAATTCGGCCATAGAAAAACTTTGTGACAGAGTAGAACCAAAAAAAGATCCCATAATTGGCAAAATAAAAGACATGGCAGCAGCCGGAGTTTTGTTTCTGGCAATTGCCGCCGCAATAGTAGGATGTATGGTATTTTTACCCAAAATATTTTAAGAGATGAACGAACACCTCGAAAACCTAAAAGAAATAAGAACGCTCATGGAGCGGTCATCTAAGTTTTTGTCTTTAAGCGGATTGTCTGGCATTTCGGCTGGAGTAATAGCCCTTTTTGGGGCCTTTATGGTTTATAAAAAAAAAGTAGAAATCACCGGAAATAGTAATCCACAAGGAATTCTTGATGCTACCAATTTAGAGGGTGATTTTAAGCTTTATGTTTTTAAAATAGCCCTACTTACACTTTTGGGAGCCTTGATTGGTGGAATTTATTTCACAATTCGCAAAGCAAAACGAAACAATGAGAAAGTATGGAACAATTTATCTAAAAAATTATTGATAAATTTGACCATTCCTTTGATAGCTGGAGCCATTTATTCACTGGCTTTGGTGCAGCAAAACAACATGTGGATGGCCGCCTCATCTACATTAATTTTTTACGGAATGGCCTTGATTTTCGCTTCTAACTATACAGTAAGGGATGTTTTCTCATTGGGTATTTGTGAAATAACATTGGGTATTTTGAGTATATTTTTTACGGGTTTTACCTTCTTATTTTGGGTGATTGGCTTTGGCCTTTTGCATATTTTGTATGGCGGATTAATGTATTTTAAGTACGATAAATGATTTTAGAACAGTTCAATAAAACTTTTGAGAGCAAAGCTCGTTTGGGCATCATGTCGGTATTGATGGTCAATGAGTCCGTGAATTTCAATTCGCTCAAGGAACTGTTGAACCTGACCGATGGCAACCTCGCCACACACGTAAAAGCCTTAGAAGAAGCTGGTTATCTATTGGTAAAAAAAGAATTTATCGGTCGTAAACCCAACACGCTGTATTCTGTAACAGCAGATGGCCGAACGGCATTCGAACAACACTTGAGTGTTTTGGAGCAATTTATCAAAAACTCCTAGTCTTGAAAATTCCATTTTTACGGCAAAAAGCCGTAAATTGCAGCTTCAAAAATGCTATACTTATGTCTGACCGTTATATGCAAAGAGGCGTATCTGCCTCGAAAGAAGATGTTCACAAAGCCATCGAAAAACTTGATAAAGGCCTTTTTCCTAAAGCTTTTTGTAAGATTTCGCCTGACATTTTGGGTGGCGACGATGAATATTGCAACATCATGCATGCCGACGGAGCTGGAACAAAAACATCTTTAGCGTATTTGTATTGGAAAGAAACAGGCGATTTGTCCGTTTGGAAAGGTATAGCACAAGATTCCATCATCATGAATACCGATGACCTACTTTGTGTAGGTGCCACTGGACCTATTTTAATGTCGTCGTCGATAGATAGAAATAAAAATAAAATTTCGGGTGATGTTTTGGCAGAAATCATCAATGGAGGTGAGGAAGTGCTTTCCATGCTTCGCAACAATGGCGTGGAAATATACAGCACAGGCGGCGAAACTGCTGATGTGGGAGATTTGGTTAGAACCATTACTGTAAACACTACGGTGATAGCCCGCATGAAAAAAACAGATGTTATAGACAACGTCAACATAAAAGCAGGAAATGTGATAGTAGGCTTGGCATCATATGGCAAAGCTACTTACGAAACCGAATACAACGGCGGCATGGGCAGCAATGGACTGACATCGGCACGCCATGATGTTTTAGACAGCATTTATGCCGAAAGATTTCCAGAAAGCTATGACCAAGACATTCACAGTTCCTTGGTTTATAGTGGCTCCAAACTACTTACCGACAAAGTTCAAATATCGGACGATTTAATGGTAAATGTGGGTAAACTGGTACTCTCTCCTACCCGAACTTATGCCCCAGTGGTAAAAGAAATACTTACTAAACTCAAAGGTAAAATAGACGGCATGGTGCATTGCAGCGGCGGAGCACAGACCAAAGTCCTACATTTTGTGGACAATGTACATATCACAAAGGACAACTTGTTCCCAATACCTCCCCTATTCAAACTCATCCAAGAGCAATCAGGTACTTCCTGGGCCGAAATGTACAAAGTCTTTAACATGGGACACCGTTTGGAAGTCTATCTTTCACCTGAATACGCCCAAGAAATTATCAAAATATCTGAAAGCTTCGGCATTTCAGCTCAAATTGTAGGTCGAGTGGAAGCTTCGGATATTAAGAAACTGACCATTTCTAGTGAGTTTGGGGTGTTTGAGTATTGATTTTATATGGAATTAAGTTTCGATAGAACACGGATTGGATGGATTGGACACAGATGAATACTGATTATTCCTTCTTTTAACCACTATAGACTTTATTTAAATATAATTTCAACTTCAAAAAAAATAGAAATCCGTGTCACATCCGTGTCATCAGTGTTCCATCAACACGGCAAACAGCCTAGCAACATGACACCAAAGAACAGTAAATAGAAATCCATTTTCTATATTTACAGTTTCAACCCTTCAATTCCAATGAAAGTCTTACGATTTGCCTTAATCCTATTCCTATTTTCTTTAAAAACATTTGCACAAAATACATCCAAACCTTGGGCTTATTGGTGGTGGCAAGGAAGTGCTGTTAACAAAGCAGACCTAAGAGCCAACTTACAAAAATATGCAGAGGCGGGTTTTGGAGGATTACATATCATACCTATTTATGGCGTAAAAGGTGAGGAACAAAATTTTATTCATTTCTTGAGTCCAAAGTGGCTTGAAATGCTTGAATATACTGTAAAAGAAGCTGAAAACCAGCACTTAGGCATTGATATGACGCTTGGCACGGGCTGGCCTTTTGGCGGAATTGATAT
The DNA here is from genome assembly GCA_021740125.1 of Leadbetterella sp. Taxonomy (GTDB): domain Bacteria; phylum Bacteroidota; class Bacteroidia; order Cytophagales; family Spirosomataceae; genus Leadbetterella. The sequence continues at coordinate 12,035 of JAIPAJ010000044.1, read as the reverse complement.
AAAACCCGAGCATGCCGCCAAAACTTTTGACCTCGTTTATGAAGCCGACCAACTTCCTGTTCTGAAACAAAAAATCACCAAACAACAAGTTAAAAGAGCAGCCCCTGGAGCTGAGGGTTTGGTATTGGATCACTTCGACAAAGCCAATGTAGAACATTATTTATCCAAATTCGACAGCGTTTTTGCCAAAAACAATATTGGGATTCGGGCTTTCTACAATGATTCTTACGAAGTATATGGAGCAGATTGGACGGAACATTTCTTCGAAAAATTTAAAAGCAAACGTGGCTATGAACTTGGAGAACATCTCAACATCTTTGAAAATAAAACGAATTTTACAGAAGAAGAAAAACAAATATATTCTGACTATCAACTGACCATTTCGGAGTTGCTTTTGGAAGAATTCACTCAGCCTTACGCTGCCTTCGCTAAAAAGTTTGGCAAACTCAGCAGAAATGAATCTCATGGTTCTCCAGGTAATGTTTTGGATTTATACGCAGCCAATTCAATTCCTGAAACCGAATTTTTTGGCTCTAAACCATTTGACATTCCGCTTTACAGACAAGACCCCGAATACAGCGAGAAGCAATTTGGCAAGCCGAACAAAATGGTACTCAAATTGGCTTCATCACCAGCAAATGTTTTTGGCAAAAAACTCGTAAGCTCCGAAACCGCCACTTGGCTGGGCAATCATTTCAAAGTAAGTCTTTCGCAAGTAAAACCCATCATTGATGAATCGTTTTTGGGTGGTGTCAATCACATTTTCTATCATGGAGCCAACTACACACCCGTTAGTGCCCCATGGCCAGGCTGGATGTTTTATGCTTCTACCAACTTCAATTTCAACTCGCACTTTTGGAATGAGCTGCCATTACTCAATAAATACATAGAAAACTGTCAGAATCTGCTCCAAAACAGTAAAACTGACAATGAAGTATTGGTTTACTTCCCCATTCAAGATTTATGGCATCAACCTAAAAAAGGAGTTTACATGATGGACGTACATAATATTGAGAAAAATGGCATATTTACTGATAAGTACCGTAAACTTCTGAATGATTTGGAAACGGCTGGCTACACTTTCGATTTCGTATCGGATTTACAAATTAGCCAAATGGCCGAGCAAAAGCTGAGCAAAGGAAATTATAAGACGCTGGTAATTCCAGAAATAGAATACATGCCGCTTGCTACTTTAAAAGCGATCAAGAAATTGAATTCTGTTGGCTTGAAATCAATATTTGAGAAAACACTGCCCAAGAAAACGACAGGCTTTCTCGACTTAGAAAAAAATCAACATCTATTTGAGGATGAATTGGGAAGTCTAAAATCATGGTTTTCTTCTGCTGTGGTTTTGAAAATGAAAACTCAAAACCTAAAAAGAGAGACGATTCAGGAAAAAGGCTTGGACTTTATTAGAAAAAATCATGAAAATGGTCTTTTGTACTTTGTGGCCAATCAACACCAGATATTTGAAGAGGGCGATTTGAATTTTGAAAATAACTTTAAATACACCTACTTATATAATCCAAAGTCGGAAAAATGGCATGAAATTCCTGTAAAAAAGTCAGGAAAAATAAAGAAAATAAATCTTGAACTAAAGTCTGGTGAGAGTCTTTTTTTATATTTCACAAATACCAAAAAAGGAAATCCAAGTACTTATGAAATCCATAAATATGGACAGTTTATAGACTTAAGCAAAGACTGGAAATTGGTTTTTACCGATGGCAGGCCCAAGATTCCCAGTCCACAAAATTTTACAAATCTCCAATCTTGGACACTTTCTGACACTTTGGCTGGATTTTTCAATGGTTATGGAGAGTATTTCAAAACATTCAACTTGCCAGAAAATGCCGTTAACAAACCAGCTCAGATTCAATTGGGCGATGTAAGAGAAACTGCTGAGGTATGGATAAACGATACCAAAATTGGAACAGCCTGGAGTTTGCCTTATACCTTAGAAATACCTGAAGGTATATTGAAAACCAATAATGAAATAAAAGTTAAAGTAAGAAATTTATCTGCCAATGAAATAAAATATTTAGATATCAACAAACTGAACTGGAAGAAGTTTTACGATATAAACATTGTGGATATTCAATATAAACCTTTCAATGCATCTGACTGGAAACCAGTAGCTTCAGGGCTTCTTGGGCCAATATTTTTGAAGTATAAATAATTAAAAAAGAGTCGCTTCCGACTCTTTTTTAATTATTAGTAACAGTATATTTTTACAAACCTAAACCAGCATAAAGCTTTACCTCGTCTACACTGATTACCGAATCACACATGATTACCAAACGCTCCACTACGTTGCGTAGCTCACGAACGTTACCTGTCCATGGAAGGTTTTTCATGTAATCCATGGCATCGGATGAGAAAGTTTTAGGTTGGTCCCCATATTCTTCGGCAACATCTCCCAAAAATTTATCTGCCAATAACGGAATATCATCGCGACGTTCTGCCAAAGGTGGCACGTAAATCGGAATTACATTTAACCTGTGATAAAGGTCTTCACGGAAGTTCCCTTCCGCGATCTCCTTTTTTAGGTCTTTATTTGTAGCGGCTATTATTCTTACGTTTATCTTTATTTCTTTCTCACCGCCCACTCTGGTAATTTTGTGCTCTTGTAAGGCACGTAATACTTTTGCTTGGGCAGAAAGGCTCATATCTCCAATTTCATCCAAGAACAAAGTACCATTATCAGCTTGCTCAAACTTACCAATTCTTTGCTTAATTGCAGATGTAAAGGCTCCTTTTTCATGTCCAAAAAGCTCACTCTCAATTAATTCAGATGGAATAGCGGCACAGTTAACTTCAACCAATGGCTTTTTGAGTCTATTGCTTTTTTCGTGTATCTGCTTGGCTACCATTTCTTTACCTGATCCATTTGGACCAGTAACCAAAATCCTAGCTTCAGTAGGAGCTACGCGATCAATGGTTTCCTTAACCTTAGTAATCAGCGACGATTCACCTACGATTTCATTGAGCTTATAAACACGCTTCTTCAGTGTTTTGATAACCTCAACGTCGTTACTTTTCTCGATGGCATTCCTTACAGTTACCAAAAGCCTATTCAAATCTGGTGGCTTAGTGATAAAGTCAAAGGCTCCCCTCTTGGTAGCTTCAACTGCATTTTCAACATTTCCGAATGCCGAAACCATCACAAATTGTGTAATAACACCTTCTTCTTTTGCCTTTAAAAGTACGTCCAAACCATCCATTTTGGGCATTTTGATATCGCACAAAGCCACATCGTATAAACTTGCCAGCACCATATCTAAGCCTTCTTGTCCGTCTTTGGCTTCATCAACATCATAGCCCTCATATTCAAGTATATCTCTCAGAGCATCTCGGATAGTTTTTTCGTCATCAATTACTAAAATTTTGGCCATGGAATAAGAATAAATTCTTTATTTGGTTTATCTAAATATTTTGCAATTTACCCAAAAAGTTTCTAAAAATCGCCCTCTATTCCTAATATTTATCCGATTAATTAAAAAAAATGAAGAATAAAATTAATCTAAAAACAATGTTGCCCATCTTTGGTTTTTTAAAGAAAAATAGAAGTTAATGAAGAAAATTGCAGTGATTGGTAGTGGTCCAGGTGGTTTAGCAATAGCCATTCGATTAGCTATTTTAAAACACGATGTGGAAGTTTTTGAAGCCAATGCTTACGCAGGCGGAAAACTTAATGAGTTCCGCACCGAAGGTTATAGATTTGATGGCGGACCTTCTCTTTTTACTCTTCCAAGCCTTATTGATGAGCTTTTTATATTGGCTGATAAAAATCCCAGTAATTATTTCAAGTATAAAAAATTGGATGAGGTTTGTAGGTACTTTTGGGAAGACCAAACTCGCTTAATTGTGCCCGCTCAAAATGATGAGTTTGATAAAAATGTAGTAGAAAATCTGTTTGAAAAACCCGGAACGATTTTAAAATATCTTGAAGAAAGTGCTTTTAAATATGAAGTATTAAGTGGACTATTTATTTATAAAAGTCTTCATAAATTATCAACTTGGTTGAGTAGAGAAGCTTTCAAAGGTTATAAGAATATTTTTAAAATGGGCGTATTCGGAACTTTTCATGGTGTAAATAGCCAATCTTTTTCCAATCCAAAAACCGTTCAACTATTCGATAGGTATGCAACTTACAATGGGTCAAATCCTTATAAAACTCCAGCAACTATGAGCATTATTCCACATTTGGAATACAACATTGGAGCTTTTTTGCCTGAAAATGGTATGTATCAGATAGCAGGTTCATTGTACAAACTTGCGTTGGAACTTGGAGTGAAATTTCATTTCAATTCGAAAGTAGAAGAAATTGTGGTAGAAAGTGAGATTGCCAAAGCACTCAGATTAAACGAAGGAACATTAAGATCATTTGATGCGATTGTGAGCAACATGGATGTAACGCCTACTTATCGCAAGCTTATGCCTAAAGTAAAACCCCCAACAAAAATCTTGAATCAAGAGAAAAGTGGGTCGGGCTTAATTTTTTATTGGGGAATAAAAAAAGAGTTTAAAGAGCTTGGTTTGCATAATATTTTGTTTAGTGATGACTACCAAACTGAATTCAACTGGCAGTTTGTAGAAAAAAACATCTATGAAGATCCAACCATCTACATCAACATTACAAGCAAGATAATTCCATCTGACGCTCCAACAGGTGGAGAAAACTGGTTTGTGCTTATCAATGCACCTTCAAATATTGGTCAAGATTGGAATATAATTACAAAAAAAACAAGGGCCGCTGTTATCAATAAAATAAACAGAATTTTGGGAACAGATATAGAAGCTTACTTAGTTACCGAACGTATCTTAGATCCTTTAAAAATAGAAATAAATACTTCTAGCAGTCAAGGATCCTTATATGGAAGTAGTTCAAATGATAAGTTTGCAGCTTTTCTACGACATCCAAACTTTTCGAATCAGATAAAAAATCTTTTTTTTGTTGGTGGAAGTGTGCATCCAGGCGGAGGAATCCCTTTGGCTATTTCTTCTGCAAAAATCACTTCTGAAATAATGGCACGAAAATTGTGATACCATATTTGTTACCGTAAAATAATAAAATTTCCAAAAAACAGTCATTTGACACATTCATCTGAGTGATTAACTAATTTTTTTTTAATAAAAAATGCTCTACTAAAAAACCCCAATTAAATACCTAATAAACAATACTTTACCTCTAAAATATAACCGCTCATTATATTACTTTATCTTTCAAATATAAGGTGTGGTATAGTTTTTGTAATACATTAAATCAGAACTATTGAGTGTATCTATAAAAACTATCTATGTGAAAAAGAATTTTATATTTTTTATCGTAATTTTATTTCTTTCAACCCTTATTTTTTCTTGTAAAAAGAAAAAGGCTGACCCGTCTGCCCAAAACACTAAGTGTCCGCTAGTATCGATGGATGGACCATCAGGAAATATTCGAAACTATGAATGGGTAGGAAGCAAATTGGTAAGAGTTTTTAGTAGAGACTCCATTCCTACTGTTGTGGTATTCCGATACAACAACAAAAACCTCGCTGAATCTATGGAGATAACAACTGAAAATTCTGCTGAAAAATACATCGTTAAGTTTGTTTACGGAACTGACAATATAATTACAAAAAGTAATGTATCGATAAATGGCATACAGTTTATGACCAACGAGTTTGTTTACAATGAAAACAACAAACTTTCAAGCATAAAAACGACCGTTGAATTATTTGGCAGAAAAGTATCTGGAAAAACTCGTTTGGAATACACAAGTGAAAATGTATCGAAAGTATATTCTTCCATCAATGATGAACTTGAAATACTTGCATTCACTGGCGAAAAATACGACACCAAAAAACAGTTTTACCCTGAGGTTTACAAAACAGCAGCTCTTGGCTTTGTTGGCATCGCCAATAACTTCTTTTCTTATTTCGGCGAAAATAACATGATATCTGGAAAGGTCTATAATGACAAAGGAAAAGTTGACCAAGAAACCCAAATTGATTATTTGTATAATAACAGCGGATTACCAATTCAATCCGAAACCGTTTCTGTCAGAAATGGTAAAAAAAGCGTAGAAGTATGTAGTTACAGCTTTAACTGCAAATGAGTTGTCTTAAGTGCAATTAAACTAATAATCCTAGTGATCAAAAGAAATCTCCAATATTTGGGGATTTTCTTTTTTTATAACCTTCCCTAATCTCGACTACTTGAAAAATCCAGAAAGAATTTCTAATAATCCATCGTTTTGTTCGTATAGAATGGGCATGGTTTTTGTAATTTTCAAATCATGGAAATGGAGTATCAAATTCCACACATTCATATCGGGGAATTATAGAATAAATGATATTTTAAAAAAATATAATTAGATGGATTTTTTATCAAAAATTAAAAACACAATAACTGCAAAAACTGTCGAAAACCTAGCGACCTTTTTGGGCGAAAAAACTGATAACGTTGAATCTGGAATTGGATTATGCTTAAATTCTTTTATGGCTGGAGTTTTAAAATATGCCCATTCTGATGTAGAGCTTAAAAATATAATCAATGTATTGAACGATGGAGGACATACTGGAGATATCCTGAATAACATAGAATCGTTTTCTAGCAATTTTGAAAAAACTCAATTACTCGTAACCATCGGCAATAATATTTCTTCGCATTTTTTAGCCAATAAGGCTCAACTTTTAGTAGAGAAAATATCTGGAATTTCAGAGATTCGCAAAACAAGTGCTTCTTCATTGTTAAGTTTGTCAGCTCCGATAGTTTTAGGATTTATTGGTAAAACCATGAAAGAACACAATTTCGATCTGGTTGGATTGCGAAACCACTTTAAAGAAATAAATGAACCCATCATTAATTCCCTTCCTCCTGCAATAAACAATATTTTCCAATTCAAAAAGTCTGTAAATACATCTGTTCCTGGAAATTTACAATCGTCCAATGTGGCTAAAAAAGAAAAAATAAAATCCAAAGTAAACTTGTTGGTCATTTTGCCATGGTTAATATTGGGCATCGCTGGATTATCTGTATTGTACTTTGCAAAATTCGATAAAAAAGAAACAACCGATATGCCACCGGCAACCATTACCGAAAAACCTCAAGAGGATCTAATCCCTGAAGATTTCCTTCCAGACTCATCAGTAGCAAATTTACCAATCGAAAAAAATATTGTTCCAATTCCTTCTGAAGTTAAGCCTGAGCCCATCCAAAAACCAGCTGATGAAGTAAAGAAATCACCAGAAACTACGCAAAAACAAAGTGATGCCGAAGTAAAGAAAGAAGTATCAAAACCCGCTGAAAAGAAAGAGACCAATCCACAGGAAAAAAATACGAAAGAAACGTCCACTATAAAAAATAGTGAGTCTGAAATAAAAACCCCAGCTGGTTGGAGTGCTATCAACGGAACAGCTTTTAAAAAGAACAGTGCTGAAATTTCAAATTCTTCAATACTCAATGTTATTTTAAGTCAACTAAAAAACTCTAACAAAAACATAAGTATATCGCCATTATCGAGTGGCAATAGAACTTTGGCAGAGGACAGGGCTTATGCTCTAAGAGAAATGTTGATAGAAAAAGGCGTTTCAGAAGACCAAATTACTGTCTCCAAAAGTGTATCTGGTTCAAATCCAAATGGAATAGTTTACAGAATCTCTAATTAATATCAAATAATGTAGTTGATTTCATAAATTTGTTCAAAAAATTATCAATGGCAAGCTTAGAAACCTCAATTATACATCAAACTTTAGAAATCGAAAACACCGGGGCAGTAGTTCCTGCCTTGATTCAGAGTACAACCTTCAAAAGAGATGATACTGGGGCATTTGTAGAGGGCAGAGACATTTATACGAGAGCCTCCAATCCTAATAGGCGTTTATTGGAAAAAAAACTATCTATACTGGAAAATGGAATAGATGCTGCATGTTTTGCTTCTGGTCAAGCAGCCACTATGAGTATTATACATTCATTAGGTCAAAATTCCCATATTATTCTTCCCGACGATATATACTATGGTACAAGAGTAATTTTGGAGAATTTATATAAAAACTGGAATATTTCTTTTAGCATTGTAGATATGTCAGATATTAAAAATATCATGCTAGCTATCCAGGAGAATACAAAGTTAGTTTGGGTAGAAACCCCATCAAATCCCAGTTTAAAAATTGCAGATTTAATAGAAATAGCAAAGCTCTGTAAAGAAAACAACATCCTAGCTGCAGCAGATAATACTTGGTCTTCACCATATTTCACAAAACCTCTTGATTTGGGCATTGACCTAGTCATGCATTCTACAACAAAGTACCTTGGCGGTCATTCTGACATTTTAGGCGGAGTGGTGATTTGGAACGAAAAAATAAATCAAGAAATATCACAATTTATCAGAGATTATCAAACCTTAGGAGGCGGTGTTCCTTCTCCATCTGATTGTTGGCTATTGAATCGCAGCCTCTCAACTTTCTTTTTAAGAATGGAGAAACACAGTACAAATGCCTTCAAACTTGCAAATTTCCTCAATAAGCATCCAAAAGTAGAGAAAGTATACTATCCCGGATTAAAAACACATGCAAACCACGACATAGCTAAAAAACAAATGACAAACGGATTTGGTGGAATGATGTCTATTTTGACAAGGGGAAATGAGAATGACTGTCTCAAAATTGCCTCAAAACTCAAGATATTCCAACATGCTACAAGCTTAGGTGGTGTGGAGAGTTTGGTGGACCATAGAAAAACTGCCGAAGGCTTGCATTCGTGTTCACCGGGGAATTTGCTCAGAATATCCGTTGGAATCGAAAATATTGATGATTTATTAGAAGATTTCAGTCAAGCCCTAAGCTAAAGCCAATAAAAAATCGTTATTTTGCTATTTAATTTAAAAAATCTCATCAAGAGACTTCAGACTTATTCAATCTTATGAAAAAAATACTTGTATTATCGTTTGTTATTTTTAACCTCAATGCTCAAAATCTAAAGACAAAATTTAACTGGCATAATCTCGATATAGCAGAAGATGGTATTAGGGGTATGAGTACTGAAAAAGCATATACAGAATTATTGAAAAACAGAACTTCAAAAACGGTTATTGTTGGTGTGATTGATTCCGGAATTGATATCAAACATGAAGATTTGAAAGATAATATATGGGTCAATTTAAGAGAAATTGCAAACAACGGAATAGATGATGACAACAACGGTTTTATAGATGATGTAAACGGTTGGGATTTTATAGGAGGAGCAGATGGGAAAGACATAAATCAAGAACAACTTGAGTCTGTAAGATTGTACAAGACCCTTTTTGAAAAATATGGAGACAATCCAAGTAAACGTGATAAAAAGAAAAATAAGGCAGATTTGGCTTTGATGAAAAGTTTAAAAGAGGAAATTGAAAATAAAAAAAGCGAAGCCACTCAGTATCTGCCCATGTATAAAGGCATGTTGGATAAAATCTCTAAAGCTGAAGATATTCTAATTAAAACAATTGCCAAATCGCCAATTTCAAAAGAAGACGTGCAGAAAATCGATGATCAAAATGTTGACAGATCAGTGCGTGCCGCAAAACAAGTATGGTTAAATCTCTATGCGATGGGAGCCACCAAAGCCGATATATTGGATGGCGTAACACATTTTGAAGAAGAACTCAATTATAACTTAAATAATGACTTTGATGCAAGAAAGGTCATTGGAGACGATTTAAAATCTCTGGGCTATGGCAAGTATGGAAATAATGAAGTAACTGGCCCAGATGCCATGCATGGCACCCATGTGGCTGGGATTATTGGTGCCACTAGAAATAACTCTTTGGGTGTAAAAGGTGTGGCAGATAATGTCAAAATAATGACAATAAGGTGTGTTCCAAATGGTGATGAAAGAGATAAAGATGTAGCCAATGCTATCAAATATGCTATTGATAACGGAGCTGAAATAATCAATATGAGTTTTGGAAAGCCATATTCTCCAGAAAAAAATTGGGTAGACGAGGCAGTAAAGTATGCTGAATCTAAAGGCGTACTGCTAGTATCTGCAGCTGGAAACGAGAACGAAGACATTGACCAACATGTGCATTACCCCTCAAGAATTTTAAAATCTGGTTCTGAAGTTAAAAATTGGATAACTGTAGGTGCAAGTAATTTCGAAGATGGAGAAAGCTTACCTGCTGACTTTTCCAATTATGGCAAAAAAGGAGTTGATGTTTTTGCACCTGGAGTAGCTATTTATTCAACGGTTCTAGGTTCTAGATATGAAGAAAAACAAGGCACCAGTATGGCATCACCAGCAGTTGCAGGAGTTGCTGCTTTATTGAAATCTTATTTCCCTAATCTTAGTGCTCAACAACTAAAAAATATCATTCTAGAATCTACCGTAAAACTTACTGGACAAGAAGTAAATGTACCTGGAGAAAAGATCAAGAAGGATTTTTCAGAATTGAGTGTTACAGCAGGAATTGTAAATGCATACAATGCTGTAAAAATGGCCATTCAGATTTCTGAAAAACAATAATGTTTAAGGATTTTAAAGTAATTTTGCACCCGAAACATAATATTTCGGATGAACATTATACTTTTTGACCAACCCAGCTTTCGTAATCAATTAAAACCAATTACCCTTACTCGGCCAATTGGAAAAGTAAGAATTGGAATTCTAACTATTGATGAAAAATGGGAGAAAAATCTTGATTCAAAGGTGTCTTTTCTTTCCGAAGAGTATTTAAATAAAAAGTTTGTTACAAACTACTCCTATTTAAACATTTATATAAATGCATCTTTTTTGCCAAATACTGACTTGGTCAAAGCTGTTTTGGAATTAAATGAAAATGAAACTTTAGTATACAATGATTTTCCAGTAGCCTTTTGTAGTTCCCTGAAATTTGGGTATGGTGAACAAAATATTAGCAGTAATAAAAATATAACCTACACTGGGCAGCGTATCGTTTACATTAAAGAGCTTCCTCATTTATTTCTAAATAATGTTCAACAAATTCAATCCGACTTTGATTTATTAACAGCCAACCGTCTATCGAATAAAATTGAAGACAAATACACAGCTGTATATAACGAAAAAAATATATTTATAGAAGATGGAGTAAGTATTAAATCCGCTATTTTTAACGCAGAAAATGGCCCGATTTATATTGGTAAAAATGCGATTATACAAGAAGGGAGTTTACTAATTGGTCCTGTTGCCATTGGAGAGGATTCAATGGTAGCTTTTGGAGCGAAAATACGTCCAAACACTACATTAGGGCCGGTATCTAGAGTTGGTGGAGAAGTTGGAAATACCATATTTCACGGATACTCAAACAAAGCCCATGACGGCTTTCTTGGAAATTCTTATATAGGTGAATGGTGTAATTTAGGAGCAAATACAAATAATTCAAATCTCAAAAATGATTATACAACTGTAAAAGTTTATAATTACAACATAAATGATTACTACGACACACAAGAAATATTTTGCGGTACTTTTATGGGAGATTTCTGCAAAGCTGGAATCAGTACGATGTTTAATACAGGAACTGTTGTTGGCGTGTCTTCAAATGTTTATGGATCTGGATTTCAAGAAAAATATATTTTAAGTTTTTCCTGGGGAGGGAAAAGTGAAGGTTACGAAAAATACCGATTTGATAAAGCCATTGACGTTATTAATGCGACAATGGCACGCAGAGAAAAACAACTTAATCCAGATGAAATTGAAATTCTAAGCTATTTATCCAATAATAATCAATAAGGAAAATGTTATTTGCTGAAATACCTGGCTTAGAAGAGGTCAAAAACCATTTAATAAATTCTGTAAAAAGTAACCATGTTGCCCATGCCATACTTTTTGATGGAGCTTCAGGTAGTGCTTCTTTGCCTATGGCTTTGGCTTTTGCTACCTACATAAATTGCCAACAACCTTCAGATAACGATTCTTGTGGAGTTTGTTCTTCATGTCAAAAAATTAAGAAAATAGCACATCCAGATTTTATCTTCGCTTACCCTACAGCTGGAGGAAAAAAAATACTTTCTGAGAATTTCATAAAAGAATGGAGAAACTTTATTGAGGAG
>JAIPAJ010000043.1 GCA_021740125.1 Leadbetterella sp. | reverse complement strand
GCTGATGCATTTGCTAGTTTACGTTTTAGCTTTGGTTGGGGAAATTCGGAGAAAGATTTGGAGGTGATTTTTGAGAATTTGGCGAATGTGGTGAGGTGATTTTTCCCAATTGAAATTATAATTTGACCCCTTGAGGGCTTCAAAATCTTTACACAGCCTCAACCCCGAATTTCATTATAAACTATTGTCCTATGACCACATCGAACTCAGGAACTAAGTTTTAAAAACAAAAACAACAATAGCAAAACCTGAGGGTATTTTTGGAATATTTTGTCATAGGGGGAGTACTATTGAAAAGCAAAACCTTATTAATTTGAAAACAATCTGAAACCTTACTTGGTATATTTTCGTATCAATCAAATCAATTATAAAATCTATATAGTAACCATAGTGTATGTTTATCACAAAACGATCTCTGCTCAATGAAATTTTAAATATATAAACCCACTAATTTAAGGTTGCCGATTTTTTGGTTCTGTTTGTCGATTAAATTCCATCAACACAAGCGAATTTACTGTTTTTAAGATACTTTGGGTTACATTTGACAAAACTTTTACCTATGATAAAAAAACGAGCAATTCCGCATTTGCTTATCTTGATAATTTTGCTGTGGACAACGATGTCTTGTATTGACCCTTACAAAGTAACAGTCCAAGCCACCCAGTCTTACCTAATTGTTGAAGGCTCTATTACAGATTTAGATGAACCACAGACTATATCTATCTTTGAAACTAGTGAAACCGCCAATTACAAAAGCTCTGAATTTACAGCCACTATAACTCCCAAGTCAAGCGATATCATTCCAGTTTCCAAAGCAAAAGTTTCTGTGATAGAAAATGGCCAAAAAACTTATGAATTATTTGAAACTCAAGCTGGATACTACACCACTCCTTTGAATTTTGTGGGTAGTATTGGCTCAAGTTATAAACTCATTATAGAAAAAAGCGACGGAAAAAGATACGAATCAACCGAAGAAAAAATGGCATCGGTGCCTGAAATAGGAACACTCTACGATAAGTTTAATCCGAAAGGTATAAAAGATAACAAATCTAGCTCGGGCAACATTGCTACCAATGATATTTATATTGATTACATCGACCCAGCTGCCGAAAGAAATTTTTACAGGTGGAAATGGACTTCTTATGAACTTCAAAATATTTGTGCGTCCTGCAAACAAGGATTTTATGAAAGAACCGGCAACACAGCCACCGCGGATGGAAAATGCATACAAGACATCAAATTGCCTGGATTTAACTATTACGATTATTTCTGTGAGGCCTTCTGCTGGGATATTTTTCAAGGGAAACAAATAGACATATTTTCGGATGTTTATACCGACGGTCAAACGCAATACGACAAAGTAGTTGCACAAATACCTGTTTATCAATCAAATCCATGCTTGGTGGTGGTTCAACAAATGTCGCTGAGTGCCAATGCCTTTAGGTACCTTAAACTCATAGAGGACCAATCAGAAAATACCGGCACTTTGGCCGACACCCCACCAGCTCCTATAAAAGGTAATGTAACAAATACCAAAAACACCAATGAAATAGTACTAGGTTATTTTTCGGCATCGGCAGTGAGCGAAATCAGGTATATGATGAACCGACAAAATACGATCGGGGCTGTGAAGGATGGGCTATTTAAATACCAAAGCGGAAGAGATCCTATTCCCGAGTCGGAGTCAGACGAAAGACCGAATATTCCCTTTGCAATATGCAAACCAAGTGTAAGCAGAACGGCCATAGCTCCTAAAAACTGGCAATTTGGTAGATAACAATTTTAGAAAATGAGAATGAAAAATATATTTATAATAGGTTTCTGTTTCCTTTCAATACAACTCTTTGGTCAGTCGTTGTCCTTAAGAATAACTGTGCTTGATTCCATAACCAACGAACCTTTAAAAGGTGCTTCCGTCGTGGTAGATTTAAGAAAGAACCAATGGCAAACCAAAACTGACGACAAAGGCAAGTTTACCCTGAATATGACCAAAGACGACCATTCCATTTCTATAAAATATATCGGATACGTTCCGTTTTGGATATATACGACGGCACAAACCGAAAACAATGACTATGTGATTAAAATGCGTTTGGTAGAAAATGAACTGGAACAGGTAGTTATTTCTACCGCCAAATCAGACCAAAACGTAAAGAAAACGCTCTTAGGAGTTAACCAGATCAACATTAAAACGCTCCAAAAAATACCAGCAGCCTTTGGTGAAGTGGACTTCTTGAGAGGAATTCAGATGTTGCCTGGGGTATCCAGTGTAGGAGAAGCATCAAATGGCGTTAACATAAGAGGCGGCACAACAGATCAAAACCTAATATTAATAGACGATACGCCAATATTTAATCCAACCCACATGTTCGGGCTTTTTTCGGTAATTCCGCCTGATGCCTTGAGCAATCTGGATTTATTCAAAGGAAATGTACCTGCAAGATATGGTGGAAGAGCTGCTTCGGTTTTAGACTTAACATTGAAAAATCCCAATTTAAACAAATTTAAAATAAATGGCGGACTAAGTTTGATTTCGTCCAAACTTATGGTGGAAGTACCAATTATTCCCGACAAATTGGGTATATACTTCTCCGGAAGAGGTGCATTTACAGATTTTCTTTTGCCTAAGATTAGTCAGGAATTAGAAAACGTGAAGTCCAAGTTTTATGAAGGAGTGGTAAAGGCTTTTTGGAGAATAAACACAAAGAATACCTTCACAGCTATGAGCTATGGCAGTAACGATTTTTTCCAGACCGATTTGCTGTCAAGCCTCCCCAATGTAGTAGGAAACACCACTTTTTTCGAACATAAAACCCTTAACTATAACGCAAAATGGGTGTACCTTATCAACCCAAAACTTGACGTAACCACGAGTTTCACGCGGGCCAATTACGATCCAACCATAGGAACTATAGAAACCGTAACCAAATATAAAATAAAGCTCAATTCGGGCATTACACAAAATATTTACAAGACAAGCCTTAATTTCCAAAACGGAAATAACAAAATGGAAATGGGCTTGAATTTTACCCAAAACGAAATCAGGCCTGGTACTTTGGACCCAGGGAAGGCTTTCAGCGTAAACAAGATTGAAACTCCAACAGAATATTCCAATGAATACGGAATCTTTATGGACGATGAATACGAATTTTCTAAAAAACTGGCAGGTACTTTCGGTCTCCGATATTCATTTTTCACAGCTCTTGGTGCATCGGAAGTCAGAACATATGACCCATTACAGCCACGCGATGAATTTTCAGTGGTTTCTTCAAAAATCTATGGAAAAGGAGAAATAACCAAAACCTACGGAGGGTTAGAGCCACGAGTGGGCTTGAGATACTTACTAAGTGATGAGATTTCTCTAAAATTGGGCTATAATCTGATGAGACAATATCTCCAAATTGTATCCAATACAACAACGCCCATTCCGACATCTCGATGGAAAACCTCCGACCAAAATATAGCTCCTCAAGTCAGCCATTTGCTTACTTTAGGGCTTTACAGGTCTATTGATAAAAACATTTATGATTTCAGTGTAGAAGGCTATTACAGAGCTTCGAAAAACATGATTGATTATAAACCTGGGGCTGACTTCCTTTTGCAACAGTTTCCGGAAACACAGCTTGTTCAAGGAACAAGCAATTCTTATGGCTTAGAGTTTATGTTTTCAAAGAAAAAAGGAAACCTAACTGGCTGGACAAATTATACTTATGCCCGAACTTTCAACCAAGTATATGCCAGTACCAATGTGCTGGAATTGGTAAATAACGGCAACCCTTACCGTGCCAACTATGATCGCCCACATACCTACAATACCTCTATTGACATTGCAGTAGACAAGCATAATTCGTTCTCTTTCAACTTTGTATTGAGTTCAGGAAGGCCATATTCCAAGCCAGTAGGTTTTGTGAGTTTTCAGAATAGTTATTATCCGTTTTATGACGAGCGTAATAATGAACGAATTCCAACTTACCACCGTTTAGATTTGTCATGGAATATATCAAACCCAACCATGAAAGACAGGAGATACGTGGGCAATTGGGCGTTTTCAGTATATAATCTTTACGGACATCGCAATGCATATTCTGTGTTTTTCAAAACAGAAAATAACAGTATTAAAGGTTACACCTTACAAATTTTTGGAGCTCCGATTGTGTCTTTGGCTTACAATTTCAAATTCGAATGATGACTTAAAACCATCATCTTGTCATTGTTCTTTATAACCAAATAATGTGTTTTACCTGCTATCTTTATTGGCCTTATTCGCCTGACTTGCCCCTTTATAGGTAAGTTATTGATGGGTGTTTTTATCGTTTGTCCTTTTTTCAATGAGAAAATGTTGCCTTGGTCTGCATCGTACAATCCCATCTGGATGTTACACTCATAAAAATTTCCCATCATCAGAAATTCCCCTTTTTTGTATTCTGAAATAGTCTGAGCAGCATAATAAGGCGTAAACTGAGCATTTCCGCCGAGTGCTTGAAGATCAAAAGTTCCGTCTCCTTTGTTTATCAAGACTGAATTTTCGAAATAGTTTGCCTCGAAAATTTTTGCATCTCCAATTTTAGCCTTTCCAAAAACATCTTCTAAGCTCGCTTTGGCGAAATCTCTCGAATAAATAAATTGCTTTTTTACATATGGCAACTGTTTTTCAATCTCCCGTTTGTCGGCAAAAATTGTCTCCTTGCCCATCATATAAATAGTGATAATCTGATCCAATCGACCGTTCTCATCAATGTCTTTAACATACATTCTAACCGGTTCCACTTCTGTGGCATGCAAACGGCTATTTTTCCCGAGATTTCCACAAACAAAGTCCATCTTCCCATCTTGGTTGACATCCATCGGATAAACAAAATTCCACCATCCTTTCTTGTTTGTAAGTTCAGTAGATTCATATTTTTTGCCAGATTTCTTAAATGACTTTATACCGCCCCAATCGTATGCAACTACCAATTCATCTACTTTATCTCCATCATAATCAGCCCAAACGGCGTGTTTTACCATTCCTGATTTTTTCAATTCTGGAGCTAATTCATCTGTCTTTTCTGTAAATTTTCCAGTACCATCGTTTAATAATAAATAGGAGCTCGGTATCTCTCCATAAGCCCAAGAAACACCTCTCGCACCTAAAAACAAATCTGGCTTTTTATCGTTATTTATATCTTTTACTAACACTACCGAAGCGGTCAATAATATGCCCGAGAAAGCATCGATTTTTTTGGCAAATATGCCATTCCCTTCATTCAAATATATTCGAGGAGCTAAATATTCAGACTTTCCATAGTATTCATTACCTCCTGAAGCAACAACCAAATCTAGCTTTCCATCACCGTTGAAATCCGCAAATTGTGCATCTACATCTTCATGTACACTGTCGGCTTCAATACTTTTTTGCTGGGTTTTTATAAATTTTCCCTTCGAATTCTGAACAAATATCTGTGACTTTATCCTTTTAGAACTTCCCAAAAACAAGTCTTCCAAACCATCCCCATTCACATCAGCTACCGCAATCGCAGGCCCTTCTGTTGACATCATATTGGGAATTAATGCCTCTCTGTCAAACTCATTGTATTGGTTTTCTTCATGACGAATATCTAATCCTACACTTCCAGCAATGTCAACAAACTCTGGCTTTATTTGATGAAAAACTGCATAATCAAACACTGGCAGATTGGTTTTGTAATTGGCTGTAAAAGTCCTGTTTGACTTTATATTTTTATGTTTTTCGAATGTATTATCTGGCCAAATAATCAGTAAAGAATCTACTTTATCAATTTTACCCAAACCAAAGTTTAGCGGAATTTCCATGGAAGATTGAAAACCACGTACAGAAATTTTTTCTTGATAAAACGCTATATCGCCCACATATAAAATGCATTTTGCTCCACTCGCATTTTTGTTTTTTTCACTTCCAATCAGCTTTATATTCAGGTATTTATTCTCTGGTTTTAAAGTATTGGTTTGGTTTTCATACAAAAAAGCCGACTGATTGATATTGTTAGTAATCAAATCGAGATCACCATCATTGTCCAAATCTACGTAGGCACAACCATTCGAAAATGAGCCTACATTGCCATTAATATTTTCGGCTATATCATTAAAAGCCAAGTCGGTTCCGTTTGAAAAAAACTTATTAGGAATCTTAATTTCAGGTAAAAGGTCTACCAAAGATTCATCCGATTCATCAAATCTTTTCTCGGATATTTTCTGTTGGATTTCGTCACTTGACACAAAGTTGATATAGTCCAAATCATTCATTCGTTTGTTAATTCCATTTGAAATGAAAATGTCTTTTTTACCATCATTTTCAAAATCAAACAGGAGCGTCGACCACGACCAATCTGTAGCATGAACACCAGAATACATCCCGATTTCAGAAAAATAACCATTTCGATTGTTGAGTTGAAGGTTATTTCTCGCAAACTGTATATTGTACCCTTGCGAAAGTTTAAATTTAAAGTTGTAAAAAGCATCTTCTCCTTCTGACCTTTTCAAGATTTCTGGATCGTATGGAAGCATGTCTAATGTGAAAATTTCAGGAAAAACGTCGTTGTTCAAATCTGCCATATCCACTCCCATCGAGAATCTACTGGTGTGATCAATTTTGTCCAACATTTCATCCACATATTTCCCATTTTTTTGGTTGATATACAGATAATCATTTTCATGAAAATCGTTGGCAACATATAAGTCTGGGTATCCATCAAGGTTTACGTCAGAAATTCCCAAGCCCAATCCATAGCCGATTGCAGACGAATGAATGCCTACTTCTCTGGTTTTTTCTATGTAATTCCCTTCAATATTTTCAAAAAATCTATCTCCAGCTAATGGGTGAAATGTATTCAAAAAAACTTGTCTTTGACCATAAGTGCCGTTTTGATGCACCGAATGATTGAGTTGAAACATATCTAAATCTCCATCTATATCATAATCAAAAAAAGCCGCCTGCGTACCAAAACCTACCAAATCCAGGCCATATTGCTTAGAGACTTCTTGATATTGTGGTACACCATTCTTATCGATTTTTTGACAAACAAAAAGTAAATTATGACCTTTCAATACTTCAAAATTTCCAACTCGACTCACATAGATATCTAACAGTCCATCTTGGTTTATATCCACTATTGACACGCCAGTTGACCAACCTTTTTCAGCTTTGAAATTCGATTTTTCAGTAATATCCTCAAATTTCAGCATGCCTTTATTTAAGAAAATCTTGTTTTGATTTTGGTTTGAGGTAAAAACCAAATCAGGTTTGCCGTCGTTGTTCAAGTCGCCTGCACCTACTCCTCCACCGTTGTAAAAGTACATATAATTAAATATGTTTAGGTCAGCGGTTGGCTTTAGGTCATTAGAAAAACTGAGGCCGGATTCCTCAGCCGAAATTACTTTAAACAAAGCTTCCTTTTTTTGTGAGCAAGAAATCAAGAAAATACCCAAAAACATCAATACTGCTATTCTCATTTTATAAATTGGGTTATTTCAAAAAACTGCGGTTTCTTGTTGTTTGCAAACGAAATTAAGTAAGACTTATTCCCAAAATTCATGAATTTCATATCTCTTACTTCACCCTCTGTCACAAAGCCCGTATCTATATTTCTTTGACTTACAAATCCGCCTTTTTTATTATTTAAAAGCACCACGCCACGACAGGCATCTAGGCGAGTAAACTGTGGAATAAATCCAACAAAATTGCCTGCCAAAATGATATCTTTGAAACCATCTTGGTTTAAATCCATTGTTTCAATGGCATTTATACAGCTTATTTGAGCTGTTGTCGGTAGTTCTTTTACCGTAAAATTGCCTTTGCCATCATTAAAAGCATAAACGGATTTTAAGGTATTTACCTCAGTTTTTTGTGATTTTTTCAGCAGATTCTTGTCGAATAAATCTTCAATTGATCTTTTTGCATATTCCTCATGCTTAAGATTTTGAGCCTTTAGCTTTGGAAACTGCTCCATCATTTCACGTTTTAAGAAAACCGGCACATCTTTTCCCTCAAATGTTTTTGTGAAAATTTTATCTAAGAGCTGGTTATCGTCAAAATCCCCGACCCAAAGCTTTAAGGGTTCATTTTCAGAAGTTTTCAAGGCAAAATTCTCACCCATATTTCCTAAGATAAGGTCTTTGTCACCGTCATTATCAATATCTTCAGATTTCAATGCACCCCAGAAACCCTTATGGTTTTCTAGACCCGTTTTCATTTCAGCAAATGCTTTATTTTTTACTTTATAAATTTTGGGGTTCATCCAATCTCCTACCAAAATCAGTTCCTTTATTTTATCTCCATCCACATCTTCCCAAATGGCTTTTCTTACCATCCCTGCATATTCAATTTCCTTAGCAAATGTCTTGGTTACGTTTTTAAATATGCCCTTTCCGTCATTTTCCAAAATTTGCTGAGGTGGAGTCAATCCATACTTTTTAGGCTGTGATCTATTTCCCACAAAGAGGTCTATATCTCCATCATTATCATAGTCATTTGGAGCTACGCATGAAGTGTTCATTCCACTGAAAGGTATTGCTTTGTTGTTAAAAACAAAATTTCCTTTTCCGTCATTAATATATAATCTATTTATGTATAATCTTTCTTCAGGATTTGACTCATTACCACCCGTGCCAACAAATAAATCTAGATCTCCGTCGCCATCTGCATCAAAAAACTCTACCGCAGTATCTTCAAAAAAAGCAGCATTTTCGAACTCCTTATTTGGTTTCAGGATCAATTTTCCATTTTGCTGAATATATAATGCTCCGGCTTGATTTTTAGCTCCACCTACAAACAAATCCATCATTCCATCACCATTCACATCAGCTATGGCGGCATTTGGACCCTCTTCAGAAAGCATCATTGGAATGTTTTTTTCTTCATAAAAGTCTTCATATTCATTCTCGACGTGGGCTCTGATATCCAAAGAATTATCCACCAAAAAAGTTGACGTTCTTCTACTTTCCGATTCAACATGATTAAATGCTTTTCCATCTTTTATATTCCATGTTTGCAAAGAATTGACTTTCGAGTTTTTGTACATTGACCTCGTATTATTTGGCCAGGAAACGACAACAGAATCTATGGATATAGATTGGCCTAAACCAATAGTTTGAACGTATTCTGTACTTGACTGAAAGCCTTTCGATGGGTTGATTTGCTTAACCAAAATCTCATTGTTGCTGTACACTAATATCTTTGCCCCTATCGCAAAAGTATTATTTTCCGAACCTTCCAATTTAACTTTTAAGTAATTGTTTTTTGGTGTTTTTATGTCAGAATTGTTTTTATAAACAAAACACTTCTGGTTTACATTATTGACTAACAAATCCAAATCACCGTCGTTGTCTAAATCAGCATAGGCTGCTCCATTCGAAAAAGAAGGCTCTGTAAAACCAAACTCTTCCGCTTTTTCAGAAAATTTCAAATCGCCATCATTATGAAAGAAATTATTGACAATTGGTCTTGAAGGCATGTGTTTAATGATGTTATCAAACTTCTCTTTTTCTCCAGAAAGCACCATCTTTTGGTTGATTTCATTGGCAAAAAAATCGATAAAATCTTGGTCTATAACATCATGAAAAATACCATTACTCACATAAATATCCGTTTTCGAATCATTATCGGCATCAAAAAGCAAAGCACCCCAACTCCAATCACTCGCTGCAACATTGCTGTAGTTGGCTATTTCGCTGAAAGTTCCATCCGCATTGTTTAACTGTAGACTATTCTGCATGTATTGGTTATAAAAGCCCTTGTCATGCTTTAGTTTAAATACATAGTTATTATCGAAAGAAGTAGTGGTTTTAAGCCTAACCTCATCTCGTGGCAACATATCAGTAACAAAAATTTCTTGATTACCATCGTTGTTAATATCGCCCATGTCAGCACCCATCGAGGCCAAACTGGTATGTCCAATTCGAGACTCTAACTCCTCACTAAACTTGCCATTCTTTTGGTTAATGTATAGATAATCCTTTTCAAAAAAATCATTAGAAATATAAATGTCGGGGTAGTTGTCGTTGTTAACATCTCCCACAGTGACGCCCAATCCAAAACCAATCAAACTTCCATATATTCCAGCTTCTTTAGAAACGTCAATGAATTTCCCTTTTTCGTTTTTCAAAAGTTTATCCCCACCACCTTTTAGAAAATCTTTTACTGGCCAATCTTCTGCTCTTAAATCACGGTTATTATCGTAATTGAGCGTATTTACTGGAATAAAACTATTGTTTAGAATATAACAATCCAAATCGCCATCTAGGTCGTAATCCAAAAAAGCTGCATGCGTGGAATATCCTTTGTCATCCAGGCCATATTCTGCAGCTTTCTCCGTAAAAGTAAGGTCATGATTGTTTATAAAAAGTGCATTTCCTTGCTTCTTTTTCCATTTATCAATACCTGCATTACAAATATAAATATCCAACCAACCATCATTATTGATATCCACCATCACTACACCCGTATTCCACTTATCAGTTTCTGCAATACCAGCTTTTTGTGTTATATCCTCAAACTTAAATGACTCTCCAGGTTTATTGCCTTTATTGAGGTAGAGTTTATTTGAACCCATATTGGCTGTAAAAAGCACATCTTGTAGACCATCATTATTGACGTCACCAACGGCAACACCCGCTCCGTTATAGAAATTCCGATAATTAAAAATATTGAAATTCTCTGAATTTTTTACAGTATTTATAAAGTCAATTCCCGTCTCTGAGGAATCCAAAAGTTCAAAAATAGCATCGTCAGATTTCTTTTTGCAAGAAAAACCCAAAAGAACAATTAGAAATATCAAAATGCTATTTTTCATTCTTGAAAGGGATTACGAAGTCTTGACCTTGATTTAAAGTATAACCTGGTGTTTTCCATATAATATACCCCTCAACAGATGAGAGTGCTGCATCACCAAAAGGTTGTTTAAGCTTTCCTTTAACATTGACGACAAAAATATCTTTTGAAAGATATTTCACCTCAAAAAATCCGTCAGATAGTAGATACCCTTCTCCTTTATTTTGCTTTAAATCAGTAATTTTCCCGACCAGAAACGAACCCATGTTTGAGCCGGTGGGATAACCATTGATGAGTTCGATTTTATAAGGTTTGGTTTTATTCCAATTCTCTCCTTCAATACTCACTATTACATTTCCGAAGTCTTGATCCTTTAGGCTTACTTTAATACCTTTCTCATTAATTATTCCATTTCCCGCAAAAAGAGTGGTGTCTGTATAAAACGGCTTGTTATTTATGTTCAATCGGATGACAGCTTGATTGGTTTTTAAAGAATCTAAAATTCCTTGAATTTTTTTATTCTCTTCCTTAGAGTCTAAACCACAGGATACAAGTGTTCCCACACAAAATAGTGCAATTAAGAATTTCATCATAGATTAGTAAAGTATCTTACAAAAATACTTCTTTATTGTAAACGAAAAAAGCCCAACCTTGCGGTTGAGCTTTTTTAAAAGAAATATTTTGAATATTCTTAATATCCTTTGTTCTGAACCAAGTTCGGGTTAGAAACTAGTGCAGGTGAAGGAATTGGGAATAATACAGTATAGGCATCTTTAATCAAAGTACCAGTACCTGTAGTGAACTTGCCAAAACGAACCTCAACAGTTCTTTTGCCACCTTCCCAATACAATTCACGACCAATTTCTTCAAACAATGCATTATCAGTTAAAGAAGCCAAAGCCTTAGCAGACCTTTTAGCTCTTAAAGCGTTAACCAAAGTTAAACCATCAGCAGCTTTTCCACTTCTCAACAAAGCCTCAGCTTTCATCAAATAAGCCTCAGAATATCTCATCAAGATATACTTTCCGGCTGTTGCTGGGTGATATTTGATTACACGAATACCTTTCTCAGTAGGTGTACCAGCCAAGTTTACATCACGAGAGAAAACCAAAGGCTTCTTAGATCTTGAATCTGTTAATTTTTCTCCTTTGTCGTTGATTTGTTGACCAATCAAGAAACCATTGCCAATACCTGAAAACGCCTTTCCATCACCCTTTGCAGGAACACCTTTACGAATATCACCTGTCTCGAAAGTATCGTAGAAATCAGCCAAAGTAGCAAATCCATTCCAACCTGAAGGGTTTTGATCGTAGTGCAAAGTCATCATCCAACGGTTTTGAGGAGTTCCTTCTGCCGAGTTCAAGATAGTTTCAGTTGCGGCATCAGCTGTAAAATTCTTAAAATAATCATCACTTACAGAATATCCATCTGCAGTAATTGCATCCACAGCAGCAATAACTTGAGCCATATCACCAGCAGCGTGCGTGTAAGGACCCTCTGGAGCTGCTGATTTGTAAACAGCCTTATTTAAGTATAATTTAGCTATCAAAAAGTTAGCTGCTGCCTTAGAAGCCTTTCCGTTCAAAGCCGCAGGCCCTATTTTCGAAAGGTTTGGAAGAGCCTCAGTAAGGTCTTTTAAAATAAAATCAAAAGCCTCAGAACGAGTCAAAACTTTAGGATTCACATCAACTCCGTCAGTCACTTCTCTAAACGGCACTTGTCCGAAGAAATCCATTACATGGAACATATTGAAAGCTCTTAAAAATTGAGCTTCTGCTTTTTGAGCAGGACTTGGATTCGAAGCAATGATTTCATTTGCTTTAAATACTCTTTGATTCAATTGATTCCAAGCATTGATTACACCTGAGTGCGTAGCATCCCAAGTATGTTGATCCAATGTTCTCCAAACACCATTATCACCCCAGTCAACACCACGAGTTGGCGGAATCATCTCAGCAGAAGTATGCTGTCCCAAAGCATAAATGTTCGCTTGGTCAGTATAAGTACCTAAATCTTTGTAGGCAGAAATCAACAATTCTGTTGGGTTACCTGCAGTAAAGCCACCACCCTCAGATGCTCTTACGATTGAGTCAGTTTCTTCATTTACAAGATCAGTACAAGAAGTAGCAGCAAAAAGGCCAATACCTGCAATTAAAAATCTTTTTAAATTATTATTTTTCATCTTTTATTATTTTGAATAATTACTGATTAAAACGATATGTTCGCTCCAATAGTCCAAGTTTTAGCTCTTGGATAAGCTGTATAATCAATACCAAACGATGGAATACCATTGATTGATTTGTTTGTACTAACCTCTGGATCTTGACCAGAATATTTAGTAAACGTCATCAAGTTTTGGCCAGTTACATACAATCTCATGCCTGTAACATTCTTGATTCCTTTTGTAGGAACTCTGTAACCTAGGTTAAGGTTTTGCAATCTTACAAAATCTCCTTTCTCCAAGAATCTTGAAGAAACATCAGGAGCATTGAAAGGACCCTCTGGAGTAGTTACTACATCAACAGTAACGTTACGTCCATTGTTCAAAGCACCTTTTGTGAAGTATGCATTAGCTGTATTGTTGTATATGTAGTTACCAAATACACCGTTGAAGAACAAACTAGCGTCAAAGTTTCCAAACTTGAAATTGTTTGTCAATCCAGCAGTTACAGTTGGGTTAGGGCTAGTTCCATCGAAAGCTTGGAAGTCACCACTTGGATAGATAGTGTTTCCTTCAGCATCATAACCACCGAACTCTCTTGTAAAGAATGCAAACATCGGCTGACCAGCTGCAAGACGTTGAGCAAATGCACCTGTAAGACCTTGACCACTGATTTCACCTGTGTCATATACACCTGCCAAGTTTTTGATCAAGTTTTTATTGAATGCAGCATTAGCTACAACTTCCCAAGTAAATGCTTTGCTATCAACAGCTACAACGTTCAATCCCAACTCAAGACCACGGTTTTGAATGTCTGTATCTAGATTTTTCCAAACGAAAGGAGTAGGAGCTGGCTGAGCAGAAACTACTTGGAACAACAAGTCCTTAGTGTTTTTCTGATAGAATTCGATGTTACCCGAAACTCTGTTTCCTGCTAAAGCATAATCAAGACCTACATTCAATGTAGAAGTTGATTCCCATTTCAAGTTAGGGTTGTTAAATGCTACTGCATTCAAACCACCACCTGAAATATCAGTAGCACCTTGGTTAGCACCCCATCCTGCGTATCTATCTCTTCTGTCATACAAGTTGTGAGGAATGTTTTGGTTACCTACCAAACCATATCCAACTCTTAGAGCAAGGTCAGAAAATACATTTTTAGGAACGAAGTTTTCTTCGATCAATTTGTATTTCACAGCACCTGAAGGGAAATATCCATATTTGTTGTTACCACCAAATTTAGTTGATCCATCTACACGCAATGTACCAGTTACCAATACTTTACCCATATTCAAGTTAACACGTGTAAAGTATGACTGCAATTCGTCAAAATCTCTATTAGAGTTGTTTACAACATTACTTGGAGCTTTACTAGCATCAGCAGAAGCAAGGTTATTAGTCATCACATCCAAGTTATTTGTTGCAAAATTTGCCATACTAGCTGATTTGCTATAAACGTCAAAACTTTGGTATGAATAACCCAACAAAGCATTCAAAGAAGTTTTTCCAAATGTTTTGTCATAAGTAAAGTAGTTCTCCCATAGTCTGTTGCTCATTTCGATATCTCTGATATACAGACGACCAATATTAAGAACTCCATCCAAAGATAAATCTTTAGAATAAGCAGTTTTTCTAGAAGAAAGAGATTGATCAAAACCTACAACAGTTTTAAATTTCAGACCTTCAAAAAGATCAAGCTCAGCAGAAATATTTCCCAAGGCTCTCAAAGTGTTTGTACGATCTTTTGTCATATTAACGATTGCCAATGGATTTGGCTCAGTAATACCTGGTTGAGTAAACACACCAGCAGATTTGTAAACAGGCATAGTTGGATTTGATTTGATAATCGCAGCCAAAAGGTCACCAGTATATCCTGAGTTTTCAGAAATAGCAATACCGTTATCTTTATTGTTGGCCAAGTTTACATTTGAAGTGATGTTCAATTTATTATTGATAAATTTCTTTCCACCGTTAAAACCAACTGAATATCTCTTGATACCAGATGTCAAAATTATACCTTGCTGATCTAAATAACCCACTGAGAATCTGTAGTTTCCAGTAGCATCTCCACCACCAAAAGAAAGGTTATGTTGTTGCGTAGGAGCAGTTCTAAACAATTCATCCTGCCAATCTGTGTTTCCACCTTGATTTTGGGTAGGGTTAGCTGCAGCAAAAGCTTTAGCATCCAAAAGGTCATATTTCTTAGTGATTGAACTCATACCCAAAGAGTATCCATAATCCAATGTACCTTTGCCTTTACCTTTTTTGGTTGTAATCAAAACCACACCTTGAGCACCACGTGATCCATAGATAGCAGTTGCAGAAGCATCTTTCAAGATGTCAATGCTTTCGATATCATCAGGATTCAAAAAGTTCAAAGGGTTTTTTGCAGGCTGACGACCAAGACCTTGAGAATCTCCACCACTAGAAGTGTTGTCTGAGCTCAAAGGCACACCATCAATTACAAATAAAGGCTGGTTTCCACCATATACTGAAGATGTTCCACGTATACGTACGTTAATACCACCACCTGGCTCACCTGAGTTTTGTGTGATTTGTACACCGGCAACTCTACCTTGCATCAATTGCTCAGGAGAAGTAACGATACCTTTTTGGAAATCTTTAGTTCCAATGGCATTCACAGCACCTGTAGCATCTTTTTTCTTAACAGTACCATAACCAACAACCACCACCTCTTCAAGAAGAGCCGCGTCATCAGTCAGAGTAACGTTGATAGTAGAACGACCACCAATAGCAACTTCCTGAGAAGTCATTCCAACGAATGTAAAAGACAAAGTTCCGTTTGAAGGAACGCCAGCAATTGAATAAGAACCATTCATGTCAGTGGCAACGCCTTTAGATGAACCTTTCAATTGAACGGTTACACCGGGTAGACCACCACCTGATTTGTCTGATACCTTTCCGCTCACTGTAATGTCTTGAGCAAGAACTGAAAATGAGAAAAACATTGAGATTAAAACTACCAAAGAGCTTTTGCTCGAAAGTTGATTTACCCCAAAGTCGAAGACCATTCGACCGCACTGGTAGAATCTGTTCATCATAGGTTAATTGTTTAAAAAATTAAAGTAAATTAGTTTTGCCTTTCCAAAAAAACATTTCAACATTTTGATTAAATGTTGCACGTTTTTAAGAATCAACCCACAAAACTACAAAAAGAAGTTTCTAAAGTCCAAAATTTTGAAAAAGAAATTTTTTTTATTTAATCATATTTTGATGGTTTTGGTTTTTGGTTTTTACGTCAAATTTCCTAAGATGGTTGTATTTCTTATCGAAATAAATATTTAGATACTATCTTTGATTCAATTTTCTAAATATGATTTTTCGATGAAAAGTATAAACTTCGAAATCCTTAAAAGCAATTTTAAAGGTGAGATTTTTGAAGATAAGGTAATGAGGACCCTTTACGCCACAGATGCCTCTGCCTACAGAGAATTTCCGCTTGGCGTTGTTTTTCCAAAAGACAACAAAGATATTGAGCAGCTCATTGCTTTTGCTATTGATCAAAAAACAACCCTAATCCCGCGTACAGCTGGGACATCTTTAGCAGGACAAGTAGTTGGTAATGGCATTATAGTAGACGTATCAAAGACTTTTACAGAAATATTAGAGGTAAATAAAGAAGAATCATGGGTGAGACTGCAACCCGCAGTGGTAAGAGATGAATTAAATATGTATCTCAAACCACAGGGATTATTCTTTGGACCCGAAACCTCCACAGCCAACCGTGCTATGGTGGGCGGCATGGTGGGGAACAATTCTTGTGGAAGCAACTCAGTGGTTTATGGCAGTGCGAGAGATCATTTAATGGAGGTACAAGGATATTTAAGCGATGGCAGCTTTGTCACGTTCAAGGATATTTCTAAAAAGGATTTTATAGATAAAATCTCGGAGATTAAATCTAAAAACACGCTTTCACTTGAAGATAAAGTGTACCAGAATACATTCAATTCGCTTTCTTTAAAGGAAAACCAAGAAGAAATAAGAAAGCAATTTCCCAAAAGAAGCATACCGAGACGTAATACTGGTTATGCCATAGACGAACTTTTGGAAACTGAGGTTTTCAATGAAAATTCCACAGAAAGATTCAATTTCTGTAAACTCATAGCTGGCTCTGAAGGTACACTGATGTTTATTACGGAAATGAAACTGCACGTGAATCCTCTTCCACCCAAGTTTCAAGGGGTGGTGGCGGTGCACTGTGAAACCATTGAAGATTCTTTAAAAGCTAATTTGATTGCACTGAAATACAATCCCAGTGCAGTGGAGCTGATGGATCATTATATATTGGAGTGTACCAAATCAAACAAAGAACAAATGGCCAATAGGTTCTTTGTTGAGGGTGACCCTGGAGCATTACTTTGTGTTGAAATTTCGAGAGACTCCATCGAAGAAGTTAAGGAATTGGCAGCACATATGGAGGCTGAGATGCATGCTGCTGGCTATGGTTATCATTTTCCGATACTTTTTGGTGATGATATCAAGAAATGTTGGACTTTAAGAAAAGCTGGTCTAGGCTTACTTTCAAATTTGCCGGGTGATGAAAAAGCTGTGGCAGTAATTGAAGATACAGCCGTTGATGTAAACGATTTGCCAGAATTTATTAGAGAATTCAATGAGATTCTGACCAAAAACAATATGTATAGTGTCCATTATGCACACGCCAGTACGGGTGAACTTCATCTGCGACCAATAATCAATCTAAAAACACAAGCGGGTAAATCACAATTCAGACTGATAGCTGAGGAGATTTCAACTTTGGTCAAAAAGTATAAGGGCTCGCTTTCTGGAGAACATGGTGATGGTAGACTTCGTGGCGAGTTTATAAAACAACAGATTGGTGAGAAAAATTATGCTTTAATCAAAGACTTGAAGAAAGTCTGGGATCCAAACAATGTCTTTAATGCCAACAAAATAGTGGATACACCACCCATGGATGAGTTTTTGAGATATTCGGCAGGACAAGTTACACCAGATTTTGAGACGATGTTTAGGTTCAAAGACCAAGATATTTTGCAACATGCTGAACAATGTAATGGCTCAGGAGATTGCCGAAAGTCGCATCTGAGTGGCGGCACCATGTGTCCATCTTACATGGCCACCAAAAGCGAAAAAGATACAACAAGAGCGAGGGCAAATATCCTTAGAGAAACGCTTACACAGTCTGATAAGCTCAACAGGTTTGATTCTAAAGAAATAAAAGAAGTTTTAGATCTTTGTTTGGTTTGTAAAGCCTGTAAATCTGAATGCCCGTCAAATGTGGACATGGCCAAGCTCAAGATGGAGTTTATGTATCAATACCAAAAAGAAAATGGTGTGCCGTTACGATCGAAAATGATTGGAAATTATCCAAAAATGTCGGCTTTGGCTTCTTATATCCCTTGGGCTTATAATTTTGTTTTCAAAAACGCACCTTTGAGAAAAATAGCCAATACGGTGGTCGGTTTTCATCCAGACAGAACCATGCCTCTTCTTTCAGATACTACTCTGAGAGCTTGGTTTAAGAAAAATTATGGCAATATCGCTGGAAATGGAGATAGAAAGGTGTTTTTGTTCATAGATGAGTTTACAAACTTTAATGATGTAGAAATAGGAAAAAAAGCAGTGGATTTACTTTTGAAGTTAGGTTATTCAATTGAGGTCCCTAACCATGCCGACTCTGGGCGTTCCTATCTATCAAAAGGGATGTTGGACGAAGCAAAAGTTTTGGCAGATAAAAATGTGCGTTTGCTCTCAAATTTAATTAATGAAAACACACCTTTGCTGGGAATAGAACCCAGTGCTATTTTAACTTTTAGAGACGAATATCCCGAATTGGTTTCGGTGGAATTTGCAGAAAAGGCTTTGGAATTATCTAAAAATGTTTTGATGTTAGATGAATTCTTGGTAAAAGAAATAGATGCGAAACGAATAGACAGTTCCAAGTTTAAAGCTGAAAAACGTTTGATAAAACTCCATGGGCATTGTCAGCAGAAAGCGGTGGCATCGATGGTGCCAACTAAGAAAATGCTAAGCCTACCAAAAGGCTATGAAGTGCAGTTGATTCCGAGCGGATGTTGCGGAATGGCGGGCTCCTTTGGTTACGAAAAAGAACATTATGATATTTCTATGAAAATAGGCGAGTTGGTACTCTTTCCTACCGTTCGCCAGCAACCTGAAGATGTACTGATAGCCGCTCCTGGCACTAGCTGCCGCCACCAGATTCATGACGGCACGGGAAAACATGCAAAACACCCGATTGAAATTCTTTGGGAAGCTTTGACGTAAAATAAAAGTGCACAGACAATTAAAATCCTTAATATTGTCTGTGCAAATTTTAACACCTATCTATTGTCCTACTTCTTTTAATAATCATATCTAAACCTACACCTATCAATAACAAAGGCCAAAGTTCAAATACCGAATTAAGTGAAAACTGGCTCAAATAAGCAGGATAGTAAAAAACAGTGGCTACTATTCCCCAAAAAATACTACTAAAAATTTTACCTTTAACCAATTCTGCGAAAGCTATAAAGACAAAAATAAGCTTCCAGCTGATAAGATTCTTTGGCAATTCAAACCATAGCATATCGAAGTTTCTCATTAAAAATAGACTTCCGATAACGATTATAGCTACTGCCCAAATAACTGAAGATGTACTTTTTTGCGTTTTCATAATTGTAATTTCTTTGTTTTTTCTTCAAAATTATATTCAAAAACAAAATAAGAATAGTGCTTTTCGTTGAATGATAAGCATTTTATCGTTGAATATTTGATTTTTACCGACGAATGGAAGCAAGATTTGAAAACATTTCAAAGTTTTACTAGTTTTGATTACCAGAGCTTCTTTTCGATTTGTATTTATCCAAGTTATGAGCTCCAAAATATATAATATTTCCAATATTGCGGGTCATTTTTATTCTTCAAGCCCCCTAAATGTTTGTTAGAATCTTCAATAATACTATTTTTGCGACCCCGAAAATGTAAAATTACCTTATGAAATTAGATAGTGGCAGGATGTATGTAGAGGTAAACACTTTAGTAAACGACGACCGACCAGTGTTTTTGTCAGGAAGTTTCTGTAATTGGAACCCAAGAGACACTGACTTTTTGATGAAAAAAGTTGGTAATGGCCAATATCGCTTTGAATTTGAGAAAGATTTTACGCTAGACAATCCTTTAGAATACAAATATACCAAAGGCGGTTGGGAACATGTGGAGCTTGATAGCTATGGCAATACCAGCAAAAACAGAACACTTCTACCTGTTTTTCGTCCGAATCTCGACTACGTACCTCTATGGAGACAAAACGGCTTTACGCCTTACTACAATGAAACCATGCCTTTGATAAAGACTATGGAAGTAGAAATACCGCAATTGAAAAAAATTAGAACCGTCAGCGTAATTTTGCCCAGTGATTATGCCAAAAATACGGACAAAAAATACCCTGTGGTGTACATGCACGATGCTCAAAACCTTTTTGGTGAAGGTTCGGTGTATGGAAATTGGGAAATAGACAAACGCCTTTCTTTGCTCAAAAAACAAGGAAAATCTGATGTCATTATTGTGGCCATCAACCATGGCGAGGAAGATCGTCAGGTGGAGTTTTCACCTTATAAAAATTTTGTGAAAGGTCAAGGAATGCGATATGCCACTTTTATAGTTAGAACGCTCAAGCCGCTGATAGACAGCACTTACAGAACGCTACCAGAAAGACAACACACTGGAATTGGTGGAAGCTCAATGGGCGGATTGATCAGTATTTACACCGGTATGATGTACCCCGAAGCTATTGGACGCTTGATGGTTTTTTCTCCTTCACTATGGACTTCTCCAAAAATCTATTTTGATGCCGTTGAGTTTTTTAACCCATTGGACACTAAAATTTATCTATATGGCGGTGGTAAAGAAAGTGCAAGCATGTTGCCTAATATTGAAAAACTAAAAGAGACCATTGATAACCAAGGCTTTGATTCAAACAAAATTCAGATTAAAGCTGAACTAGACCCTGAAGGTCAGCACAATGAAAAACGCTGGGGTCAGGAGTTTCCAAAAGCTTTGGATTGGTTGTATAACTGATATCTTGTAATAAAAAATAAGGTAGCAAGAGATTATTTGCTACCTTTTCTTTTTTGAATATCAGCTCAATTTACCGCACATGATAAACGTCAACCAAACTTTTTAACTCTTCAAAAGTTCTTGTTGGTTTTTG
This sequence comes from Leadbetterella sp., assembly GCA_021740125.1. Classification (GTDB taxonomy): domain Bacteria; phylum Bacteroidota; class Bacteroidia; order Cytophagales; family Spirosomataceae; genus Leadbetterella. The sequence goes on along the minus strand of JAIPAJ010000043.1, from coordinate 207 downwards.
ATAAGGTGATTGCACGGGCATCTTGCTATATTTCTGAAAATATAACACTGAAGCATCACGCCACCAAAGTGCTTCTTTGTGTTGAGTTTTGAGTCTTGCCTCCACGTTTTCAAAGGTTTCAGAATCTATTTTTCCTTTCAACGAAGCCCAGTCTTTCTGCATGTTTTCTGCAGATTTCACTCCTTCATAATATCGAGTCACCATTTC
>JAIPAJ010000002.1 GCA_021740125.1 Leadbetterella sp. | reverse complement strand
GATAAACATGGTATTTTCCTGCCAATCCACATCAAAAAAATGACGTTCCCCCATTTTTCTTATGGCCTCCACTCCTTCGTGAATAGACTCATGATGCCATCCGGCGGTTTTTGTAAAAAGTAATACTTTGAATTGTTTTTGAGAAAATGCCGAAAAACTACATAGAAATAGCACGGCCAAAGATAAAAAATACTTATTTTTCATAATATTTTGATTGGTTGAATATTTGATTTCAAAAATACGAAAAGATTTGGTAATTGGTCATTCTTAAACACAAAAGACCTATGAACTGATGCCCAAAGGTCTTTTTCGATAGATAAATTAAAATACCCTAAAATATCATTTTTTGCAATAAAAACACGCCAATTCCGGCAAAATAACCTATTAAAGCCAGCCAACTCATTTTTTTTAGATACCAGAAAAACTCTATTTTGGCTATTCCCATTGCAGCTACTCCAGCCGCTGAGCCTATTATTAAAATACTTCCTCCCGTACCAGCACAAAAGGCCAAAAGCTCCCAAAATGGGTCATCCATCGGAAATTGTTCTAAGCCATACATGCCCATTGCCGCTGCTACCAATGGCACATTATCTACAATTGCTGATAGTAGGCCAATTACAGTAACAACTACTGTTTGGTTTTTAAGATTATCGCTTAGCCAATCCGCTGCCGAGGTTAGCATACCCATAGTCTGTAATGCTCCCACAGACAATAAAATACCCAAGAAAAACAGAATACTGGGTAAATCTATTTTTTCAATAACTCGAAAAATAGAAAGCGTACTTTTTACATGTTCTTCTTTATCTTTTACTAACCATTCGGACACCACCCAAATAGCACCCAAAGCCAATAACATACCCATAAATGGCGGTAAATGTGTAAGTGACTTAAAAACAGGCACCGATAATAATCCTATCAAACCTACCCAAAATATTGTTTTTTTTCCAAAATCTCCATGTGCATTCTTTGTGTTTTCTTTATTGCTTAAAGGTTTTGTCAGTACCCCTTTCATTTGGGTGGAAAGCACATAAGTTGGAATTAATAAGCTAATAAAAGAAGGTAAAAACAACTGAGAAATTATACATATCGTAGAAATTTGCCCACCAATCCAAAGCATCGTGGTGGTTACATCACCAATAGGTGACCATGCTCCACCAGCATTTGCGGCAATAACAATTAAGCCTACGTACATTAGTCGCAACTTAGAATCGTGTACTATTTTACTTACCAAGGCCACCATTACAATTGTAGTGGTAAGGTTATCTAGCAATGCAGACATAAAAAACGTGATCATAGAAATAATCCACAACAACCTTGATTGACTGGTAGTGGTTATTTTGTCAGTAATGATTTCAAAACCACCATAGGTCGCTATCAGCTCAACGATGGTCATGGCTCCCATTAAAAAGAACAAAATTCCCGCAATTTCACTCAGATGCTCATTGAGGTGATTTTGTGTTTCTTCAATGTTAGTAGAAACCAAAGCCACAATTGTCCAACATAAAACACCTGTTAACAAAGCAGATGCCGACTTATTTATAGATAACTTATACTCCATAACTATGGCAGCATACCCAACAATGAAAATAAGAACTAGAAGTCCTTCCATAATATTCCCATTTTTTTACCAAAATTAGCTTGTTTTGAATGAAACTCACTATTTCCTCTTAAAAAATCGAATCTATTATTAAGATCAAAATAACCTAGTCTTACGCATTAATTAAATTCCATTCTTTACGGTAAGGTCTCCAGAGCAATTTATTCGCTTTTTTGTTTTTGATAAATTTCTCTGTTTCGGGATTCCATTTTAGCGATTTACCCAATCTATACGAAATCAAACCTAGATGCATCGGCATGGTCATTTTTCGGGCGTATTCGAGATTACTTTCCGGTTGTTTTCTACTTTTAACGGAGTCCACAAAGTTTTGCTGATGCCCTGGAGAACGAATAATAGAAAAAGGAACTTCCGGCACATCCAACATTGTGATGCCATTAATGGTAATTTCTTTAGAGCCATAATCACAAATCAAAGTGCCCTTTTCACCTTCAAAATACGCTCCAATACCTCGTGAAGCGGCACCTGGGACGTTAGGAGGAGTTGATGACCAGAAAATTTTCAAATCGTCAAATTCGTATTCTATTTCTATTGTTTTAGGTGCATCTCCTACTCCATCAGGTTTTTCTCCGTTAGCAGTCACTTTTCGGAGATTTTGAGGATTCAAAGACATCCAAACTATATCTGCAATATGACACCAGAAATCCTGAAAAACGCCGCCTGAATAGTCTAGAAAATATCGGTAATTAAAATGAACTCTTTCTGCAGAATACTCATGATATGGAGCTGGCCCGAGCCACATGTCGTAGTTGAGATTGGCAGGTGGTTTTTGATAATTCGATGGGCCTAAAACTGGGGGAAGGCCGGTTTTCCAAAGTCTAACCGTTTTTATTGTACCTAAAACTCCCGACTGGATGATTTCCTGCACGCGGTGATAATTGTCTCCTGCGTGTATTTGTGTACCTAGCTGAAAGATCTTGTTGTGTGTTTTTTGAGCTGCCAACATCATTTGGCCTTCTTTAACACTGTATGAAAGTGGTTTTTCGCCATATACATCTTTGCCTGCTTCAAATGCCAGAATAGCCAGTTGGGCATGCCAATGGTCAGGCGTAGCTACTGTTATAGCATCTATGTCTTTTCTATCCAAAACCCTTCGAAAATCATCGAAAAGCTCGAGTTTTCTGTCTGGATATTTTTCAGAGTATTTTTTGGCGGTGCTATTGAGATGATCGGAATCCAAATCACAAATACCCACAACATCGACTTCGGGCAAGGCAGCGAACCAATTGAGGTGGCCATTGCCCATACCACCAAGGCCAATGTGAGCTACTCGGACTTTATCGCTGGCAACAACTCTTTTAGCAAAACTTGGAACAGCGGCCATACCAAGTGCGGCCAATGCGGTTTTTTGAAGGAATTCTCTTCTTGATGAAATGTTTTTCATATTGAAAATAGGGTTGAATTATTTTGAATATGAAAGTAGCATTTTTTTTCAAGTAAAACAATTTTCCTAAATTGTTAATGCTTGGATGGCAAGAAACGGTAATGAGACTTATAAATAAATTGAGAATACGAAAACAGAGTAATTCTCATCCTCTATGCTAGATAGGTCCGACCTGCGGTCTGACTGATACTTATAAGCCCTCCGCCAAAAGCTCGGCTAAGTCGTAGACTTTTACTTCGTGTTCTTTTTCTTTGTTTTTTACGCCATCAGACATCATTACCATGCAGAATGGACAAGCTACGGCTATAGCTTTTGAGCCGGTGGCTATAGCGTCCTCTATCCGTTCGATGTTAATGTCTTTTGTGCCTTTTTCGGGCTCTTTAAACATCTGGCCACCACCTGCTCCACAACAAAGGCCATTCGTTTTGCATTTTTTCATCTCAACCAACTCAGCATCTAGGGCCTTTATCAATTCACGTGGAGCTTCGTAAATGTCATTCGCTCGACCAAGATAACATGAATCGTGGTAGGTAATTTTTTGTCCCTTAAACGCCCCCCCTTCTACTTTAAGCTTTCCTGAATTTATCAATTCCTGAAGGTAAGTAGCGTGATGAATTACATCATAACTTCCCCCCAGTTCAGGATATTCGTTTTTGAGGGTATTAAAGCAATGCGGACAAGCAGTAACAATTTTTTTAACTCCATATCCATTTAATACTTGTATGTTTTGTTGAGCAAGCATTTGAAAGGTAAACTCATTTCCTGCTCTCCTAGCTGGATCACCAGTACAAGCCTCTTCGGTTCCCAAAACAGCAAATTTTATGTCCAAATGATTCAAAATTTTAACAAATGCTCTTGTTACTTTTTTGTATCTATCGTCAAAAGAACCTGCACATCCAACCCAAAACAGGATTTCAGGCTCTTGACCGTCTGCAGCCATTTCGGCCATTGTTGCTACTTTGTAATCCATAATTATTTGAGATTTATAACAAAAATAGTATGCTTGCATAACATTTGCAAATCGTTTTATTTTTTATTGATTGTTTCCATTAGAAAATAGTACGATTTTGATACAAACAGTCCACAATGATACAAATATGACCGCCAATTCTGGTTTGTTGTCAATTTTTCACCAAACAATAGTTGGATTTTACTAAAATTTAAACTAATAATTAGATATTTTTGGACTTTCAAATAAATATTCAATGTTTAATAGAACCACTAAAAATATTACCTCAAAATACCCCGAAAAAGTCTTGCAATTTGGTACTGGAGTATTGCTCCGAGGATTGATAGATTATTTCATTGACAAAGCCAATAAAAATGGAATTTATAATGGCAGTGTAGTAATGGTAAAAACAACTGGTCCAGATGTTTCTGAATTTACCAATCAAGATAACCTTTACACCATATCTGTAAGAGGCTTAGAAAACGGTCAGGCCATCGAAGAGGATATAATAGTAGATTGTATTAGCCGAACACTAAGTACAAAAACGAATTGGGAGGAAATTCTAAAGACTGCAGAAAATCCTGAAATACAATTGGTTGTGTCCAATACTACCGAAGCAGGATTACAATATGTAGAAGAAAATGTTTTGGTAGGCTGCCCAGAGTCTTTTCCTGGAAAACTTACCGCTTGGCTGCACAATAGATTTATGACCAATCAGGCCGAAACTTTGGTGGTGCCTACCGAACTGATCGTAAACAACGGCGTAATTCTTAAGGAAATTGTTTACAAGCATGTAATTGCCAACAATTTAGGAAATGAATTTTCATCTTGGCTAAACCAAAAAGTGAAGTTCTGCAGTTCGCTAGTGGATAGAATTGTGCCAGGTAAACCAAACCAAGAGGAAGCGGATAAACTGTTTGAAAAAATTGGGTATAATGATAACTTAATTATAAAGGCCGAAGTGTATAGACTTTGGGCAATTGAAGGAGAAAATATTGAAGACTTTTTAGAATTTGCAGAAGCAGACAATGGCGTAAAAATAGCTAAAAATATAGACAAATATCGCGAACTAAAACTCCGTTTGTTGAACGCCCCACATACGCTACTTTGTGGCATGGCCTATTTATCTGGTTTTAGGCTTGTAAAAGATGCCCTCAACGATGAGATGATGGAAAAATACATCACTATCTTGATGTTGACTGAACTTGGGCCAGCGATTCCACTAAACCTCGACCAAAAAACTACGCATAGATACGGAAGAGAGGTGATGGATAGATTCAGAAATCCATATTTAGAACACCAATGGCTAAGTATTACGCTTCAATATACCTTGAAAATGAAATCAAGGGCTATTCCACTTTTATTGAATTATTACAATACCTTCGACTCTGTTCCTCAATATTTTGCAAGATGTTTTGCTGCATATTTACTTTTTATGAAAGTAACGAAAGAAGAAAACGGCAAGTTTTATGGAGAATCAGAAGGAGAGTCTTACCTGATAAATTGTGACTTTGCTCCGTACTTTAAAGGCGTTTGGGAACACGACTCTGCACATGAAGTTGTATCAAATGTTCTAAAAAACAAGGATTTGTGGGAATATGACTTAACAACCCTCAAGGGTTTTGAAAGCAATGTAGAAAACCATTTGTCCAACATGATGATTTGTGGCGTAAAAGATGTAGCTTCTGCCTTAAATGTGTACGCATAGTTTACTAATAATCGAAAAAAGCCTTTGAATAGAGATTCAAAGGCTTTTTTGATTGCGACAATCTTATTATCTATTTTAAATGCCCCCCGCTGTTGGACTAGTTTCTTCTTACGTTTTTTTCATATTAGGCAAACCAAAAATGTCTTCAAATGCAGCATAAAGACTGTATATACCTAGGGGAAGTGTGAAAACAATTCCGATACCAAGAAACAGCACACCGGCACCGACTATAATTCCCACAACAAATACAAACAAAAAAATCATAAACCAATTTTTAACTACCATTTTTCGGCTTAACTCCATAGCCGCCCAAGATTCTTTGCTATGGAAAACGGCCAACAAGGATGAGAATGTCCAACTCACTGCAAAATAGGCCATTACTAAAATCCCAATTCCGAGAATTGGAAGCGGACCAGCTAAGATCGCAGCAAAAAATTTCCTCAGAGCTGCTATCTCTTAAAGCAAAAATCCTCACGCCTACTGATATTATAAATGGCATCATAAAAACCAGAAAAACCACAAACATAATAATCGAAATGACTATTAGTTTTCATGCAAAATTAAAACCATTGAAAAAAGTATTGAAGATAGGGATTACTTTGTTTTGAGAAATCTGCTTTGACACTAAATGAAAGCCAAAAATCAAACAGGGAGAAATAACCAGAGAGCTTATAATATTTAAAAAGGGAATAAAGTTTACGATAAAACTAATTGCAAAATATAAGACTGTATATCCAATATATGCACTCATATTGGCTTTGAAAATCTCGTATCCACGAGAAATATAGTCTCCAATCTTTACTTCATAACCGTTAACTAAATGATTTTCGATTTTTTTGACATGGTAATTACGGTATGTTTTTTCAAAGATAGAAATTTGTTTGAATAAACTTATCATAGTTTTTCAAACTTAATATAAAGATGTACAAGACATTAAGTAAAAATTATTTCAATTATATGAATTCTTTTACAAAAACAGAGCCTTCAAGAATAATTCTCAAAGGCTCCATTTTTAAAGTTACTTTTGAATTTATGCCACTAATTTTACTTCATAAAAAGTAGAGTGTTCAAATTTACGCTGTGCGTAATCTTTCGAAACGTTAAATGATTTTATGCTTTTGTCTGAGGGAAGCTCAAACATCGCATCTGTCAAAATGGCTTCACAAATTGACCGTAAACCTCTAGCTCCTAAATTGAAAACAATCGCTTGATCAACAATATAATCAAGAGCGTCATTTTCAAACTCTAATTTGATTCCCTCCATGTCAAAAAGCTTTTTATACTGTTTGATGAGAGCATTTTGAGGCTCCGTAAGAATCTTACGTAGCGTCTCTTTATCTAGAGGATTGAGATAGGTTAACAGGGGCAAACGACCTATCAATTCCGGAATTAATCCAAATGACTTTAAGTCTTGTTGGGTAACAAATTTCAGAAGGCTGTCTTCGTTATTAAAATCAAGTCCTTTCGAATCTACTTTAAATCCAATTGGTGCTTTATTAATTCTTTTACCAATATGCCTCGCTATACCGTCAAAAGCTCCGCCACAAATAAATAAAATATTCTCTGTATTAATCTGTACTAATTGTTGATCTGGATGTTTTCTACCTCCTTGGGGAGGTACTCCTACTATGGAACCCTCTAATAATTTCAATAAACCTTGCTGAACTCCTTCTCCGCTAACATCACGGGTAATAGACGGATTATCAGACTTCCTTGCAATTTTGTCAATTTCATCTATGTATACAATGCCCCTTTCGGCAAGTTCTGCATTGAAATCAGCGGCCTGGAGCAACCTACTTAAAATGCTCTCTACATCTTCACCCACATAACCTGCTTCCGTCAAAACCGTGGCATCTGCAATAGCGAAAGGTACTTGTAACATTCTAGCGATGGTTCTAGCCAGATATGTTTTACCTGTACCCGTTTCGCCCACCATAATTATATTTGACTTTTCTATATTGACATCCTCGTCGTTTTTAGGCTGAGAAAGTCTTTTGTAATGATTATAAACCGCTACTGATAAGACTTTTTTTGCTTCATCTTGACCGATAATGAATTTATCAAGATACTTTTTAAGTTCAATTGGAGGTTTAATGTCAAACTTAGGTGCATCCCCTTTTTTCTTGCTTTTTTTGGTTTTGGGACCTACTCCATATAATTCTTGTTGAATCAGTTCATATCCTTGCTCTAAGCAAAGGTTGCATATGTGCCCATCTGTTCCAGAAAGTAGAAGCTCTACTTCGTTTTTCTTTCTCCCACAAAAAGAGCAGTTGGGTTCTTTATTTGATGCCATTTGGTAAAATTTTTACAAAAATAATGGTTTTTAGCCGTGAAACCAATTACTGTTTCAATATGAAGGCACCTAAGGCCTGGTTTCTAAATTCTTTTGCAATGTCGGAAAAATTATGGCCTTGGTGTGCTTTCGAATGTTTCGGCGTAATTCTTACTCACTGTACCCATCCACCTATCCCAAAACATAAAATATAAGCCATAGTTACCTTTAAAATACTGGTGGTGGAGATTATGGCTTATCGAAGTGTTTATCCATTTTCCCAAAGAGGATTTCTCGAATTTTTTAGGGTAAAGCTCCCATCCCAAATGTCCATAAACATTATAAGCCGTCATAAATATTAAAAATGCTAGCAAAACATAAAAATGTAAAGGGATAGAAAAGGCAAAAATTATGAATATTCCGGCCTCCACCACAGCCTCTAATGGTTGAAACGAAAACGAAGCCCAAGGCGATGGATTAGTAGATTGATGATGGACATAATGAAAAAAACGGAAAACTTTTGGATGATGCATAAACCGATGTGCCCAATAAAAATAGGTATCGTGTATAATTATCATTAAAACAAAGGAAAAGAAAAGATATAAATACCCATAATCTGAAATCTGAAAATAGGTATTTGTGTAAGGCCGAACTTTTGGATTATACAACCCAACGCCCACCAAGCTGAAAATCAAAAATGTTATAAATGAATACCCGATTTCTCTAAAATAATCTTTATTCTTAGGAAATTTTTGTTGGATTTTGGAAAGCAAAAACTTCTTTTTAAAAATCACATAAAAAACCAAAAAAGCAATTCCAGCCAAAAGAATATATCTTAGCAAAGTGGCAAAGAAGATTAATGTTCCAAATTCTAAAACTGATACATTCTCCCTCATAATATTCTAATTTAATTTTATAGCCATCATTTATTCAAGAACGTTTGTTTATTTAATTAAATTTCGAAATAAAATTAGCTAAATAAAAGAAAACCAAAAAAGCTCTCCATTTCTGAAGAGCTTTTCGTTTAATGATAACTATTAGGTTCTGTACAAAACCTCGTCTATCAATCCGTAGGCTTTTGCTTCTTCTGCTTTCATCCAGTAATCTCTATCTGAGTCTGCTTCTATTTCTTCAAATGTTTTACCTGAGTGTTTTGCAAGTATTTCATAAAGCTCCTTTCTAAGCTCAATAATTTGCTTTACAGTAATCTCCATATCGCGGGATTGTCCCTGAGCACCGCCACTAGGTTGGTGAATCATCACACGTGCATGGGGCAATGCTGTACGTTTACCGGCTGCACCACCTGCCAACAACACCGCTCCCATAGAAGCCGCCAAGGATGTACAAATAGTAGCAACTTCTGGTCGTACATATTGCATGGTGTCGTACATTCCCAATCCGGCATAAACTGATCCACCTGGGCTATTGATGTACATTAAAATGTCTTTTTTGGCATCTACTGATTCTAAAAATAACAACTGAGCCACAACGATATTGGCGATTTGGTCGTCAACTCCAGTTCCCAAAAATATGATTCTGTCCATAATCAAACGAGAGAATACATCAATGGCCGCAAAACGCATCGGTCTTTCTTCGATAATGTTGGGAGTCATGTTGGTTACATTGTGCTTCATGTAGTCGTCTATCATCAGACCACTCATTCCTTGGTGATGCACTGCGTATTTTCTAAATTCTTCTCCTAAATGCATTTTATTAAATTTGTTTATCTTAAAACTATCTAAATTATCTAAAAGTTCAATACCCTAAAACGAAAAAATCGGGTTTGAGCGAACCCAGTACCCGATTTTTTTCCTTATTTTCTAAAAAATTATACTTTGTATTTCTCTGAAGCTATCTCGTTAAATTCTTCCACCATTACCGTTTTGGTTTCTTTCTTCACTTTATCTTTCACAAAATTCAAGACCTTTCTTCCAAAAGCCTTCTCGTAATGTTTCTTTGTTGCTTCATTATTTTTCTCGCCCAATTGTTTCTTGGCCATGCTGTCAATGAATTCTTCCATACCTTCAAAACCTCCCTGCTGTCCAAAATATCCTCTAATTTCATTTTTCACTTCTTCCAGAACATCATCATACTGTATTTTCAAGTCGTTTTGTTTGGCTATTTCAGTCCTAATCAAATCTAATTTAAGACCTCTCGCTATGGCGTCATACTCTTTCTCTACGTCTTCTACAGTAGCTTTTCCTTGGTTGATTTCAACCAACCATTTTTTTAAGAACTCCGTAGGAAGTTCTATTGGTGTACTTTCAATCAGCATTTTATCTACATCAAAGTCTAACAAAAAGTCAGATTCTCTGTTATAATTACCTTTGATTATTTCTGTTAGCTGGCTCAAAAACTCTTCTTCACTTGCTGCTTTTCCTGGCCCTAAAACTTTATCAAAAAGTTCTTGCGTTAATTCCGAAGGTTTTATTCTTGTGATTTTTTCTACCACAAACTCAAACTCACCCTGCAATGCGGCAGCGTCTTCGTCAGATTTGCCTGTTGCAAAACCCAACTCTTTTTCTGTTTCAAAAATAGACTGAATATCCAACTTTAATGAACTGCCTTTTTCAAGACCTACAAATAGTTTTTGAGTTTCTGGTTTTACTTTGTCAGTCGGGATTCCTGACTGAAACATAAAATCACTTGACTCTTGGCTAAGTTTGCCAAAAATAATGTCACCAACTTCCGCCTCTTCAGGCTCTGTTTCTACACCAAATCTATTTTTAAGATCTTCTATAGTATCGTTTACCTGTTTATCAGAAGGTTGAATCTCATATTGAGTAAGAACAGGAAGTTTTTCTAAGTCTACAATAAAATCAGAAGCAAAGCCGATTTCATATTCGAAAACGAATTCTTTCTGGGCAGACCAGTCTATTTTATATGCGTCTTCTTTTGGTGTAGGCTCACCTACCACATTCAATTTATTGTCAGTGATAGTTTTATTTACCTCATCACTTGCAATTTTGATAACCTCATCTACCAATACACCTTTACCATAAATACTTTTGATATATTGAAGTGGCACATGTCCTGGTCTGAATCCTTTTACTTGAGCCGTTTTAGCGTATTCTTTGAGTTTTTTATCTACTAAACCTTTGTAATCTTCTTCGCCAACTTCTACTGTAAGATTGGCTATTGTAGAAGAAACTTTGTCAAATTTTGTTTGCATTTACTTGAATTTTTGTTCGAACTCTATAAAATTTAAAAACCCTTCAACCATTTCTGAGGATTGAAGGGTTAGAAGTACGGGCGGAGGGAATCGAACCCCCACGCCTTGCGGCACTAGATCCTAAGTCTAGCACGTCTACCAGTTCCGCCACGCCCGCAAATGAATATGTCTTTCGATTATTCGGGGTGCAAAGTTAGATTTATTTTTTTATTAATCAAAAAAACCCAAATGTTTTTTAAGAATTTTAATGAAATTTCTTTTTGAGCAAACCTAAACGCGATTTTGTTTTAGAAAATATTAGTTTTTGCATACATTAGCAGAAATTAAATCTGTTTAGAAATAGGAAAATAATTGATGGGATTAAGCAAAGAAAACATATTACCCGTTGAGTCGCCCCATGAATACTATACCGAGGCCGAAAAAAAGGAAATAACTAAATGGTATAAGAAAATCTTGCGTGGAGCCAAGGAGCATATCAAAGAGGGTGATACCAAATTGATAAGAAAGGCCCTGGACATTTCTATGGAGGCACACAAAGAAATGCGTCGCAAATCGGGCGAGCCATATATTTATCATCCACTTGAGGTGGCCTTTATATGTGTGGAAGAAATCGGGCTTGGACCTACGTCTATTATATGTGCTTTGCTTCATGATGTAGTTGAAGATACCGCGATAACTTTGACCGAAATAGAAAAGGACTTTGGGCCCAAAGTGTCTCAAATTATAGATGGACTAACCAAAATTGCTGAAAACTTTGAGCAAACGCAATCTGCTCAAGCTGAGAATTTCAGAAAAATGCTTTTGACGCTTTCGCAAGATGTGCGAGTGATTTTGATAAAACTGGCAGATAGACTACACAATATGCGTACGCTAGGTAGCATGGCTCGCAATTCGCAGCTAAAAATTGCCCATGAAACTATTTACATTTATGCTCCTCTAGCCCATAGATTAGGATTATATCAAATAAAGTCAGAACTAGAAGACCTGTACTTGAAATATACCGAACCAGAAGTTTACAAAGACATTTCTTTAAGGCTAAATACCTCAAAGACAGCCAGAAAGAAGTTAATAGACGGTTTCATGAGGCCAATTTCAAAGCGACTTAAAGAAGCTAAACTTGATTTTTACATCAAAGGTAGACCCAAACACATATATTCTATTTGGAAAAAACTCAATGCCCAAAATGTAACCTTCGAGAACATTTACGACCTTTTTGCGATACGAATAATCCTTAGAGGTATACCTCCCCAAGAAAAAGAAAAAGAAAAGGCTGCCTGTTGGCAAGCATATTCTATAGTCACAGATGAGTACAGACCAAACCCAGACCGACTAAAAGACTGGATTTCTACTCCTCGTGCTAATGGTTATGAATCCTTGCATACCACCGTTATGAGCAATGCTGGTGTTTGGGTGGAAGTACAAATCCGTACCGAACGCATGGATGAAATAGCCGAAAAAGGTTATGCCGCCCATTGGAAATACAAGGGAGCAGACACTTCCCTCGACAAACCCCTCGACAATTGGCTGAATCAGGTGCGAGACACACTCGCATCAAAAGATAGCTCGGCCATTGAATTTTTAGAAGACTTTAGAGGGAATCTTTTCAACGAAGAAATATTTGTATTTACGCCAAAAGGTGACCTAAAAGTGCTCAGAAAAGGGGCCACCGTGCTGGACTTTGCGTTTGACGTACATACCGAAATCGGTAGGAAATGTACGGCAGGAAAGGTAAACAGCCATTTGGTGCCCATTAGTCATGTTTTGCAAAATGGCGACCAAGTGGAGATTCTAACCACCAAAAACCAGAAACCATCTGAAGATTGGCTGAGGTTTGTGGTGACCTCAAAAGCTAAGGCAAGAATAAAAGATACCCTCAAAGAGTCCAATAAAGGATATGTAACGGAAGGCAAAGAGTTAATAATAAAGAAACTGAAACATCTTGGCTTAGAAAACAACCTGGAAACATTTAACCAACTCAGGGCCTTTTTTAATAAGAAAGATTACAACGAATTATTTTACTTCTTCGGAAAAGGTTATATTTTACCTGATGAAATAAAGAAGTTCAAACACGAAAGAGAAGCTTTGGTTAATCGCCAGAAAAAAATTGTTATAGATGAAAAGGCCTTCAAAGATGCCAAGAGTTTTGAAAAAGAAATAAAACAAACCAAGGGTAACGACACACTACTAATTGGTGACGACATGCAGCACATCGATTTCACACTTTCAAGATGTTGCAATCCAATACCTGGGGATGACGTTTTTGGGTTTTTAACAATAAATGAAGGAATTAAAATTCATCGAAACCTCTGTCCAAATGCTCAGCAATTACTTTCAAATTATGGAAACAGGGTAATAAAAGCTCGATGGGCAAGCCAAATTGAAAAGTCTTATTTAGTATCAATAGACCTCAGTGGAATAGACAGAGTAGGTATGATTCAGGATATTTCAAAAGTTATTTCGGGAGAGCTGCACATCAACATGAGAGGCTTATCTGTAGAAACTTTCGACGGAATATTTGAGGGAAAAATAAAAGTGTATGTGTTTGATACAAAACATTTGGATATTCTGATGTCAAAATTGGAAGAAATAGATGGTGTAAGTAATGTATCAAGAGGACAAACAGAATAAATTTAGTATGAATAAATCAAAAATAAAAAAAGCACAGCTCCTCTTTCTTTTAGTAACAATTAACCTGTTTGCTAATGCACAAGATTCGAGTTTTGTAGCTGCCATGACTTATAAAAGAGGAATATTAGACACAAAGATCTTATATCTAGGAAGAGTAATTAAGCAAAAGGAAATATTCGGTTTTTACATTAACGATAATGCAAAGAAATCAATTCAACTTTACAAAAAATCAAAATACTTTCTTCCAGCTGGCCCTCCACTTGTTTTAGGAGGATTTTATTTAGGTTATGATGCCATAAAAGGAACAAAAATGCAAACTGAAATAGATGGAAAACTTTATACCTACTACGTCCGACCCATAGAACAGCTATTAAGTGGAATAACCATATTTGCTGTAGGAGTTTGTATGATAGAATATGCCAACGAGTTTAAAGCAAAGTCTGTGGACCTTTACAATGAAAAGCTAAAAAGTAAAGCAAAGTCAAAAGAATTAGACCTAAAACTTGGATTAACACCCAACAGAAACTTTGGTCTTTATGCTAACTTTTAACAATTTTATTTTTTCTACCATTAAAACCCTTAATTTTGCATTTTATAAATTACCTAAGACGCAATTGGGCTCACAAACGCTATGGTATTAGAAAATAACAAAAATTTTCAAGCGGCTAAGCAGATTTTTACGGCTTACCTTGAAAACAAACAGTTGAGAAAAACCCCCGAAAGGTATGCTATTCTTGAAGAAATATACAACAGAGGCGACCACTTTGATGTGGAGGACTTGTATATTTCCATGAAAAACAAAAAATACCAAGTTAGCAGAGCAACAGTGTACAATACCCTTGATTTGTTGGTAGAATGCGACTTGGTCACCAAACACCAGTTTGGTAAAAACCTCGCCCAATACGAAAAATCCTATGGGTTTAAGCAGCACGATCACTTGATTTGTATGGACTGCAACAAAGTGAAGGAGTTTTGCGACCCAAGGGTTCAAAATATCCAAAATATGGTAGGTGATTTCCTAAATTTCGAAGTTATGTATCATTCTTTGATCTTTTATGGAAACTGTAAAAACACCGAATGCGAAAATCGAGTAAAGAATTAATACTAAAATATAACGTAAATTAATGGTTGACATTTTATTGGGACTTCAATGGGGCGACGAGGGCAAAGGGAAGATTGTGGACGTTTTGGCTCCTGATTATAAAGTAGTTGCACGTTTTCAAGGCGGTCCAAATGCTGGTCATACCCTTGAATTTGATGGCAAAAAACATGTGTTGCACCAGATTCCGTCAGGAATATTTCGTGATGACTGTATAAATATTATTGGAAACGGCGTAGTATTGGATCCCATAATTTTCAAAAAGGAAATTGATGGTCTGGCTTCTTACAACATTGATTTTAAGAAAAACCTGTTTATTTCCAAGAAAACAGCCATAATCATACCTACCCATAGACTCCTTGATGCCGCCTATGAGCAAGCCAAAGGAAGTGCGAAAATTGGTTCTACTTTGAAAGGAATAGGCCCAACTTACTCTGACAAGGTATCGCGTCAGGGGTTAAGACTAGGTGATATTCTTTCTGTAAATTTCAAAGAGAAATATCAGAAACTTGTAAATAGCCACAAGCAAATTTTAGATTATTACAAGTTTGATTATTCACTTGAAGAGGCAGAAAAAGAGTTTTTTGCTGCTTTAGAATTCATCAAAACATTCAATTTGGTTGATGGCGAATATTTGATAAACAACCAATTAGACGAAAAAGGCACAAAAGTATTGGCAGAAGGAGCACAAGGTTCGTTGCTTGATATCGACTTTGGTTCTTACCCATTTGTAACAAGCTCAAGCACGACTGCGGCGGGCGTTTGCTCTGGCTTGGGTGTAGCTCCTTCAAAAATAAACGAAGTGTATGGAATCTTCAAAGCTTATTGCACAAGAGTAGGTTCGGGTCCATTTCCAACAGAATTATTGGAAGAAACTGGCGAGAAAATGCGTAAGGAAGGAAGGGAGTTCGGAAGCACCACAGGCCGTCCACGCAGATGCGGATGGATGGATTTGCCAGCACTGAAATATTCCATTATGCTCAATGGAGTTACGCAGTTGGTTATGATGAAAGTTGATGTACTGAATATTTTTGACGAAATAAGTATTTGTACACACTATGAATTGCCCGACGGCAGCACCACTGAAGAGCTTCCATTTGATATCTGTGATGTTGAGGTAAAACCAATTTACAAAACCTTCAAAGGATGGAATTGTTCTCTTGAAAACATTTCTGACTTTGACAATATGCCACAAGAGTTAAAAGCCTACACAGCCTATATTGAAAAAGAAGTTGGTGTTCCTGTTACATATGTTTCTACGGGCCCAGACAGAACTGCAACACTTACCAGAGCATCTGGTTTATGAACAAGCAATTAGCAAGTTATTTATTTGCCGGAGAAACTATCTTCGGCATAAAAACTGTAGATTCGACATTCCACGAAGGTGTATCTGTTGAATCTGCGGTTAAATCTGTGATAGAAACCTCTAAACATGTTGTGGTTGCTAAACTCCCAAAAAATGTTTCCCCTAGTAATAATGCAGTTTCACCTAATGCGGTACATTCTAATAAAAGTTTGATTATTATTACAAATTCTCTTTCGGAGGCAGAAAGAGACCTCTTGACAAAAATATTAATATCTATTAAAAAGCATATTGAAAATGCTGAAATAATTGAATTATCCAAGATCCCAGGCACTCGCCTGTCAAATTATCCTTCTGCCAAAGAAATTATCAGCTTCGGTATTGGAATGAGTAAATTAGGAAACGACTTGTTGCTTTATCCTTATCAAAGTCAACTACATCAGAATGTTAAGTATCTTCTAGTAGACGATTTTCCTGCCATTCAATCGAATCTTAAAGATGAAAAAAGATTATTGTGGGCTGCCCTGAAGAATATGTATCAAGTGTAGATTTTTTGCTTTCTTCTATTTCTTTAATCGCTATTTGACCTCGAATTATCCCTCTTATTTTTCTAGTTTATCCTTTTAATAATTATTGAAAGAGGCCAAAACCACATTTGCTACCGTTTAATAGATTTTCTTAAATAACCACCGTCACTTATCCTAAATTCTCTGCCATTTATCGAATTACATTATGATTAGAAGAAAAGCAACACCAATATTGCATCACTAATGAAAATGAAAGCTTTCCTGCTAAACAAGAAAAAAACATGAAACTACTTTACTCAAAGCCTTTGATGACAAGTAATCCGATGAGATTACCGTCAGTAGGAGTTCTGTCCACAGAGACAGAAATGCAAATGCGTGTTGCCGGCAAAAGAAAGCTCATTGACCTGAATGATATAGTTTATCTCAAAAGTGCAAAAAACTATACCATATTCAAGCTTAAAAGTGGCAAAGAAGTGATAAGTTCTAAGACCCTCGGTTTATTTGAAGAGGAGTTGAAGGGTGTATCAAATTTTGTTCGGCCTCACAGATCATATATCGTTAATTTTGATTTTGTTAAAGATCTATTGTTCAACTGTCGCGGTGGCGAGTTATTTATGGACAATGAAATTATTAATATCTCTCGTAGAAAGGCTGCTGACTTTAGAAGGCATTATAGGCGTTTTTTGACCGCTTCTGGTAAAAACGTGAGTTCTACGATAAAGATGAAGACTAAACTGAGAGTGTCTTGAAATAAGCACTTAGACGTTAATTTTTACTTTTTGGGTTACAAACAATGAAGCGTTGCTGTGCGACGCTTCATTTTTCTTTATTACCCCTCCGAGCATTTATTCAATTATGGATTCATAGACAATGTCATGAATCCTTTTTCTTGTTTTGTTTTTTATAAGCTTATTATTTTCAGAAGATGGATATACCCTATTTGACAAAAAGATAAATATAAGTTCTTTTTCTGGGTCAACCCAAGCTGCTGTTCCTGTGAAGCCCGTATGGCCATAAGTAGACTCTGATGCATACTGAGAAACGCTAGGGTCATCTTTTGTGGGTTTGTTCCAACCAAGACCTCTATGACTCACGCTCGATTGTTTGGCAGCAAAATAGTCAATCGTATTCTTAGAAAAAAAATGGGTGTCTTCATATTCTCCCTTATTGAGATTCATTTGAAAAAGCTTCGCCAAGTCCCAAACAGTACTAAATAAGCCTGCATGGCCTGCAACACCACCTATAAGTGCAGCATTGGGGTCATGCACGGTTCCTTTTAATAGAGTGTTTCTGAAGTCTTTTGTTATTTCTGTAGGAGCTAAGTTTGTCGTCTTTTTCTTCTCTAAAATATTAAAGCCTGTATTGTACATGCCCAAAGGGAGATAGATTTTAGAATCAACATAAGTATCCAAACTTTGTCCCGAAATTTTTTCAACGATGTGTTGCAAAATAATTAATCCCAAGTCTGAATAAAGGAACTTCTTGGAACTACCTGAAGGAATTAAATCGCTATTGGCAATCCACTGAAAAACAGAATCTTTTATTGATGGTTTTACAAAAAGACTATCCGATACCTTTAGAAAGGAATTGTCCAGGTTTTCCTTTTTGAAATACTTTGGGTTAAGATTGTTGATATTATCTTTTGTATTGTCATAAAAAGGAATAAATGCTTTTAAACCTGCCTGATGAAGTAGAATATCCTTTATTATTATATCTTTCTTGTTTGTTTTTGATAATTCTGGTAAATATTGTGAGGCTTTTAAATTTATATCAATTTTTTTCTGATCATAAAGTATCATTATTGCTTGCAAGGTGGCAGTAACTTTGGTAAGAGACGCCAAGTCAAACAATGTTTGGCTATCAACGGGTTCATCAGTACCATATTTAAGATTCCCGAAAGACTCATAATAAACCACTTTCCCTTTTCTTGCTACCAAAATTTGACAACCAGGAAATTCTTGATTGGAAATACTATTGTTCGCTATTAAACGAATTTGATTCAACTTACTAAAATCCATTCCTACCTCTGAGGCAATGCCCAAACCAACCCTACCTAGTGGCTCGGTATTTATACCAAAATCTACTTTTCCGTCCAAAGCAAGCGTATTTACAGGGATTTTTCCTTTCGCCCCATTAACACCAAAAATAATATTGGCCACTGCAATATGGGCTTCTGATTCGTCTTCAAAACCACAAATTACCGTTTCAAACTCATCGAATAATTTCAAACTATAAGGATTTCCAAATACACAAACAATTACCTTCGTTTGTTTTTGAAGTTCTCTGATGATTTTAATAGTTTCTGGAACAACGCCAAAGTTTCTACTATCCAGATTGTGCATTCCATGGACACTAACAATTACCAAATCTTTTTGTGCGGCTTGTTCTACCACCCAGGTCCAATCGCTTGACTTTGAAGGTTTGAATGGAATAATATAATTGGCGATATTGGAATAGTTTGACATTGTTTTTTGAAAAACATTATCAGCTTTTCCGGCTAATGATAAAGAGGCATAAGCGACATAAGGAGAGTTTGCCAATGGAAGCAAGCCTTCTTCATCTTTTACAATGGTGCTGGCTTGGTCGAATAACTTTTGGGTGATATCTTTTGAATTTTGATTGTTTAGATCAGCAAGTAGGTTCCTAAGGTCTATTGGCTTATATTTATTAAGTCCTACCCAATATTTAGACATTAAAATTTTTCTCACCTTTTGATCAAGATCACTAACCAACAAGGTGCTATCCAAAAACTTCTTATGTAAAGCTTCAAAGGCAATGTCAATATTTCCAGTTTGTAATAGCAAATCATTTCCTGCTTGAAAAGCCTTAACCTCCGCCAATCCTGTTGGAAAATACTTTAGCAATCCCCTCATGTTTAGAGCATCGGTTACAACCAAACCATTAAAATTCATTCCTTTTTTTAGGTATTCGTTAATGATTTTTCCTGAAACGCTCGCAGGCGTATTCGGCGAGTCATCGAGCTGTGGTACATGTAAATGTCCTATCATTACGCTAGCTATGCTATCTTCAATCAGAGCCCTGAACGGCATGGTTTCTACTTCGTTGATGTGCTTTAAAGTGTGATTAAGAACAGGTAAGGCATAATGAGAATCTTCGCCCGTGTCTCCATGGCCTGGAAAATGTTTTGCACTGCCCATAACATTGGCTTTTCGGAGTCCTCTGGCATAGGCCAAAGAAAGATTTGTAACATTAGACACCGACTCTCCAAATGAACGAAAGTTGATAACCGGATTTTTAGGGTTAGAATTAATATCGGTATCTGGAGCAAAATTTATGTGAATACCCAATCTTTTACATTGTTTACCTATCTCAAAAGCCATTTTTTCTATTAATTCTGCATCAGCAGTTGCTCCTAAAGTAATTGCTTTAGGAAAAGAGAAAGCATCATCCAGCCTCATGCCCAAGCCCCACTCTCCATCGATACCAATTAACATAGGATGCGAAGCAACGTTTTGATATCTATTGGTCAATTCAGCTTGTTTTAGAGGATTTCCTTGAAAAAAAATTAGACCTCCCAAGTGATATTTTTTGATTTGTTCTTCTACTCGTCGGTAGTCATTTTCGTTTCTATTCGAAAATACCGAGATCATAAATAGCTGCCCTATTTTTTGTTCTAACGACATTGTTGCCAAAACGCTATCTGCCCATAAAATTTGTTTTTGCTTAAAATCAATCGGTTTTTCTGCATTCAAATCTTGGGTTTGCAAATTACAAGGATGGCTAGCAGATGTGAAAAGAGTCAAAATTCCCATTAATATAGAAATAGTTGCAAAAAAATAATGGGATTTTTTCATTGATAAAGAGGTTTCGAAATACAAAAAAGCAATATTTCTCAAAGATTTAAAAATTTTTGGCCCTTACTGCTTATAAAAACTCCCTTAAAGGTCAATTTCTGATGATAGAAATGTTGTTTTTCACGAAGAAGTGATATATTTTTCAGACTACTTATAAATTTCGTAAATTTGCACCTTGATTTTGAAACATCGTTTTTTCAAGACAATAATATAAACAAAAAATATGCTAACTGTTTCTAATCTTTCGCTTCAATTTGGGAAGCGGGTTTTGTTTGAAGATGTAAATTTGAAGTTTGTTCCAGGGAACGTTTACGGACTTATCGGGGCAAATGGTGCAGGAAAAACTACTTTCGTAAAAATACTTTCTGGGGAACTTGACCCCACTTCGGGAAGGGTATCTTTGGATCCAGGCGAAAGAATGTCTGTTTTGAACCAAAACCAGAACGCATTTGATGAGTATACAGTACTCGATACCGTTTTGAGAGGTAACGAAAGACTTTATGAGGTAATGCTCGAAAAAGACGCCATATATTTAAAGCCTGATTTTAGTGAAGAAGATGGAAACAGAGCTGCTGAATTAGAGGGTGAGTTTGCGGAAATGAACGGTTGGGAAGCGGAATCTGATGCTGGCTCGTTGCTTTCAGGATTGGGAGTAACCGAAGACCTCCACTATATGCTGATGAAAGACATCAACCCTACCGAAAAAGTAAAGGTTTTGTTGGCCCAAGCTTTATTTGGAAATCCAGATGTATTGCTTTTGGATGAGCCTACCAACAACTTGGATATTGAGTCCATCTTGTGGTTGGAGAATTTCTTGATGAACTTCAAAAACACCGTAATAGTAGTATCTCACGATAGACACTTTTTGGACAACGTATGTACTTACGTGGCCGACTTGGATTTCAAAAAAATATCTATTTACGGTGGAAATTACTCTTTCTGGTATGAATCCAGCCAGTTAGCAGCCCGCCAAAAGGCTGATCAGAATAAGAAAGCAGAAGAGAAAAAGAAAGAATTGGAGGATTTTATACGTCGTTTCTCCGCTAACGTGGCCAAGTCGAAACAAGCAACGGCCCGTCAGAAAATGATTGAGAAATTGGATATTACGGCCATTCAGCCTTCTTCTAGACGTTATCCTTTTATCGGGTTTAAACCAGAAAGGGAGGTTGGTGACCAAATTTTGCAAGTGGATAGCATGAGCTATAAAAACGAGGAGGGCGTTTATCTTTTCAAAGACGTGAGTTTTTGGGTAGGTAAAAACGATAAGATTGCGTTTTTAAGCAAAGACGGCCAAGCGGTAACCGCACTTTTTGATATTTTAAGTGGCAAAAAACAAGCCACTGAAGGCGGATTTAAGTGGGGAGTAACCATCACCAATGACTACTTACCTAACGATAACTCAGACTATTTCTCAGACAGCACCATGATATTGGTAGATTGGCTAAGACAATATTCTACAGAAAAAGATGAATCTTTTATTAGAGGATTTTTGGGAAGAATGCTGTTTTCGGGCGAAGAGGCTTTAAAGAAAAGCTCTGTACTTTCTGGAGGAGAAAAACAACGCTGTATGTTTTCTAAAATGATGCTTTCCAACTCAAACGTTTTGATATTTGATGAACCTACCAACCACTTAGACTTGGAGTCGATTCAGGCACTGAACAAAGGTATGGAAGACTTTGACAGTAACATTCTGTTTGCTTGCCATGACCACCAACTGACCAACTCCGTGGCCAACAGAATCATAGAGATAGGACCAAAAGGTTGTTTAGATAAAATGATGACTTTCGACGAGTTCTTGACCGACGAAAGAATCAAGGGGCAGAGGAAAGAGATTTATTGATTTTAATTCATATTGTAAAGAAGCCATTTGGAAATCCAAGTGGCTTTTTTGTTTCTAGACACGTTTAACCTTCTCATTATCAATACATTTTATTAATAAAAAAACTTGGCACGAAATTTTCAAAGTTTATTACTAAATTTTAAATATTTTTTGAATATTAGCGTTTACTTTATGCTTTTAAGAAAAAATAGGACCTCGTTGAAAAATATAATTATTGTCGGTATTTGTTCATGCTTAAGTATTGTGGGGGTTGCTCAACAAATAGTACTTAAGTCTCAAACCACAGGAAGCAATTCCTTGGTTAAAGGCAACAATTTGGCTAATGAAAAAAAAACGACTTCTAGTTCCACTGTACTTAAAACAAAGCAAGAGGTCCCTTCTGCACTTGAGAGCATTGCTGAGGTCGTGATTGTGAATAAAACGGCACCTGTCGGTATAGATATCAACTTCATTCCCCTTTTTGGTGGTTTTACAAAAACAGAATCTCAAGAAATTGATGATCAGATGTTTATATCAGATTGTGATAAGCAGTTTAAGTCTCGAGCTGAAGCTAGTGCGTTTTTTTCAAAAATGGGTTGGGATTATCTGGCAGAAGGAGACAAAAATACCGCCATCCACCGATTCAATCTTTCATGGCTTTTGAACAATGAAAACGTAGAGACCTATTGGGGATTGGGCGTTATAGAGTTTCAGTCAGCGAATTTTTCGAATGCTATAAAACTAATGAATAAGGGCCTTGAGATTCCGAGTGAGCCCAACTATGTGCTGATGGCTGACCTTGCCACAGTTTATATAAAAACGGCACTCAACAATCCAAATTCAATGATTGAAACAGCGAATGCTCGAAATCTACTAATAAAATCCTTAGAAATCCAGCCCAAATATACACCTGCCTACATGCAGCTCACGCTCGTGAGTATCATAGAAAATAAACTAGATGATGCTTGGGTAAGTTTCCATCAAGGCTATGAACTAAATCCCAAAGAAATAAATGTTGAGATTTTGGGCGAGCTTTTGAAAAGAAAAGCCGATCCTAAGGGAGTATTTAAGTGATTCCTGCAAATTTCACCTTTCCTCCTAGAAACCCATTTTTCTAGAACCAAAAAAAATCCGTAACTTGCAGAGAATTTAAACTACAGTTTAAACTCAACAACCAGCCAAGTGAAAAAAATATTTGTTCTTTTCGTTTTCAGTTTTTTTTCTGCAAAAAGCCAATCTTTCGACGTTCAATTTGACCAAATTCGTAATCATACTGCTCAATTAAGGGCCTTCTTTTCGGCAATGCCTAAAGGCGGAGACTTGCATCATCATTACGACGGTTCTATTTATACCGAAACTTTTATTGATTTTGCTGTAAAAAATAATTTTTGGCTTAATACCAATACCTTAATAATTCAAAAAGAAGTCTCTATTGATTTACAAAAAGATAAAAACTGGAGAAAAATTTCTGCTCTGATTCAGAAAAATCAATTCGAATTCTACAGACAGAAACTTCTAGAGAAATGGTCGAGTAAAGACTTTCACCCTTCAAAAGGCCCTTCAGATGATCACTTTTTTAGTACTTTCGATGGTTTTCTGCCAGCCAAAGACCCCAACCTTGCTACTGGTCTTTTGGAACTAAAAGAAAGAGCCATTAAAGAAAACGTAAGCTATATAGAAACCATGTTTTTGCTTTTCTTCAAAGGTGGAGATACTCATAAAATGCAAGCCTTCAATCACAGACTAAAAAATGCACAACAAAATAAGGATGAGCAAACTCTAAAGACTATTTTGGAAGAATTGTATGCTTTCTTCATGGCAAATGGAGCCCAAAAACAAGCCCAAAAATACAATGAAGACTTGCAAAGAATTCATACTTCGAACGCAATAGATAATTCTGAGTTTACGCTTCGATACCAAAATGCAATTCTTCGTTTAAAACAACCAGCAGAGGTTTTTGGCGATTTGTTGGTGTGTTATCTATCTGACCAGAGCAGCACGCTTATCAACGGTGTGAACATTGTGGGCCAAGAAGACCGAAAAGTATCTATGCAAGATTATTGGGTACATATGCAGATGTATAAATATTTAAATGAAAAATATCCAAATACCAAAAATGCCCTACATGCTGGGGAATTGACCCTTGGCTTGGTAAAACCCGAGGAGCTTACTTGGCACATCAATGAGGCTATTTCTGTAGCCCATGCCAAACGAATTGGGCATGGTATAGATTTACCATTTGAAAAAGATGCGTTTTCACTTTTGAAAAAAATGAAAGAGGAGCAAATAGCGATAGAAATAAACCTTACAAGCAACGAATTTATTCTGAATGTCAAAAACGACGAACACCCTATTTCGCTATATCATCAACACGGAGTGCCCATCGTAATATCTACCGATGATGCTGGAGTTTTAAGGACCAACCTGACTGAGCAATACGTTTTACTCGCCAAACGCTATCCCGAGTTATCTTATTCAGAAATCAAACAATTGGTCTTCAATAGTATCCGCTTTTCGTTTATTGAGGACGAACATTTGAAAACTTCTATTTTGAAGAAACTGGAAAACGATTTTCTTGAATTTGAGAACATGGTTTTTGAGAAGTGATTTTATGGATAAGAAACGGATTGAAAAAATTTCGTTAAGCTAATTAAAATCATTTTAAAAGCATTTCAAAACCATTTACACCATCCCACCATTCACCGAAAGGGTATGGCCATTGATAAATGAAGCCTCCTCTGATGCCAAAAACAGATATGCATTGGCTATGTCTATAGGTAAACCCATACGTTTTGAAGGTATTTCGGCCACCATTTTATCTATAACCTCCTGAGGCATAAGATCTGTCATATCAGTTTTTATAAATCCTGGAGCTACAGCATTTGCTGTGATATTGTGTTTTCCGAATTCCTTGGCCCAAGTTTTTACCATGCCGATTATCGCAGCTTTTGTGGCTACGTAATTGGTTTGACCAAAATTACCTGAAATTCCAACTATTGACGAGGTGCAAATTATTCTACCAAACTTTTGCTCTACCATGTACGGAACAACGGCTTTTGTGCAGTTAAAAACCCCTGTTAAATTCACATCAATCACCGATTGCCACTCATCTTGTGTCATTTTGAGCATGCTTTTGTCACGGGTGATACCAGCATTGTTTATCAAAATGTCTATTTTCTGATGTTGTTTGATGATTGCAGAAACGGCAATCTCGATAGCCGCAGGGTCTGTTACTGCCACTTTCATGAACTGACAGTTTCCTCCTGCTTTTATTATTTCATCAGCTGTTTCTTTGCCTGAATCTAGTAAATCCCAGATGATGACAGCTGCCCCTTCTTTGGCGAATAACTCAGCCGAAGCTTTGCCTATTCCTCTTGCTCCACCAGTTATTATTGCAACTTTGTTTTTTAATCTCATTTTATTTTAGGGTTGATGTTTTGAAAAACTTGCCAAGATATTGAAAAAATAGACTTGGGGGACATAAAAGTCTTTAATGACACAGACTTGGGCTATAATATTAAACCCCAGGCTTCACAAAAGGCAATTTCACCACTTGTGCTTTCACCAATTTTTCTCTGATTTTTACAAAGATTTCTGTTCCTACTTTGTTGAATTCGGTTTTTACAAAGCCCATCGCAATGCCTTTGTTTAAAGTTGGCGATTGCGTGCCTGAAGAAATTTCGCCAATCGTATTTCTTTCTGCATCACAGATTTCGTAATGGCTTCTCGGTATTCCACGGTCAATCATCTCTAGTCCAACCAATTTGCGTTTTAATCCTGCTTGTTTTTGGGCTAAAAGATTTTCACTATTGATAAAACTCTTTGTGAATTTCGTTACCCAACCTAAGCCTGCCTCGAGTGGTGAAGTTGTATCTGTAATGTCATTTCCGTAAAGACAATAGCCCATTTCAAGTCTCAAGGTATCCCTTGCTCCCAAGCCAATTGGTTTGATATCAAACTCTGCTCCTGCTTCAAATATTTTCTTCCAAACTTCTTCGGCAACTTCATTTGGCAGATAAATCTCGAACCCGCCCGCTCCTGTATAACCCGTAGCTGAAATTGTAATGTTTTGGTGACCTGCAAATTCGCCTTTTACGAAGGTGTAATAATCCATTGCAGACAAATCAATACTGGTCAGCTTTTGGAGCGTTTCGGTAGCCTTGGGGCCTTGTACGGCAAACAAACTGGTATCATCTGAAAGGTTGGTCATTTCAACGCCAAAAGTGTTGTGGCTTGAAATCCAGTTCCAATCTTTTTCGATATTGCCAGCATTCACGACCAGCATGTATTCGTTGTCTTGGATTTTGTAAACCAAAAGATCATCTACTACGCCACCCTCTTTATTGGGTAAGTAAGCATATTGAATTTTTCCATCAAACAAAATAGAAGCGTCATTTGAAGTTACATATTGAATTAAATTCAAGGCTTTTTCACCTTTCAAATGAAACTCACCCATGTGCGACACATCGAATACGCCCACGCCTTCACGCACACAACGGTGCTCCTCGTTATCAGATGAATATCTAACGGGCATGTAAAAGCCTGCAAAAGGCACCATTTTGCCACCGATTGATTCGTGAAAGTCACTAAGGGTTATTTTCTTTGCGTCCATTTGTTGATTTTTGTTTTTTTTACAAATATAATATTTGCTTTCGACAAATGGCTTTGGCTTTCTGGCTTTCTGAAAATTATTGGTTTTTATGATTTATATGGAGTAATTCAAATGCTCTGGCAAAGGAATATTAACACTGTTTTCATCAGCAAGTGGAGTTTGCCTTTTGCACGGAATCGGGATAATTCCTGACCAAATGGGTAGTTCTTTGTCTGCCTCGTCGTCATTGGGCATGCCTGTACGCATACGGGCCGAAGCTTCTGTTATTTCAAAAGACAAAAGCGTGGTTTTGTTTACTTCATTGGCTTTCATTGGGCGAAGATAATCCCAACTGTTAGGTACTATTTTTTCTGTCAATTCCTGAAAAAACGACGCTTTTTCGTCAAAATCTTCATGTTTTATGGCATTTGAAAAAAGAACAACCGACCTGTAATTGACCGAATGATGAAAAGCAGACTTGGCCACCACCAAAGAATCCATGAGCATAACCGAAATACAAACAGGTATTCCAGATTCTATTCCTCTTAAAAAATGACTGCCTACTGAGCCATGAATATATAATCTATCCCTTTTCCTGACAAATGCCGTAGGAATTGAATAAGGCTGATTGTCTACAGAATAACTGATCGTACAAAACAATGCTTCATCTAAAATTGCGTAAACGAGTTCTTCGTCATATTGTGTACGCTTCGGCATTCTGCTCGTGCTGGTACGTGAAGTTTGTTGTATCATGGTTTTCTTTGGTTTAAAAAGAGTTTATTCTCTTTTAGTACAAAAATTTAAATTAGAATTCTAATCTAAAATGGTGGTAAACAATTTTCATTCCTTTATTTAAATATAGCCGATGAGCATCGAAGCGTTGATGACCCGAATCTAAATGAACTGCCGGTAGTCCCTCTTTTTGGGCGATTTCTACGACAAAATCAAATAAAGCTCCAGCGTAACCTTTACCCCTACCCTCAGGCAAAGTACTCAAATCGTCAATGTAAATGAACCTCCCCTCAAAAAGCGTAGTCATGTATCTGAATCCGCAAGCAGAAACGGCTTTTCCATTTTCTTCAATGAAAGCAAGCCGGTAGGATTCTTTCTTCATTTCTGGAATCAATGAAAGGAATCGATCCAACGTCAAATGCGGCCGCAATTCCTGAATAACTTCCAAGCATTTCTTTAAATCCTCTTCTGTATCTGCAAATTTTATTTCCATCGTATTTTTTATTACCTCACAAAACTATAATTTTACTGGCTGACACAAATCGTCCAATATTTACAAAACGAGTAGTCCAATTTATGTTTCCTTTTAAATCAAATATTACGATAGATAAATCTTTGAAAACCCCGATTTATCAGCAGATTTCTCAACAATTGATGGTTTTGATACGTGAAGGAAAACTGTCTTTTGGTCAAAAACTGCTCAGCTCTAGGGCCTTAAGTGAAGCCTTGGGCGTTCATCGAAAAACCATTACTCAAGTTTATGACGAACTTATAAGCCAGGGTTGGCTCGAAACCAAACAAGGAAATGGAACATTCGTAGCTCAGAATCTACCTGAAATAATCCCGCAGTTTTTGGAAGAAAATCAAAAAAACCAAAAGTCAAAAAATGCTGGGTTTGTGTATGAAAAGAAAGATTTCCTAATCAGAGAAGTTATAAAAGCAACAGACAAACTTCATCTTGATGACGGTTTTCCTGACCCTCGCTTGGCTCCACTGGCTGATTTGGCAAGGGCTTATCGCAGTAATTTGATACATGGCAACTCGTACCAAAAACTTGGCTACAGCGACACCAAAGGCAGTCTTTGGCTGAGAAAAGAGCTGGCCAAATATCTGAACGAAACCCGTGGGCTGAACATAAACGAAAACAATCTTTTGATAGTAAGAGGCACGATAATGGGGCTATATCTAACCAGTTTGGCCTTTATTAAGCCTGGCGACAAAGTAGCCATTGGAGAATCAAGTTGGCAAAGTGCAAATATCAGTTTCTTACAAGCCGGAGCAGAACTTTTGAAAGTACCGATTGACGAAAATGGCCTAGTTGTAGATGCTCTGGAAGATTTGTGCGAGAGTAATACCATCAGATTGATATATATAACCTCGCACCACAACTACCCGACTACTGTAACACTAAAAGCCGACCGAAGAATTAAACTTTTGCAACTGGCTCAAAAATACAAGTTTATCATCTTCGAGGACGATTACGACTATGATTTTCATTATCAGAGTCGTCCATTGATGCCATTAGCAAGTGCAGATAATCAGGGCATGGTTATGTATTCCGGCTCATTTACCAAATGTATTTCTCCTGCTTTCCGGGTGGGATATTTGGTGGTGACGGAAGATGTGATTGAGCATTTGGCCCATTACAGAAGAATCATCGACCGGCAAGGCGACAATATGCTAGAGACCGCTATTGCTCAACTTTTGCACGAAGGAATAATCCAGAAACACTTACGCAAAGGGCTTAAAGAATATAAAAACCGCCGAGATTTTTTCTGTGAGGAGCTAAAAAGAGTTTTTGGAAATCTTGTAGATTTTCAGATACCTGAAGGCGGAATGTCTGTTTGGGTAAAGTTTGCTGATGAAATAGATATGCCAAAAACGGCTGAAGTGGCCCTGAAAAACGGACTTTACCTCTCCAATGGCGTTCATCACAATGTAGAAGGAAAGATTAAAAACTATACGAGGCTTGGATTTGCATCGTCGACAGTTGAAGAGCTGAGAGAAGCGGTTGGGGTGTTGAAATGTTCGGTGCAGTTCACTTTGGCTCTGCTCAGTGACCATGACTCGGCCCAGTGAACAGTCACTTACTCTGAGAATTTTGTTCAGTTAATATTGTTTGAAAAACAAACCCTACTCCTTAAACTTAGGCTTAATAATCAATCTCAAAGACTGGTCATAGGTTATATAATTCCAAAGCCAGTTGATGAAAATTAGGATTTTGTTTTTTACGCCCAAAATAGACATCAAATGCACAAACATCCATACATACCAGGCAAATGTGCCTTGAAATTTCCAAAATGGCAAATCCACTACAGCTAGGTTTCGCCCAATAGTGGCCATAGAACCTAAGTCTTTGTATTTGAATGGCTTCGGACTTTGGTTGTTGATAATTTTCGTGAAATTTTGAGCCAGTAGTTTGCCTTGCTGAATGGCTGGTTGAGCCATTTGTGGGTGTCCGTTTGGAAAATCAGCATCGGCAGTCATTAATGCCAAATCGCCTAAAGCAAAGATGTTTTGAAAACCTTCTACTTGATTAAATTCGTTTACTTTAATTCTTCCGCCACGCCCAAAAATTTCAGGAGAAAAACCTGTTATTGCATTGGCTTTAACACCAGCAGCCCAAACCACATTGTTGGTTCTTATTTTTTCATCCGTACTGGTGTAGGCATATTCTCCATCAAAATCTACTATTCTAACACCATTTTTTACGATTACCCCAAGCTTTTCAAGATATTCTTTCCCTTTGGCCGATGCTTGGTCTGACATAACCTCCAGAACTTCGGGCGATGACTCAAAAAGGTAGATTTTCATCAAATTGAAATCCAATTCGGGATAATCTTTCGGCAAAATAATCTTTTTCATTTCGGCCAAAGTACCCGAAACCTCCACGCCTGTGGGTCCACCACCCACCACAACCATATTCATTAGGCCTTCTCTTTCTAAAGGATCTTGGGTGGTTAAAGCATCTTCAAGGTTTTGCAAAACACGGTTTCTTAGAAAAATGGCTTCTGAAACTGACTTCATCGGAATGGCCTTGTCCATCATATTTTGATTTCCAAAAAAGTTGGTGTCTGTGCCCAAGCCCAAAACAAGATAATCGTAAGAAATTTCACCCAGATCCGTAGTTATAGATTGCTTTTCAGTGTCCACAGCATTAACTTTCGTTATTCTGATATGCACATTGGACATGTGTTGGAATATCTTTCGCAATGGAAACGAAATAGAACTTGGCTCCAAACCCGCCATAGCCACTTGATAAAAGAGCGGTTGAAATTGGTGGTAATTATTTTTATCGATTAATACAATTTGGAAATTTTGCTTGGCGAGTTTTTGAGCAAAAACTAGGCCACCAAAGCCCGCTCCCACTATTATTACTCTTTTCTGATTAGTTTCGGGTATGTTCGGATTCATGTAATATTAATGATACAAGATTTTTGAGAAAAGAAAAAATCTCTTGAAATCTCTAATTTGACGAAGCTATTTATATTTTAAACAAAATGATTAACAAAAATAGTTTCTTTTAGCCATATTTAACCTCAAAAGATTACCTTTCATAGCGTTTTAAATATTCAAGCCTTTATAATGAAAAAACTGCTCATTAGTCTTGTCCTATTTGTTGGACTGAGTTCTTCAACTGTTCAAAATATAAAATGGGTAGCCATTGGCGATTCCATTACCTATTTAAACGACCACTCCGAACAAACTGGTAATCGGGTGAAAAAAGGCTATATGACAAGAGTAAACGAAAAGCTTCCTCATATTACTTATGTCAACCAAGGTCATAATGGCTGGACAGCCATCAGAATTGCCGAAAAAATAGAAGACCTAAAAATCGAGAAAGCAGATATTTACACGGTTTTTCTTGGTACAAATGACTGGTGGGGCGGAAAACCACTCGGATCGTTGGCTGATTATGAGAAAAACACTGGCATTGGTACCTTAAATGGTGCTTTTAGGGTAATTCTTGACAAACTAAAAAGCCTTAATAAAGAAGCTAAAATTATCCTAATCACGCCCATGCAAAGAAGCGACTTTGTATATTTGGCAAACATGAAAAACAATGCTTTTGGGTCATATAAAGACAAAAATGGGCAGTTTTTGGAACAATTTGCAGAAACTATAAAAGCAATAGGAAAATCTGAAAATATACAAGTAGTGGATTTGTATCACAACAAAAGGCTTTCAGTAAAAAACGCAGTGAAATACAAATTACTTAAAGACCCAGAAACAGACTTGAACAAGAAATTTAAATATCCCGCCTACACCAAAATTGCCTTCAATCCTGAAAAAGACGAATATCCATATCCTGTTGATGCGGTTGCTATGACCTACGATGGACTCCACCCTTCTGACCAAGGCAACGAAATTATTGCAAAAGCGATTGTAAAAGCGTTTAGTAAAAAATGATTTTATTTGGCTAATATTGCCAAGACTTTATATAAAAACAGAAATTAAGTTAAAATGAAAACTAAGATTTTCGAAAACCACGAGTTCCTATCAGATGCAGTGGCGACTCACATTATAGAAATTGTAAGAAAGAAACAGACCGCAACCTTGGTTTTGACTTCAGGAAATACGCCCATTTTGGCTTATAAAAAAATAACAGAATTGGCAAAAACAGAAGACTTTGCTCAGACTTTCATCATAGGTCTAGACGAATGGGTGGGTATTTCTGGAGAAAGCGAAGGCAGTTGCAGATATATTGTGGAGCAAAACCTGCTCAAACCTCTAACTATTCCTGAATCAAATTACACTTTTTTTGATTCAATGACAGACGATTTGGAATCAGAATGTAAACGAGTAGACGACTTAATTTTTGCACGAGGTGGTCTTGATTTTATTCTTGTTGGATTGGGTACAAACGGACACCTGGGGCTAAATGAGCCAGGTTCGTCGTTTAATGCATATTGTCAAGTAACTGATTTAGAAGAAATTACAGCAACTGTTGGACAGAAATATTTTAATTCGGCAACGCCATTAACAAAAGGAATAACAGTAGGTATAAAACACCTTTTGGAAGCAGAAGAAGCCATGATTATGGCCAATGGAGAATCAAAAGCCGAGATTGTGAAAAGGTTAGTGTCTGAAGAAATAAACGAAAAACTGCCTGCTACTGTTTTGAGAAAACACAGTAACGGTTTGTTGTGGATTGATAAGGCGGCAGCGGTCGATATGTAATTTTTGGAAATGAAAAATATCGCAAAAATAGATTTTACTAGTGAGGTAGTTTTTAATACTTCGAGAAGTAGCGGAGCTGGAGGGCAAAATGTAAATAAAGTCGAAACCAAAGTAGAATTGAGGTTTGATATAACTGCTTCTTCCCTTTTGGATGAAACAGAAAAAGTGAAAATTAGAGAAAAACTCAAAAACCAGATTAACCATGAAGACGAACTTTTGGTAGTTTGTCAGGAAAGTCGGTCTCAGCTGAAAAATAAAGAGTTGGCATTAAAGAAATTCAAAGAATTATTGATATTGGCTTTAACTGTTCAAAAGAAGCGAAAACCCACCAAGCCAACACTCGAAAAAATAGAAAAAAGACTAAAAACCAAGAGAGTAAATGCGGAAAAGAAAGCAATGCGAACAAAGCCCATACACCACTAGTGCAGGGTGGCTCAAACGGAGCCGCCGTAAAGCCGCAATGCATTGCGGCTCAAGTATCCCAAAGCAGCAATACGACTCAAACCAAAAAACAAAACCAATGAAAACAATACTAGCCATCGCCCTCATCATCATCGCGACATGGAGCTGTCAACAAAAACCAAAACTTATGGGAACAACCATCAAAGTAGGAGAAATCATTACACATGAATTAGAAGGTAATCCAACCACAGGTTATTCGTGGCAATACAAAGTTGAAAATCCAGAAATAGTCAAAATAACGGAGGAAATAGTAAACGAAAACAAAGACGGAATGGTTGGAACACCATCGAAGTTCAAGTACAAAATAGAAGGGGTAAAAGCTGGGAGTACTCAAATACTATTCACCTATCAAAGATCTTGGGAAAAAGATGTGGCTTCAATTCAAACGGATACTTTGACCGTTAATGTTGAATAGTTTCTGTGATTTTTACCACGAATGCACGAATAAAAACGTGCATTCATGAAGGTATTAAGGCTATTTTCTATAATCCAATGGTGGTTTTCTATCTCCAGCTAGCGATTTGTAATCAAAGTCTTTTCCGCCACGCATTTTATATAGTTCTTCTTTAGATTTTTCTACCAAACTTGTATCCATAAACAGATCTTTTGCTGTTAATGCCATTGTTTTAGCTGCGTTTATCATGCCTTTGTGACCAATACTCATGCCATTACAAGCCACTGCCTGCCAGCTGTGAGCAGGTACTCCTGGTACCCAAGTGGCCGTAGAAAGTCCAGCGGTAGGTACAACCCAACTCACATCGCCCACATCCGTAGAAGCCGGTGTAGCTTGTCCTGAGGTATACGGTTTTATTTGATCTGCAGACTCTACTGTGGATAAAGAACTTGAAAAAACGGTCTTTCTGATTTCTTCAGCAAACTTCTTTTCTTCAGGCGTAAACTTTACTCCACCTACTATTTCAAGGTTTTTTTGCATGGCTTTGGCCAAGGTTTCATTGGGAAGTAGATTATACAAACCTGCCATTATCTCGAAACTCATTTTGGTCTCTGTTCCCAAAGCTGCTGCTTGGGCTGCTTTCTGAACTCTATTCCAAACTTCTTCCATGCCCTTGGCTGTCGGGTGTCGAACGGTATATTCAACCATGGCATAATCAGGTACGATATTGGAGGTTAAGCCACCGTTCTTTATAACATAATGAATCCTTGTTTCAGGCGAGATATGCTCTCTCATGAGGTTTACCATGTAATTCATAGCCTCGACGGCATCTAATGCTGACCTTCCTTTTTCTGGAGCCGCCGAAGCGTGTGCTGCTAGGCCTTCAAAAGTAAAGTTTGTAACCCGATAGGCCAACGATGAGTTTGGACTGGCGTTGTTATTGTCGCCAGGATGCCAATTAATTACTGCATCTATGTCTTTAAAAACCCCCGCTTGCACCAAATAGGTTTTCCCGCCGCCAGCTCCTTCTTCAGCCGGTGTTCCTATGAGTTTTATCGTTCCTTTTATTTTGTTCTTTTCCATCCATGCTTTGGTAGAAATGGCCGCCGCCACCGAACCCACTCCGAATAAATTATGTCCGCAGCCATGCCCATAGCCGTTTAGAGCTTTTGCCTTTCTGGTCGGAATCGCTTCTTGTGAAAGACCTGGCAAAGCATCCATTTCGGCCAAAATTCCGATAGTCGGATAACCTGAGCCGTAAGTGGCCACAAAAGCCGTTGTCATTTCTCCAACACCTTTTTTTACAGAAAAACCATTGGCTTCCAATTCTTTTATTAACAAGGAAGAGGTTTTTTCTTCTAAATACCCCGGCTCAGCCCATAGCCATATCTGGTCGGACATTTGCGTATATTTTATAATGTTTTGTTCGAGATGCGACACGATCTCATTTTGAGCAAATAGGTTTCCCGCAAAAATCAAACAAAAAAGACAGACAACTTTTTTCATAAGGCATATTTATTAAAAACTTTCAACTCAATTCACAGAACTAATTATTCGCAAGTCAACATTCACTACTCGAAGCTCAATTTAATCGAGGATCAACTGGATAATTGGCCAAAACCTTATAGTCTCCTCCCATACGTTTTAAAACAGTTCGCCAAAATTGATTGGTATATTCTTCAAACAGCACATCAGAGTTTATATCTGAAAGAATCCACGTATTCTGTGCCAATTCATTTGCCAACTGACCTGCACCCCAACCAGAATAGCCAATAAAGAATCGAATATCTTCAGATTTAATACTTCCAATACTCAATAAACTTTTAACAGTTTCGAAATCTCCCGACCAGAAAATTCCATTGCCTAAGTCGATTGAATCTTCAATCAAATGACCCAAACGATGCACAAAATGAAGGGTGTTTTGCTCCACAGGACCACCAATAAAAAGCGGAAATTCTACATAAATGTCGTCGACAACATCTGCAATCGTATTTTTTGAGACATTATTTAGTACCAATCCAAACGAGCCCTCATCATTGTGTTCACAAATGAGCACCACGCTACGTTCGAAGTTAGGGTCTCCAAGAAATGGCTCTGCAATCAGCACTTTACCCGCATTTGGTGTTTCATTCATGAGGAAATTTTGTATTTTTGGCAAATTAGAAATTTCAAGCAAATAAAAAACGATTTTTCTAAATTTATAGAATCAGAAATTTATTTCAATCAAAAATAACCTCAAAATGAAAAACAGAAGAGACTTTTTAAAAAGCACGGGGCTGATAGCCGCATCAGCCGTATTTTCACCTCATGTTTTGCTCAAAGCTACCCAGCCACAAAAGACCAAATTGGGAATTGCCTTGGTTGGTTTGGGGTATTACAGCACCGACTTGATAGCTCCGGCATTGCTCAAAACCGAGCATTGCGAGCTAAAGGGTATCGTAACAGGCACACCATCAAAAGTAGAAATCTGGAAAAACAAGTACGGTCTGGTAGATAAAAACATTTACGATTACAACAATTACGACCAAATAGCCAATAATCCAGACATTGATATCATTTATGTGATTTTACCACCATCTATGCACCGTGAGTTTACGGTTAGAGGAGCTGCTACGGGCAAGCATATTTTTTGCGAAAAACCAATGGCCCCCTCTGTAGCCGATTGCCAAGCAATGATAGACGCTTGCAACAATAACAAAGTGAAACTATCCATAGGCTACCGTTGTCAACACGACCCCAACCTACAACAAGTAATGAAAGTGGCAAAAGAACGACCATTTGGAAAGCCGAAAATGATAAATTCTGCCGCAGGATATTTTGATGGCCGAACTACACATTGGAAACAAAATAAAGCATTGGGTGGTGGCGTAATGGGCGATATGGGAGTTTATGCACTTCAAGGAGCTCGTATGGCTGCTGGCGAGGAGCCGATTAGTGTAATGGCACAAGCCTCCACCACTCGCCCTGAGATATACAAAGAAGTAGAAGAAACGATGATGTTTCAGCTGGAGTTTCCATCAGGAGCTAGAGCAGCGTGTCAGTCAAGTTTCGGGATAAACATGAACCATTTGCAAGTGAACTATGAAAAAGGTTGGCTAAAAATGGAACCTCAAAGTGGCTATGGCAACAACAAAGGCAGCATGTCAGACGGTACACAGATAAACTTCCCATTGGCCAGCCAACAACCTAAACAATTAGACGAAGACGCTCTTTCGATTATTGAGAAAAAGCCCATGATTGTTCCTGGAGAAGAAGGTTTGAGGGATATTAAAGTCGTTGAAGCCATTTATAAATCGGTGAAAACAGGTGGTATGGTGAAGCTTTAAATCATGAAAAATTGATAATTTGATTTTATGAAATGCTTTTCTTCTTAAAATGGCATTGGAAACGTTCTTAAAACAAATTTGAAATATTATTTAATAAATATATTTGGATTTGAAAAAGTCAATTTTAAAATCATTGATTTTCTTTTTTGTTTCTATAACGATTACTTTGGCACGATCTACAATTGTGACCTCAGGCGATACTTGGAAATACCTCGACAACGGCTCTGACCAAGGAACAAACTGGCGAAATATTGGATTTAATGATGCTGCTTGGTCAACTGGAAACTCTGAGTTTGGATATGGAGAAGGCGACGAGGCAACTGTGGTAAACTTTGGAGGAAACCCCAATTCAAAGCACATCACCACTTATTTTAGGAAAGTAATTACACTTTCGAATACTTACAGCAGCTTTATTTTAAGAGGAAAAAGAGACGATGGTGTTGCGATTTATTTCAATGGCGTACAAATATTTAAAGATGGACTTACCGAACCTATTTTGTATAATACACTGGCGACTAATGCTCTTGACGATGGACAAATTTGGCTGAGTACTACTTTACCTGGCAATACGCTTCAAGTTGGCCAAAATACCATAGCCGTAGAAATTCATCAAACTGAGATTAATAGTTCTGATATTACATTCGATTTTGAGTTGATTGGTCAGAATAGCACTTTTATTTCGAGAGGGCCATATTTGCAGATGGGTACTTCTAACAGCATGCAGATTCTGTATAGAACAAATGTAGGAACTACCTCAAAAATCAACTACGGCACGGACCCCAATAACCTTAATACTCAGGTTTCGGATAATGTATCTAAAAGCGAACATTTAGTGAACTTAATCAATCTTATTCCAAACACCAAATACTACTACAACATTGCTAATTCTACTGAAATAATACAAAGCTCGGCACAATATTTCTTTTACACAGCACCAAATGTAGGTACAGAAAAAAAAACCAAAGTGTGGGTCACGGGTGATTGCGGAACGGGAACCTCCACTCAAGCCAATGTAAAAAATGCCTTTCTGAACTACGTTGGAAACAATTATATTGATCTTTGGCTACTTCTAGGAGATAATGCTTACAGCTCAGGATACGATTATGAATATCAAACATTGTTTTTTGAGCCCTATCAAAACAGCCGAACAATGAAACAGACGCCAATATTTCCAGCACCAGGTAACCATGACTATTACAGTTCTTCACAAGCCAGTAGAAGTGGTGCATATTTTCAAAACTATACACTTCCAACAAACGGAGAAATTGGTGGCCATCCTTCTTACAATGAAGGGTATTATTCTTATAATTACGCCAATATTCATTTTATACGCCTAGATTCTTATGGAACAGAAACCGCCAGTTTATATCGATTATCAGATACGCTGAATAGTCCACAAATAGCTTGGCTTAAGGCTGATTTGGCTGCAAATACTCAAAAATGGACGATTGTATATTGGCATCATCCACCTTACACCATGGGAAGCCACAACTCCGATACGGAATCTGAACTTCGATATATCAGAGAAAAGGTGTTGCCGATTCTTGAACGAAACAACGTTGATTTGGTTCTTTGTGGTCATAGCCATAACTACGAAAGAACCCGCCTTATAAAAGGGCACTATGGATTGGAAAGCACATTTAGTGCAAATACACACAATCAAAGTAGTTCCTCGGCACGCTACGATGGTACATCGGATTCTTGTCCATATATTAAATCTTCCACATTACCCAACAAAGGCATTGTTTATGTGGTTGCCGGGTCTGCGGGCTGGCCAAGTTCTACCCAAGGAAACTATCCGCACGATGCAACAATCTATTCTAATTCTGAAACAGGGGGTTCTATTTATCTTGAAATAGAGGGAAATAGGCTAGACTCTAAGTGGATTTCAGAAAACGGAACAGTTGCAGATCAATTTACTATTATGAAGGATGTAAATAAAAACACTGAGATATTTATTGTTCCAAATACCCCAAGTTTAAACCTCCAAGCATCGTGGGTGGGTGATTTCGTTTGGGAAAACTCTTCAATTACATCTAGAACATTGAGTATTAACCCTGTGATTGGATTGCGTTATTTTGTGGAAGATTCTCGCCAATGCTTAAAAGATACTTTTTTGATTAAAGTAAACCCAAATTGTGTTAATAACTATCAGTTGACTAATGTGGTAGGGGGAAACTCAACCCTAAACTTAAATGCCAACCAAGCTATTTCGGCATCAAATATTCTCCAAAATGGCACTAGAGTAAACTTAAGTGCAGGTAAATCAATTCTATTGGAAAATGGTTTTCGGGCAAGCAATGGAGGTGTTTTTAAAGCAGAAATAAAAAATTGTGTAAACTAAAGGCCTTTTAATATTTAAATTTTCCGATAAACAAACCAAAGAATCTATGAAAAACTTCATCCTTCATTTTATTTCATTCATTTATATTTCTCAATCCGTTTTCGGACAAATTAGCGACGAAAAAATTGCAAAAATAAAATCCGCGTTACCGATCATAGATCAAATTTGCAGAGAAAATGCAGAGAAAAATCATCTGCCTAGCTTGGTGTATGGCTTGGTAGTAGATGGCCAAGTGGTACATTTCAATGCTTTGGGTCTAACCAACACCGCTGAAAATATATTAGCAAGCAAACAATCGGTTTATAGAATAGCTTCTATGTCAAAAAGCATTACTGCGATGGCTATTTTGCAGCTCAGAGATGCTGGAAAACTACAATTAGATGAACCTGTTTACAAATACATTCCTGAAATAAAAGGACAGAAGTTCTCAATAGATTCACCAGAAATCACGGTTAGACATTTGCTAACTCATGCAGCTGGTTTTCCAGAGGATAATCCTTGGGGCGACAGGCAATTGGCTATTTCAGACGAAACCATGCTCAAAATGTTTAAAAAAGGAATTTCTTTCTCCAATACACCGGGAATAAGTTATGAATACAGCAACATGGGCTTTGCTATGCTGGGTTATATAATTAAAAAAGTAACTGGAGAAACCTACCAAAACTACACTATAAAAAACATTTTGAAGCCATTGGGCATGAACGATACCTATTGGGATTATACCAAAGTTCCCAAAAAGCAGTTGGCCTTAGGCTACCGTTGGGTAGAAGACCAGTGGGTAGAACAACCCATGTTAGGAGACGGAGCCTATGGTGCCATGGGCGGTATGCTTACAACTATCGAGGATTTTGGAAAATATATGACTTTTCACCTTTCAGCCACTTCTTCTGACAAACAAGAATCAAAAGTTTTGAAAAGAAGCTCACTAAGAGAGATGCAACAACCTTGGAATTTTGCTCTGCTGAATTTAGAAAACAAAAATGCTCAGGGAAACCCGTGTCCTTTTGTACAAGCTTATGGCTATGGCCTACGTTGGGTGCAAGATTGTGAACACAATATCAATATTGGCCACAGTGGTGGACTACCTGGGTTTGGAAGCAACTGGAAAATTTTGCCGCAATATGGAATTGGATTTGTGACTTTTGCCAACAGAACTTATGCCCCTGCTAATGCTTTGAATACCCAAATTATGGATACTTTAATCGCTTTGGCCGACTTAAAGCCTATTTCTTGGGCTGTTACTGAAGTATTAAAAGAACGTCAAAAACAGCTCGTTTCTCTGCTTCCATCTTGGGAAAAAGGCGAAGCATCGGGTATTTTTGCCGAAAACTTCTTTTTAGATTATTTCACAAATAGCCTTAAAAAAGAAGCTGAAGTCATTTACCAAAAAGCTGGTAGAATTATACAAGTAGGAGAAATGATGCCTGAAAATGCACTTCGTGGCTCATTTATATTAGAAGGAGAAAACGCAAACATTAAAATTAGTTTCACGCTTTCTCCCGAAAAACCAGCTTTGATTCAGGAATATCATATTAGCGAGGTGAACAAATAGCAAGCTACCAATCCAGCTTCAATAAAGAAACGCCTTGTCTTGGCAAAATAACGTTCATTTTTAAAATGCCGTTTTGGGGTTTTATATAAGTTGGTGAGGTCAAAAGTGTTAGTTGGCCCGCTTTTTCAAGAATAGCAATTTGTTCTTTCGTTGGGCTTTCTGGCGAACCCATTTTTTTCCAAACTTCATAAGAATTGCTATTTTCATCGTCAATCCTGTAATGTTGCAAATTGATGGTTTTGTTTGGTAAGCCTGACAAATTTACTTCAATAGTGGCATCTTGGGCTTTTACATCATCGTCGTGATAATGCCAAAGCATCACTGCTGCTGAATTTATATCTTTACTCGCCAAGGCATCTATATCGGCATTTTTCCCTCTGACGCTCGAGTCACGCACCATCTCAAAATTATAACTCTGATTACCACTTATGTTCACTCTTTGACCCGACATCAGGCCAAACATCCTGAAAACATTTAGAACAGGTTTATCTATGCCATTGGTAGCCAAATCTCTGAATCCGTAGAAATAAGGTTGATTCTCAAACTCAAAAGACCAACTCACTGCACCCAAAAGATTGGCTTTAAAATGATCTGCCAAAGCGTATTTTCTGGCAAAAGATGCAGCGGTATAGCTCGAATACACTGTTCCATTTCTGTAGGCATTTTGTGGATTGGTTTTCATGCCACATGCAGCACAACCTTCAGGGTCAGACTCACCAATGATTATTGGAAGTTTTTTATATTTCTCAAAGGACGTTACAATCTTAAATCCTTCCGAAATATCACGAAGTTGGGTTCCCATATTCATTTGCACGTGGTTATCTACAATCTTTGGTGAACCCTTGGCATGAAAACTTATGAAATCTAAGGGTGAACCTATTTTGCCCGTGACATAATTTTTTCCTGTACTACAATGATTCAAAAAATATTTCAGAAAGTCTGCCGCTTTTACCCAACTCGGTCCCGTGGTTTCAGGTCCACCCATCCAGATAGTTGGTAAGGCTCTTTTGGCAGCATCTGCAGTATAATCGTATAATTTACAATATTCCTGCACCGTTCCGCTCCAATACCCGATGTTGGGTTCGTTCCACAGCTCCCAATACCAACTTTCTACTTCGGATTTTCCGTAGCGTTCTACCGAATGTTTCACCCAAGCGTACACCAAGTCTGCCCATTTTTTATAGTCTTTTGGAGGAAAAGTCCAGCCTTTGTAGAT
The DNA here is from genome assembly GCA_021740125.1 of Leadbetterella sp. GTDB lineage: Bacteria > Bacteroidota > Bacteroidia > Cytophagales > Spirosomataceae > Leadbetterella. The sequence continues at coordinate 32,665 of JAIPAJ010000002.1, read as the reverse complement.
ATCGTTATAGGGCATTCCGGGCTTCCAGCCATGTTCGTAGGGTTGGGGTTTGGTAGACAATGCTTCAGGCATAAAACTAAACTGAGCCAAAGGCTTTATGCCTCTTTGCAGGTAAGTATCAAATATTTTATCGACTATTGTCCAATCGTAAACCGGGTTACCCTTGGCGTCTTCGGTATATACATTGGTAGAACCCCATTTTAACGTAAGTGTATCATGGCCAGAGTTCAGCATGCTGTGTGCCCGAAAATACACAGGAACAGGACTCAATCCAGATAATTCAGAAAGCAACTTTTTACCATCTTTCATATAAGCATAGTTCGGTTCATCTGCACCAAAAAAAGCCCAAAATGGATACATTTTGCCTATTGGTTTATTAAAATCGACGTTGATTGTTTTAGTTACTTGAGAAAAACAGAGGTTTGCAAATAGCAAGGCAAGAAGTATAAAGGTTGCTTTTTTCATTTATGGGGTTGAATTGTAAGCATGAAATTATAGAAAAATAAGCACTTGTTTTGCTGAAATCTTCTTTTAAATTATTAATTACAAAAAAATAACTAATTTGCTACAAATCAACCTAAAAATCAATGGAAACGCATTTCAGAACTTGCAATCTCTGTGAGGCCATGTGTGGCTTAAAGATTACCCATGAAAACTCAGAAATACTGAAAATAGAGGGTGACTTTGAGGATAATTTTAGCCGAGGGCATATTTGCCCAAAAGCCAATGGCCTAAAAGATATTTATTTGGACAAAGACAGACTGAAATTCCCCATAAAAAAGACCGAAAACGGCTGGCAACAGATTTCTTGGGATGAAGCCTACAGTTTGGTGGTAGGCAAAACAAAAGAAATTCAGGAAAAATATGGCTGTGATGCCATAGCGGTTTACCAAGGCAATCCAAGCATTCACAACCTTGGTACCACGATGTTTGCTCCGGAGTTTTTCAGATTGATGAAGACCAAAAATATGTATTCGGCTACTTCAACAGACCAACTCCCACATCATTTTGCGTCGTGGCTGATGTATGGCCATCCAATGCTTTTGCCAGTACCTGATATTGATCATACCGATTATATGCTCATCATCGGTGGCAATCCGCATGTCTCAAATGGTAGTATGATGAGTGTGCCAGATGTAGCCCACCGACTTGAAGCTATAAAAAATCGTGGTGGAAAATATGTGGTTGTAGATCCCAGAAAAACCGAAACTGCAAAACACGCCTCGCAGCATTATTTTATCAAACCTAATACCGATGCTTTCTTCCTAATTAGTTTGATTAAGGAAATTTTGGTTTTGAAAAATTCAATGTTAGACGAAAACATTTTTGAAGGTTTTGAAAAACTAAAATCCGAAATAAACAATTTTGACCTGAATGACATTGAACAAATAACGGGTATTTCGAAAGAAACTATAAGTACAATTGCGAATGATTTCTGTAGTTTGCCAACTGCGGTTTGTTATGGCAGAGTGGGCGTATCCACACAGGCTTTTGGGGGTATTTGTCTGTGGTTAATTAATGTTATCAACATCATTTCAGGGAATTTCGACAAAAAAGGAGGAGCAATGTTTACGCTGCCTGCTATAGATTTTATTGGAAATGCCCAACCCAAAGATAGGTTTTCGAGATGGAAAAGTCGTGTGAGTGCTTATCCCGAGTTTATAGGAGAATTGCCCGTAGCTGCTTTGGCTGAAGAAATACTGACCGAGGGCGAGGGGCAAATTAAAATGTTGTTTACCAATTGTGGAAACCCTGTTTTATCTACATCAAATGGTGTTCAACTAGAAAAAGCCCTAGAATCTCTCGAATTTATGGTGTCATTTGATATCTATCTCAACGAAACCACCTGTCATGCAGATTTGATTCTACCACCAGCCACTGGACTAGAAAACCCGCACTATGACCTTACTTTTCATGTGTTGGCTATTCGAAACACCACCAAATATAGTCCTCCACTTTTTGAAAAAATCGAAGGAACAAAATACGATTGGCAAATTTTTCAAGAATTACGGAATTTGTATTTAGACGAAAAACAAGCTATTGTTCCGCCCGAAGTTAAAATAGATTTGGGTCTAAAGTTCGGGCCATACCAACTTTCGATGGATGTTTTAAAACAAAATCCACATGGAATTGATCTTGGGCCATTGAAACCCATTGCTGAAAATCGCATTCAACAAAAAATAAATCTTTGTCCTGATGTATTGGCTAACGACCTCTCTCGACTGCTAGATACTAAACATGAATTTTTTGTGCCGGATTCTAAACAATTTTGGTTAATTGGCCGCAGACATTTACGGGACAACAACTCTTGGATGCACAATTCTGCAAAACTTATGAAAGGCAAAAACCGGTGTACGCTTTTGATTAACCCTGCAGATTCAGAATCTTTAGGTTTAAAGGAGAATGAAATAGCCGTGATAAAATCACGTGTTGGACAAGTGGAAATTCCAATTGAAATTAGTTCAGATATTATGTCTGGTGTAGTAAGTATTCCACATGGCTATGGGCATCATAGAATAGGCACAAAGCAGGAAATTGCGAAGCAATATGCGGGTGTGAGTATTAATGACCTTTCTGACGAAAAAGTTATTGATAAACTAACTGGGAATTCTGCTTTTAGTGCTGTTCGGGTAGAAATTATGCCAAAATCACTTTAAAAACTTTGGCGACTTCCTATGTAATGTGCCTTGTTCATACGCATAAGCAATACTTAACAATTGTGGTTCGGAATAGGCTTTACCAAAAAAAGAGATGTTTACGGGTAGTTCTCCAACAAAGCCCATAGGAACTGAAATGTTTGGATACCCTGCAATGGCTGCTGGCGAAGAACTTCCCAAATGAAAGGTATCGCCTTTTTGCCAATCTGTTTTCCAGGCTGGGCTACCCGTTGGAGCGATAAAAGCATCAAGCTTTAAATCATTCATGATCTTATCTATACCCTCTTCTCTCATTTCTTTATGCATTTTGGCTTTAGCAGCTAAATACGCCTGATCGGTTATTGGTCCTTTTTTTATGGCATCCCCTATCAGTTTCTGATCAAAAATACCTGTTTCTATTTGGTCAGATGCATTGAAAGTAAATAAGTCGTCAATGCTTCTAATTTTTACGGAGGCTGGCAATTCTGCAAAATACTTATTCAAACCGTCTTTAAATTCATAAAGTAAAACCTCAAAAGAACTTCTGCCGGTCTCTTTGGTGCCAATGATGGGTATTTCAAAAACCTCCGCACCTTGTGATTTCATATAACCTACGGCTCTAAAAAACAAACTATCAACACTTTTCATTTTGCCCAAAGGAGGTTGAAATATGCCCAATCTTTTGCCTTTTAGTCCTGATTTTAGCAAGAATTGTGAATAATCAAAGTACGATTTTCCTATTGATTCTTTCGTTAAACTGTCTTTGGTATCTACTCCAGTCATGAAACCCAAGGCTATGGCGGCATCGGTGACATTTCTGGTCATTGGACCTGGTGTATCTTGTGAATATGAAATGGGAATAATGCCCGATCGGCTCAAAAGGCCAACTGTCGGTTTAAATCCTACCACACCGTTTGCGTTGGCTGGGCAAACTATCGAGCCGTTGGTTTCGGTTCCAATGGCCAACAAGCAAAAATCTGAGGAAACTGCCACACCAGAACCTGCACTTGAGCCACAAGGATTGCAGTCTAGTTTGTATGGGTTATGCGTTTGATTTCCCAAGCCGCTCCACCCACTTGAGGATTTGCTCGACCTAAAATTTGCCCACTCACTCAAGTTTGCTTTTCCTAAAATTATAGCTCCTGCATCTCTTAGTTTTTTTACAATAAAAGCATCATTTTGGGCTATTGATTTTGCAAGTGCCCTAGAGCCTGCAGTAGTTGGCATTTTGTCATGGGTATCAATATTATCTTTTAATATAACGGGTATACCATGCAATTTACCTCTATCCAGTCCTCCTTTTAGCTCTAAGTCTGCTTTTCTCGCCAAAGCCAATGCTTCGGGATTAATAACGATCATAGCGTTTACAAGAGGATTTAGAGAATCTATGCGTTTTAGGTAAATTTGCGTAAGGTCAACCACTGATAACTTCCCCTTTCTAAGATCTTTACCTACAGACTCGATTGTAGCATTTTCAAAGTCAAATCTTTGAGCGTGTGAATTACAAAAACTAAAAATCAATACATTTATAATCAGTGATATCTTTTTCATTATCTATGTTTGGGGTTTATTTTTCTTTCGCCAAAATAAAGCATAAAACACTCAATATAAACGTGATGGGTGTGGCCATATATTTTTCTAAATTATTGACAGCAAAAAGATTTCCTATGGTATTTATGGCAAACAAACTGGTCATTATCCATAATAGTATTGATATGATTTTGGGCGATATTTTTACTTTCCAAAATCCTACTTTTACTAAAACAACTGCGATAAATATCAAATTTAATACAATGGAAAATGCCTCAAACTTTAGCATTTCTTCATGCGTTTTTAATCTTCCGCCCCAAACGTTTTGAAATGGAATTATTCCAAAAATCACTAAAAAATGAAATATGACTACGAGTATAAATAAAATCAAAATTCCAGCCTTAACACCTCTATTTTTTGTCATTTCTTATTTAAAACTTAGTCAATCCGATTTTAATCATACTGTCGTCTTGATTGATAATCTGATAGAATTCATTGGTTAAGCCACTCTTCTCGTTGTTTTTCCAAATATTTCGTGCTATCAACGCCTTCACATGGGTTTTTATGAATGCTTTTGATTTTGCGTAGTCTTTATCTGAAAACCTCACTTGATTTTTTGTTCCCAGAGATTTTAAGTCTGCCAGCATTTTATCGTCAACTTGAAAGTTTTTAAGATAATTTTCAAAGCCCATTGCTTGTATTTTGCCTGTGTTGCTTACTGTATAGTTGAGGCTATATTCTCTAAAAATATTTTTAGAAAACATCTCTACCAAATAGGTAGTATAATAGCTCGTATCTTGTGGTACAAAAATATCTGGGGTTATGCCGCCGCCCCCATAAACGGTTCGACCACCTTTGGTTTTGAATTTAAGCTTTTGATTTGACTTTATGCTATCTTTCACAAAAAGCTCCTTGCTGGTATATCTGTTGTGCATATCTTCCATATAATCCTCCGATTTGCCCAATTCATACGGTTTCTGAATGCTTCTTCCACTTGGAATATAATATCTTGAAATTGTCAGTCTAAGCTCTGAACCGTCTGAAAGTTGGATGGGTGCTTGAACGAGGCCTTTGCCAAATGTTCTTCTGCCTACTATCGTGGCACGGTCAAAATCTTGAAGCGAACCACTCACAATTTCAGAGGCCGAGGCACTGCCTTCATCCACCAAGACAACTATTTTACCTTTCTCAAAAATACCTGATTTTGATGCTTTTACCTCATAATTGTTAGATCGATCTTTGCCTTTGGTATAAACTATCACATCATTGCCTCCCACCAATTCATCTACCATATCTGTGGCTCTATCCATATATCCGCCCGGATTTCCTCTAAGATCCAGCATCAACTGCGTCATGCCTTTGGCTTTGAGTTGTCCTAAATACAATTTAAACTCATCGTAGGTTGTTTCAGCAAAACGGTTAACTTTTATGTATCCTGTCTTTTTATCAGCCATTAAGTAAGCTGCGTCTACAGAATAGGTTGGAATTTTATCTCTTTTAACATTGAAAGATAAAAGACTTTTGGTGCCTTTTCTTTTTACTGTCAACTTAACAATAGAGTTTCTTGGTCCTCTGAGACTTTTAAAAACTAGGTTAGAATTAAGGTTTTTCCCCGTAAGATTCACTGTGTCTGCTTTGAGAATAATGTCTCCTGTTTTTATACCGATAGCCTCCGAAGGGCCACCAACCAATGGAGAAACCACAAAAAGTGAATCATTAAAAATATTGAACTCCACACCAATTCCGTCAAAACCATTGTGTAGGTCAGCACTAGCCAATTCTGCATCCTGAGGTGGTAAAAAAGCAGTATGGGGATCGAGTTTTTCTAACATTTTCTCGATGCCATATTGCGAAAGAGAATCAATGTTTACCTCATCCACATAGCTTTTGTTGATGTGCATAAGTACTTCTTTAAAAACTGAGTTTGTACCTCTGCTATTAGAAATAAATGTTTTTTTGCCAAAAAAAGAGGCCCCTAAAATAATGCCTAAGACAAGTGAAATCGCTACCGCAATTGGTAAAATAACAGATTTTTTATCGTTTTGATAACTCATTTAAAAAATTGAAAATTGATATTCTTAATAACGCAAATTACCTATTTTTTTGTCTAAACTTATATATTGGGGAACAGTATATATGCCATTTTATTAAGAAATTAATTTTTTTCAAAACAAACAACTATATTTTAAAATGAAACTTTTACCTTTAGAATACATTTTGTTGACGGAATAGAAACGTAAGATGCCAAAATAAGTTTTGGAATCTGGCGTTTTAATATCAAAAAAAATGAATTTTAACCTTTCTTCTATTCAATTAAATTTGAAAAAGATGGGTTTTGTAGAAGAAACAGTGCTTTAATACCCATAAATTTTGCGTGAAGAAAACCATATTTACACTAATAATCCTGGTTTTTTCTTTTGAAGGAACCGGACAAATATCGTATCGCACCAGATACAAAAGAGCTGTGTTTCTCGAAACTTTTGCTGTAAGTCCTATTTTTTCTTTTAACATGGATCATGCTGTAAACCGCCGCATGAAGTCATTCACAGATATTAGGTATGGGATTGGTTTTGTGCCTGGCTCAAAAAAACAGGGTTCGTTTGGCTGGATTGACAATGGTTTATCTTTGCCTATGTCCATAACACAGAATATCTTGGTGAATAATTTGAAGAGAAGAATTAAACAGCGGGTTTCGTTAAAATGTCAATCTACACCCTCAAAAATATCAGTTGAATGGTTTGCTGAAGTTGGTGCAGCGTATACGCCGGTTTTCTATGGTGTTTCGGAACCAAGACATAATTTTTCGGGAATAATAGGTCTCCGCCAACAAGTGGTGTTTGATATCCCTCCCAAACCAAAAGTTATTTTCCTTAAAGTGCATTACACCCCAAAATATTATAGAGGTAGCTTTTCTTGGAACCCAATTACTGGATCAACTAATATCTTTGGTATGAGTTTAGGGTTTTCTATTTAAGTTTATTTCGTCTTTATTTTGCTTATAAAAAACAAAGCTCAGGCAATCCAAATTAGATGTGCCTGAACTCGTTTCTAAACTTCAGAAAAATCAAAGCTTATAAACAGCCTTCAAATATGTTTTTATACTTGTTGGCTTACGTCCTAAAAACTTCTCTAATCTGTCATAGGTTTTGTTGAAGTCGTTGTTTTTGATCCCTGCAGCAAACAATACAGACATTTGAATGATACCTTCTGGTAAACCGAACTGTTTCAATGCTCCTTCAAATACCTCATTTTCTGGGTTTATGTAGCTTACGGATTCATCTGAAAGCTCAGATAATATAGCTGCTATTTCAGCAAATGAAATAATCTCTGAGCCTGTCAAATTATATGTTTGGTTTTCGTGCCCTTCGCTTACCAAAATGTTTGCCGTGGCTTCGCCTAGGTCTTCTCTTAAAGCAAAGGCAACCTCACCGTCTCCTGCAGGAAAGAAAACACCCGTTTCTACTACATTTTCTCCCAAAAACATTGGAATTACCTCTGCATAAAGGCTATTTTGAAGAAATGTATAACTCAAGCCACTTGCTTTAAGATAATCTTCTGTCAAAAAATGTTCTTCCAATAATGGTTTCAGAGGTGAGGAATTGATGTCGTTCATGGTCACGCACGTGTAAAATACATGCTTAACACCTGCTTTTACTGCAGCGTCTATAGCATTTTTGTGTTGGCCAAGTCGGTCGTTGAAATCACTTGACGAAATCAAAAGTAATTTTTCTACCCCTTGAAAAGCGGCCAATAAACTCTCGCCATTTTGATAGTCTCCTACTCTAACATTGACACCTTTTGCAATTAAATGTTCTGCCTTGTTTGCGTCTCTTACCAAGGCTGCAATTTGATTTGACGGTATTTTTGCTAATAATTTTTCTATAACAATTTGTCCCAATTGTCCAGTCGCTCCTGTTACTAGTATCATTTTTTTTAAATTTGATTATTGATGCACAAAAATACATTACCTTTGCTATATAAAATATATCAGTATACTTAAGTATAGTGGTATTGTAAAGTATAGTTATTTGATTATCAATAAGATGAAATTCTTTGAAAAACTAGAAAATATCACAAAGTGTCCAGTATCTTATGTTTTGGCTTTGCAGGATACCCTAAATGCATTCCATGGAAAATGGAAAATGCCTATCATCGGTACGTTGCTTTTTGGCAAGAAACGATTTAAGGAAATAGAGCGAGAAGTAAGAAAGATTACACCCAGAATGCTTTCTCAGGAATTAAAAGACTTAGAAGTAAATGGCATAGTGACCCGTACGGTTTACAATACAACACCAGTAACTGTAGAATACGAATTAACACCATCAGGGAGAGAGCTGCACCTCGTTATGGAGTCTATGATAACCTGGGGCTTACAACACCGCCAAACCAACATTATGGAAAACTTACCGGCATTGAATATGCCAAAACAGCGTGCATTAGAAATTTAAACAATTGGTCGGTAACGAAGACCCTACTTGATTTAAGTTCATGCTTCGCAAAATCTTTCGGGTAAACTTTTTTCTACTTTCTGGTCCATCCTTCACTTTTGACCTTAGTTCTCGAATTATTTCTGATTACTCAAATCCGCCACATATTTTGGCGTTTCGGGGTCTCCTTTGAAGAAAACACCCGTTTTGCCTTGAGAAATGGCCCAGCGATCAAGCCACGAAATGCCGTATCTGCCAAATTTTGTTATGGGTGTTTTATAGGCTTCATCCGCCATTATTAAATCCATTGAGGTAAATTTATACCCGTTTTTGGTATATATTTCGGCTAATGCTTGGATATAATCTGCATTTAAAAGGCTGGCGTGAATGAGCAATATTTGCGGAATTTGTTTGTTAAAAAGCCCTTGAGACATCTTTTCATAGTAAAATATCTTTTGCTCCATATAGCTGATATAGTCTTTTCCTATCGTTTGGGCTAAAACTGTGTCTTTCTTTATCAACGCTTTTTGGTAGCCATTGGCAAAGAGATAGTCTTCATTGTCAATTGTAACTGGGGCGGTAATATAATCGTGTTTTTTGAGGAAGTTTTCTAATGAATCTGCCCGATTTTGGGTATACCCAACATGCAAAAACGGATGCCGAAAGTATTTCATTTCCTTGTCGTATTTGCGAAGTAATGCTTTGGTGATTTTCTCCCCTTTTAGTATTTCGGCCGTATAATCACTAAAGTCCACATTGTTGAAATCTTTGTGGCGAAACGTATGATTGCCCAAATCCATTCCATATTTCAACCATTTCTCGAGATTCTCCTTTTGGAAAGTTATGACTTTCCCTTTGGCATCGTACATTTTACCCTCGTTTACAAAACCAATGGCCTGTATTTCATGCTTTTTTAAGCCTGTTAATAATTTGTCTGTGATATGATTATGAAATTCTGGCGAATTTATTCCATAATTCACCACCGGGAGGTCATCAATACTGAAACAGACTTGCTTTTGCTGGGCAAATAGTGGGGTAATGGAGAATACTGAGAGGAATAGAAGGATTTTTATTGGTTTCATATTTACTTAAATCTTTGGGAATTTTTTATCATCTGTGAATTAAATTTTATTCTATTTCACTTGTGTTTTCTGCGGGTGATCCCGATAGGTATCGGGACGCTTTACGCTCATACGAAGGAAATAACCTTCGCACTGCTGGTTGCTTTAAATTCTTAAACTTTCCTGACAGCCGCTTAACGGACGTACGAAGGAAATAGCCTCAACACAACTGGGGCTAAGCTTAAACACTTATTTTACAAATAATTGTTATTCCCTATTTAATCGTTTCAAAATTTGCCCATTTAGGTTACAAAACACTAACTTTGAGAGGTTTTCAATATTTAAAGTTTGAATTTTTTTGCATTTCATAATAAAGATATGTTCCAATTCATTCAAATTTTCAACTTCTTCAATTTCGGATAAGGTTGTCAAATTAATTAGCTCCAAAAATTTCAATGATCTTAAATTTGAGATGAAGGATATATTTGAAAGTTTTTTAAAATAAGCAATTTTCAAAAATTTCAAATGAATAAAATTTTTAATGAATTGAAGTTCCTTACGCTTGGATTGGTGAAATGCTAGAAATTGGAGCTTTGTTAAATTTTCTATATTTTTCACATTATCTCCGGCTCTAATATTAAGATGTTTTAATAATGGAAAATTATCAAAATCAATTTCATATGGTCTGTCTGTATGCACGAAAATAGTTTCAAAATGATTCTGTTTCTCCAAACAAGAAATATCAGTTAATTCGTCGGTTTCTATAATTAAACCATTGATATGTTTTCCGATTTCATCAAGGAAATCTAGAGTTTTTAGATGAAAATTTCTGTATTTATTTATCACAACAATCTTTATAGACCTTTCCAAAATTGTATTGTAACAAAGTTCTAAATTATTACTATCCAAATAAATAGATTCCGTAACGTCCAAATAATATTTTCTAAGAATATTGTTACTTGAAAATTCCATGGGTTTATATTGCTAAAATGAAAAATACTTTGTGCTAATTGGTGCAGTATTAATTTTTTATCAAAATACTGAATTTAAATGATTGTATCGTGTAAAAATATTTGATGTGCGAACAATCCAACCTTCGTACGTGTGTTTTTCGGCCTTTGAACTGCGTGAAATTAGTTTTGCAAATTTAGTTCTCAGGTCCGACCTGCGGTACTGACCTTATGTGGTTAAATTTAAATCTCAAACCCGATGAATATCCCCCTCCTCCAAAATATCCCTCCCATTCATTTTAAGATACAATTGAGCTAAAACCACTACGTCTTCTCGACAATATTCGGCTATTTTGTGAAGATTGTTTTGGTGGTAATAGTTGGTGTTTACTTCTGAGCCATCCATGAGGCTTTTGGATCCGGGGATGTCGAAAACTGAGGCGAGCAGATCAAGGGAGGTGTAGTTTTTATAGTCACCAAACTTCCAGAATTCTAGGGTATCAATGTGCATTACTTCCCATGGTTTTTTGCCTGTAATGTCTAAAACTGCCGGCAATTTTATACCATTTATTAGCATTCTTCTGCATAGGTATGGGAAGTCAAACTCTCGGCCGTTGTGTGCACATAGTATCAGATTCCCTTTGGCAGCGTGTTCTTCAACAAGGTTTTTGAATTCTAACAACAAAAGTTTTTCATCGGTATTGACCAGTGTTTTGGCTCTGAACTTGGTGTCTTGTTCATAAAATCCTCCTACCCCAATGCATATTACTTTACCAAACTCGGCGTAGATGGCCGCTCTTTCAAAATACAAATCCTCGGGTTCAAGGACGCCGTCGTTTTTAAGTTTGCTTGCTTTTCGTCGCCAATGGTCTTTAAGCCTTTCAGGCAGTTCAGAAAAGTTTTCTGTAAGCGACACTGTCTCGATGTCGATAAATAGTGTGTTTTTTAGTTGTAATGGAGTCTGTGACATGATTTTTTGTGTTTTATAACCCAAATCTCGCCGATATCTCTAGCATGCGATCTATGGCCGCTCTGGCGTCTTTTATGGTTTGCTCTGGTAATATAATCTCTGGGGTTTCGTCTTTCAAGCAATTGTAGAGTTTCTCCATGGTGTTGAGCTTCATGTGTGGGCAGTCCTGACAAGCTTGGCAAGCACGACCGTCTTTAGAAGTTGGTGCCACGTGGAACACTTTATCTGGCGAAGCTTTCTGCATTTGGTGCAAAATGCCCGATTCGGTGGCTACAATGAATTCTTTTTTAGGGCTATTGATGGTATATTTTAGCAATCCTGTGGTAGAACCAATGTATTCCGCAAGATCTAATACCGGTTTCTCAGATTCGGGGTGAGCGATAACGCAGGCTTCGGGATATTTTTCTTTCATGTCCTTCAACATTCTCGCTGAAAAAGCCTCATGAACCATACACGCTCCATCCCAAAGTATCATGTTTCTGCCCGTTACGCGATTGATATACCCCCCTAAGTTTTTGTCTGGTGCAAAGATGATTTGCTTGTCGGCCGGTACACTTTCTACTATTTTGATGGCATTGGTACTCGTGCAAACGATGTCAGTAAGTGTCTTCAGTTCTGCAGAACAATTGACATAAGAAATCACCACAGCATTTGGATAATTTGCTTTGAATGCTTTGAATTTATCAGCAGGAGCGGATTCTTCGAGTGAACATCCTGCATTGATATCTGGCAAAACGACTTTTTTGTTTGGAGAAAGTATTTTGGCTGTTTCTGCCATGAATTTTACACCTGCAAAAACTATCAAATCAGCCTCCGTTTTAGCGGCTTCTTGAGAAAGTCCCAAGCTATCACCAATGTAATCCGCTACATCTTGAATGTCTGCTGTTTGATAATAATGTGCTAATATTACGGCGTTTTTCTCTTTTTTTAGTCTGTTTATCTCTGCTACAAAATCCATCTTTATTATTTACAAGTATATTTAAATGTTGCTACGTTTATGATTTGACCATCTTTGGTATAGCTGGTCTCTTTTATACAATTGTTGTTTGCGTCGTACTCTTTTACTTTTTTGTTGGCCAACTCGTTACGGTAAAAACTTAGCTCTTCTGTTTGGTTAGAACCAGCGTATTTATATTCTAATCTATAATCTTCTTGATTGTTTTTGGTGTAAGCCGTTACCTTTGATATTAGGTCGTTTGTATATTCAAAAACTGTATAACTTTCCAGCTGACCATCTAAGAAATCTTCTTTTTTTGTCAATTCGTTTTTATTATTGTACTGATATTTTTCTGTCTTTTTTACCCTTCCCAAAAAGTCTTCCGACTGTTTTTCCACAGTTTTTCCAGATGTGGATAGTATCTTTTTTTCTGTAGAAATTATGTTGTTTTGAGCATCATACTTCGTGAATAACTCCGTATTAGCATTTATTTCTGACACATGTTTCGCAGAAACAGATCCATCTTCATTCAGGAAAATCTGCTCAAGTTTATTGTCAACCTTTATCGTTCTATTGCTTATTTTATTTTCTTTTGACTCTGATTCGGATAAAAGGTTACCCACATTATCAAAAGTTTTGTTGACCGTTCGTGTGAGTTGATTTCTAAAATAATATTCTGTTTTGGTAGGTTTGTTTTTGGAGTTGTATTCAAAAAGTACCTTTGAACTTACGCCAACGCCATCAAAAAACTGAATAGTCTCCCTCGAAAGTATATTGTCAAATTTATCATATTCCATCAAGATTTTGTTGAGGGGCTGATTACCTTTTGTCAAAATCATTTCGGTCATTACACAGCCTTTGCTTTGGGCAAATGAGAAATTGCTTAATAAAAAGAGGGTTAGAAATATCTTTAAGGACTTGTTCAAGTTGATTCGTTATTTTTTTTCAAAGATAAATAAAAAACTGATCGTGTTTGAAAAGCTTGGATTTAATAGGTCGTTAAAAAATTGCGTTTTTAAATCAAAAAAATTGGTCATAAATATATAAATTGGCATAATATATATTTACTTACCCACACACAAAACATTGACTAAGAATTAATTAACACCATCTCCACGCAATTCTCTAAATCGTATTCTAGACTGGGCCCCAAATATACTTCCTGGATAATCTCTTAACAACTGTCTGTAGTATTCCATTGCTTTTTCATTGTCTTTGAGGTTTTCCTCTGTTACTTTCGCAAGGGTAAACAATGCATCGTCAGCCAAGATATCATACTTATAGTTTTCTAGAATATTTTTTAAATCGGTCACCGCTTCATCTATTCTATTGATTTTCAGCAATGTATTGGCTTTTAACCACAAAATTTCATCGGCTAAACTATGACTTTTGTACTGATTGAACAAAGCATCCAACTTAACAATACTTTCTTCGTACCTATTTTGGAAAATAAGTAAGTCTATTTTGGAAAAATCGGCCATGGCCACTTCTGAAGTATCCAATCCGGTATTATCTTGAATTAAAAGACTTAATTGCATGGCATCGTTCGATATTTCTCTGGTTGTAGCTTTTTTCAATACATCCAGAATTTCTTTGGAAAGCTCAAATTGTCCAGTGTAATACTGAAGTTTCGCATTTTTAAGTTTTGCTATTTCTCCCAAATTATCTTCTCTTTGTGATTTTTCCACTTGCATGTAAAGCAAAGTTGACTCCCAAGGTTCATCCTTAAGAATATATATATCTCCCAAGTCGAGTTTGCATTGATCTTTGAATTTTTGGTTGTTTCCGGCCCCTGTAATGGCCGATTGTAGTATTTCTATGGCTCTATCATGTTCTTGCAAATAAAAGGCGTTTAACAAGGCCATATTACGCAAAGCATCTACGGTTTTTTGGGTTATCCCTACATCAGCTATAAGTTGTTGATATTGGCCTATCAATTCCTTAATCTGCTGATTATCAATAGGGAATGTAGTTTTTACAAGTTCTTCTTTACTTTGTATTAACCATCTACGGGCATAGGGATACAATTCGCCGTCGGGGTATTCTTCCATAATGTACTGGTACATTTTTGAAGAATTTTTGAAATCTTTGGCATTAAAACTTTGACCAGCAAGTTCGAACATCTTAAAACCAGCTAGTTTTAATCTTCTGTCCAATGCCCGAGCTTGTATAAAGGCTCTGCCATAATCTGCTTTCTGAGTAAAATGCCAAATCAATATTTCGGTATTGAAGCTCTCATTGCGATCTGCTTGAATTTTGGCATAAAGCATTTTTTCTAGCATATCTATCTCCTTATCGCTTTTAATGTTGTCTTGAATGGTTGCCTGTACATATGAGTAGTTCTTGCTCCTCTGACCAAAGCCAAGCACCTCTTCGAGCATCTTGTCCTTCTGGTCTAGATATAGATAAGCACGTGCAAGCTGTGTATCAAATTTAAAAGGGTCTTTGCTTTTTGATCTTGAACTCAAAAGTAATTTTACGGCTAGATCAATTTTATTGGCTTTATAGAAAAAATTCTGAAGTTCGTAAACATATGCATCTACTTTAGCAGCTTCTTCAATCAATTTATCATATTCTAGATTGGCAACTTCCCCATTGCCAGATATTTCAAAAAGTTGAGCTAAATCAGCCTTATAAGATATTTGATTGCTATTGTTCTTTATTTGAGCTCTCAGAAATTTATCTGCAGTCACATAGTCTTTTAGCTTTATCAAAGTAGCTAAATACTCATTATGTATAAGCCTCGCTTGATCTTTATTGGTACTCAATTTTTTGTAAATCTCAGCAGCTTTATCATATTCTCCTTGTTTGAGGTATGTATTGGCCAAATCCAGCTCTTGTGAAAAGACAAAGAGACAGGTAGCCAGCCAAATCAAAATCGTTTTTCTTATTATGGAATTCATATAATATAAAAGAAGATTATTAATATAAATTTATTGTTATTAATTATTATGTCTGTGAATATGTGGAGTATTTTTTTTTGTATTTTTAATTGTTTATTCTTCTATTTTTTTGTGGAAAAGTATTGGTCTTTTCCACATGTAAATTATTGAATTTGAGATTTTTAATTATTTATGTTAATTAATCATTCAAATTAATTAACATAAATTTAATATTATTTTATTGTTTACTTCCTGTTCATTAAAATACATTTTCGTTGACTTTCTGATGAATTTAGGCTTTTAGGTATTATGATTCTCGTAAGTATGTTTTTAACTTTTATTATTCACGGGTCTTTCCACATAATTATTGTGTTATCCACTTGGTTATCCACATATTATTTTATTTCAATGTCTTTGAGTTCAAAATTCGCCCTAACTCTTATTGATTCTTTGGTTATCAATATTTTTTCAGGCCGTTTCTTTGTGTTGATATTACCTGGATCCCAAATTCCATTATTATTTTCATCGAATATTATTTTTATAAAGTAAGATCCTGGAATAATGTTTTTAAAACTAAATTTGTTAATGAACGTTTGAGTTTGGGTAATTATTCCTGAGTCTTCATTTATCAATTGGGCAATTTTTGTTCCAGTGTTTGTAATCGTTTTTCCTTCTATACTTCCAAGGTCATCGTTATTGAGTATTGGATTTTTGATGCTGAATAATGAGTTGGTATCCCCTTTGTAATTTTCAAATATATTTGAAGGAAAAGTCAGTTGTGTATTGTCTCTGGCTTTGGTATTTATTTCAATGTTAAGTGTGTTTTTGTTTATCCAGGTATATTTTGGTTTCTCTGAGACAACAGTGTCTGTTTTAAAAACTGCTTTGGAGGAATCAAATCTAGTAATGGGATACTGAAAAGTAAAAGTATAAATGGAAGTACGTGTAAGTTCTTGATTGTTTTTTATAGAGCTATTTATTTGAAAGCTTTGAACTTTTCTTTTTGTTTTAGAAGGGTTTGTAAAATATATTTTCTGCGAAATAGTATCAGATATGTTTAATGAATCTACTAAGATAATTTTAGCAAGAAGTGTGTCGTTTGCTGGTTGTTTTATTTTAAAAAAATTTAAATTTAGTTTATCGTAGTTAGTAACTATTGAGCTGTCGTCTAATGAAATATTGGCTGATTTTGTGGGTTTGTCTAGTTGTATTATAAATTCATTTTCTCTACTGATATTTTTTTTGATTTTGTTTTTTGTATAGTTAGCGGGGTAGATTTCTAAAGTGTCCATAACTGTATTTTTGTTTACTATTACAGTATCTTTAATAAAACCGATATTTTCGTTTTTCTGGTCAAATATTAAGTTTTGATTTTTGTCAGTAAACGACATTACAAAATATTTGTCAGCTTTAATATTTTCAAATTGGTATTTGCCGGAGCTATCAGTTTTCATGAAATAATTAGGCTTTTTTTTGTTTAATGGCAGTGTATCTTTTTTATAAAGGCCCACTAACGCGTCTAAAACAGGCCGCTTTGTGTGTAAGTCTATGATGGTTCCATTGAGTGTCAGAGAGTCTATTTCTGGGCCTGTGCTGAAGACTATTTTGAGATTTTTTGATGGGTTCCTTTCACTTAAATCTTTTATCCCATTTCTAAAATTTAAAGTGAATGTGGTACTATCTGGAAACTGTTTTTCAAAGACCAGTTTAACATTTTTGTCCTTTTGTTTTATTAGATATAATATGTTCGGATCTGGGACAATAATTAATTCTTGCTTCAAAGCCGTTATATCTATGTATTCATCAAAATCCATACTTATGGAGCTACCATGGAAGTTTTTAGTTTTGTTGGATGGATTTGAGTTCAAAAGTTTTGGTGCGTCTTTATCTGTAGGCCCACCGGTTGGTGGGACAAATTGAGCACAACCAAACATTATAAAAATGCACGTCCAGTATAAAATATATTTCATCTCCCTAAATGTAACATAATAACAGAAATATCTGCAGGTGAAACACCACTTATTCTTGATGCTTGTCCCAATGTTATTGGTTTTATTTTTTTTAATTTTTGTCTGGCTTCGATAGATATCGATTTAAGATTCTCGTAATCAAAGTCAGGATTGATTTTAAGATCATCAAACTTCGTCAGTTTTTCCGCCAGAAGAAGTTCTTTTTCTATATACTTTTCATACTTTATTTTAATTTCAGTTTGCTCCAATTCGTCTTTTGAGTATTCAGAAATTATTTTATAATAAGTATCATTTGCTGGTTTTAGATTTTCTATGCTAAGTTCGGGCCTTTTTAATAAACTATAAAAAGTTGCCTTTTCTCTTATGTTTGCAGAATTATTCTTTTCTAAGAAACCATTGATTTCGTCTGGAATAACTTTGGTTTCACTCAAGACTTTGTATAGTTTTTCAGAATTCTCAATTTTCTTATTTACGTTTCCCAATCTTAAGTCTGAAGCCAATCCTATATCGTTTCCTTTTTTAGTTAATCTTACGTCTGCATTATCTTGCCTTAGGATAGTTCTGAACTCTGCTCTTGATGTAAACATTCTATAGGGTTCGTCTGTTCCTTTGTTTACAAGATCATCTATCAAAACACCAATATATGCTTCGTCTCTTTTTAAGATAAAGCCGTCCAGTTCTTTGCATTTTCTGTGTGCATTTATTCCAGCCATTAAACCTTGTGCTCCTGCTTCTTCATAACCTGTAGTACCGTTTATTTGCCCAGCAAAAAAGAGATTTTCTATTAAGTGGGTTTCTAAAGTTAGCTTTAATTGTGTAGGTGGAAAGAAATCATATTCAATCGCATAGCCAGGGCGAAGCATTTTTATATTTTCAAATCCCGGTATTTTCTTCAAGGCGGCATATTGTACATCTTCAGGGAGAGATGTAGAAAATCCATTTACATACATTTCGATGGTTGTTCTTCCTTCTGGTTCTAGAAAAATTTGATGACTATCTTTGTCAGCAAACCTATTTATTTTGTCTTCAACAGACGGGCAATATCTTGGACCAAGTCCTTGAATACGGCCATTGAACATAGGCGATTTATCGAAACCCTTTCTTAATTCATCGTGAACACCTAGATTTGTATAACTGATCCAACAACTATTTTGCTTACCTAAAGTAGGTGTATTGGTATAAGAAAACTTCTCTGGATTTTCGTCACCAAGTTGTTCTTCCATGGCTTCGTAGTTAACTGTTCTGCTATCAACCCTTGGTGGTGTGCCTGTTTTCATTCGGCCAGATTCAAAACCCAAAGTTACCAATTGCTCAGTTATGCCGTAAGCTGCCGACTCCCCTGTTCGTCCACCTCCAAAGTTTTTTTCGCCTATGTGTATTTTTCCATTTAGAAATGTTCCATTGGTAAGTACTACAGACTTAGCTTTTATGTCTAAACCTAGAGAGGTTTTAACTCCTGTAACGCGATTGTTTTCTATCAATAGTCCTGTTACCATTTCTTGCCAGAAGGACACATTATGGTTTTTTTCAAGCTTATCTCTCCAATTTATAGCAAACTCCATTCTGTCTGATTGACAACGAGGCGACCACATCGCAGGGCCTTTTGAACGATTTAGCATTCTGAATTGAATCATGGTTTCGTCAGATACAATTCCTGATATTCCTCCCAAAGCATCTATTTCTCTTACTATTTGGCCTTTTGCTACACCACCCATTGCTGGGTTACAAGACATTTGAGCGATTGTTTGCAAGTTCATGGTGATTAATAAAACCTTTGAACCCATTGTGGCCGCCGCGTGTGCAGCTTCACATCCTGCGTGACCGGCTCCTACTACTATTACATCGTATTGTTCGAACATATATGTTGATGTTTCACGTGAAACAAATTTTAATTGTTTCACGTGAAACAATATTTAATTGATTCTTTTAAAATAACTATCTGTTTGTTTTTTATAAAAAGGTGTGAAGTTTGGAGGAGTTGTGCGTAGTAGTTCCAGTTGTTTTTCTTTCTCTTTCTTGAATTTCTCTAAGTCTGGTGGACTCACCCTGTTAAAAGTGACGCCAGTATTTGATTTTCTTTTGTTGTCTAACTCTTGTTCTTTTATGGCTTTTTCAGCTTCAAGTAAGCGTATTTCTATTTCTTTTTGACGTTTTAATAATGCGGGTGTAATACGTTTATTTACTAAGTCATTCTCACTTTCGTCCATTTTCTTTTGTAATTCATCTAGATTGTTTCCAAGTTTTTTGCCTTGTTCAGTACCATTCATTTGTTCTTGAAGGTCTTTGAGTTGCTTTCTTATTTTGGATTGTTCATTGGCAATTTTGGCTAACTCTTCGGACAATTGTTTTCCACCCATCCCCGATTGCCCCATTCCTTGAATTTTTTTGTTTAGCTCCTGTTGTTTTTCACCCATTCCTTCGCTCGGTGTATTTCCTTGTTTACCTCCTTTTCCTGAACCTGGCATGGCCATAGCCATCATTTGTTGCATTTGTTTGAAGGTATCGCCTAACATCAGTGCCAAGTTGTTCATCGAAGTCATTGAAAATTGTTGTTTTGATGCAGCCTGTGGTGTTTTTCGTTCTTTAATAAATTTGACAGATTCATCAATACTGTTTTTCATATCTGTCACTTCTTTGGTTATGAAAGATTCTATTTGCATGACTCGTTTTGCGAGTGAATAAAGAGAGTCTTCAACAACTTTGGCGTCATCAGATATCTTTAATTGTTCTTGAGATAGATTAACAAAGCGAGGGTCTGATACTGAAATAGACCGAAAGCTTTTCATAACCCGTTCTTGGTCATGAGATATTTTTAGGAGATTTTCTAAAATGTCTCTGAGTGCATCTATGTCTATGTCTAATTGTTTCATCTCTGCACCTTGCATGTTTTCTGACATCTCCGCAGCCATTTTTTTCATTGACTTTGAGGCTTTCTTTTGGGCTTTGCTGGCTGCTTTGTTGTCTTTATTTTCCATCTCTTTTTGAGCCTTTTTCTGCTCTTCTGAGACATCCTTCTGCTCTTCTTTTTGGGTATCGACCTCTTTTTTGAGTTCTTTACTTAACTTTTCTATATCATTTAATTTCTCTTTTTTCTCTTCAAATTCTTTGTTTAGTTTCTCTTGTTCTTTTTTCAGATCATCATTTTTTGGAGAATCTTTATTTTCTTTTTCGGTTTTATCGGCAAGGTCTTCTTGTTTTTCAGCAAGTTTTTCTAATTCTTTTACGGTTTCTTCCACTTTTTGTTTTAGTTGTAGATCCTTAAAGAGTTTCATGGTGCGATCTATTTCTTTGTCAATGTTCCTTTGGTCTTTTTTGAAATCATTCATTTTGTCCAAAGATTTATCATTGAGCTGCTCCTCCATCATTTTTTTCAAGTCTTCGAGTGCTTTTGAATCCTCGTTTTTCATGAGTTCATCAAGCATTTTTTGGAGCATATCCATTTTCTGCTGCATTTCTGGACTTTGTTTTTCAAATCTATTTTGTTTTTCTTTTAGGTCTTGAAGTTGCTTTTGAAGGTCCTTGAGTTCCTTCATCATTTCATCTTTTTTCTTCAGAAGTTCTTCAAACTCTTTTTTGTCTTGAAAGTCCATCTCCTTTTTCTTTTTCAGATCAGACTCTAAGTTTTCTAGGGCTTTCTTAAATTCTTTTGATTTTTGTAAAAGATCCTCGAACTTGTCTTCTGTTTTTTCAATTTGTTTTTCTACTTCTTGGTCAAATTGCTGGGAGGTGGGCATTCCAAAACTCATAGTTCCCGACTTTGTAGATTTATGACCATTTACTCCGTCATTGTCTGTAACTTGAAGATAATATTCAAGTCTATCGCTTTTTTCTAATCCCAGATTGTTGATATTTACCTGATAAAAGAATGTTTGAGAAAGTGAGGTTTTGTTAAAAGGAATATCAACCGCTTTGAAAGGGGTATTGCCCTTGGTTCTATATATAAACTTAAAATCTGACAAGCCATAATCGTCAGAAATACTCCCTCCTATTCCGATATAATTGTATAAGCTACTATCTTTTATTTGTTCAAAACTTATTTGTGGAAACCTATCAGGGATGACATTGATATAGTATGATATTTTTTCGGCATTGGTTGTAGCGTTCTCATTTTTTAAAATTACTTCGTAGTTTGATGATTTAGCGAATCGTTTTTGAAAATTAAAATCAGTGATGAATCCTTTGGTAATATTCAATGGCTTATTACCTTCAAAAATTACTTTTAAAGAATCTGTGTCATCTGTTTTAAATTTCCATTCCACAACAGTACCTTCAGGAACAATAAGATTCCCAACGTTGTCGAAATCTTCGGAGGTTTTGTTTAGGTATGCCGGATATTTAAGCTCTACATTGAAAGAGAGCAAACTAGGTCTGGCTATCATTTCTAATTTAAAGGTATTAGAGGTGAATCCACCAGCTAGAAAATGGAACTCTGCTTCCTCTTGCACTTTAGAAAAAACAAAGTCAAAGTTTCTAGAATCTTTAAAATTCATCTTGTATTTACGGTCGTTATAGACTAAAAAAACATCTTCAGGCAAGGAGTTTCCCAATAATCTAAGATTTAGTTGATAGTCCTCGTTTTTAACTGCTTGTAAATTTTTATTAAGTATTTCGAACTGAAATGGAGCAGGCTCAGCAAAATTTCTTTTAAAATATACAATACGCTCTGTACTTTTGAAAAATGAAGGAGCGATGGCTGAAATCAATAAAATGGCCAATAATGGTGGAAGTGCGTATTTTAGATATTTTCTGTTTTCTTTTAAGTTTATAGCATCAGCAAATTTTACCAATTTTAATTCTTTTGTTTTTTGAGCAATACTCGCTTCCAACAAGGCATTATCCGTATCAGACAATCCGTTTGCCAGCTGGAGCGTATTGAGTAACTTATCTTTTATGTTGGGAAAGAATGTGCCAATTTGCTGAGCAGCGATTTCGTCTGAAATAGGCTTATTGAAGTTCAGTAAATAAAACAAGGGTTTTAAAATATAGAAAAATAGTGTGTATGCTGATACCGCAATGAATCCAATAAGAAGAATTGCCCTAAAAGAAGAACTAAACCTTCCAAAGTATTCTAAGAAATTGATTATTATATAGGCGAATAAAATGAGCGACAACCCAATTAAAGCACCTTTTAAAAGTAAGTTTTTATAATACTTGCTTTTAAACTCAGATATTTTCTCTATTAAGCCCGAGAACTCCACATTTTTTTTCATAAAATATTGAATATCAATAATATAACTGAAAAACTCTAAAACATCAATTCTACTGAAACAGGACAATGATCCGACATAATAACATCTGCATGTATTTGTGCGTCTAATATAAAGTCCTGGGCTTCATGATTTACAAAGATGTAATCAATCCTCCACCCTAAATTTTTTGACCTTGCTCCTGCTCTGTACGACCACCATGTATACTGTTGAGGATCAGTGTTTTTTAGTCTAAAACAATCTTTAAATCCACTATCAATAAACTTGCCAACCCAAGCCCGCTCTTCAGGTAGAAAACCAGAGCTCTTAGCGTTAGATTTAGGATTATGAATATCAATCTCGTTATGACAAATATTGATGTCACCACATACAAATATGGGTTTTTCTGCCCTGTCAAATCGATGAATGAACTCAAACATATCGTCCAGAAAAGCCATTTTTACGTCTTGTCTGATGTCGCCCATAGTTCCTGATGGAAAATAGGCACATAAAACGTGAAACTTTTCAAAAGTTGCAACAATTGTTCGTCCTTCCAAATCATATTGCTCTATTCCACAACCATAAGTCACCCTTTCAGGTTTTTGTTTACTAAGAATAGCTACGCCCGCATATCCTCTTTTTTGAGCAGGAAACCAATGACAATGGTATCCTAATTTTACAAAAATGGGCTCAACAAGTTCGGTTTCGAATAATTTAATTTCTTGTAAACACAAAACATCGGGATCGTGACTTTTTAACCAATCTTCTAAACCTTTGTTAAGGGCTGATCTTATTCCATTTACGTTGAATGTTGTAAGTTTCATATGTGCAAACCAATATCATTTCTAAAATATTCTATGACAAAATGTTTGAGCAATTGTTCCTGACTCAATAAATCAAATTGTGGCAATGGTTTAATGAGTTTCCAATGTGGCCAACCTTCACTGTCCTTACCTTCAAGTTCATAAAAACCACCAAAGCTTAGCACTTTGCATATGGCGATATGCATTAAATCCTGTTTTTCTTCTTTAGAAAAACGCAAATTTCCCTTTCCTAATTCCTGAATCCCAATTAAAAATAGGACAGCATTTAGGTCGGAAGGCTTTTTACCCGTTGTTTGTTTTAAAAAACGAATTAAATTGTCCCATATTTCTTTATTATCTTTGATTTCTAATGACATACAATAATGAAAACCACATTTAAAAGATACATTAATCTACTTTTGGATTTTATATACCCAAGAGTTTGCGTAAGTTGTGAGAAAAACATACTAGGCTCTGAAAACCACTTATGTATTGAATGCCTCCTAGCAATACCCAAAACCAATTCTCATTTGCACCCGATTGAACTCTTAGAGCGAAAGTTCTGGGGAAAATTAAACGTGAAACAGGTATACTCTTTCCTTAAATTTTCGAAAAAGGGAAAAGTTCAAAATATACTTCACACACTCAAGTACAAAAATAAGCCAGAATTAGCAGAATATATTGGAAAATTGTATGCAAATGATTTGAAGTCGATACAGTTGGAAGAAAAGATCGACTTAATAATAGGAATTCCACTCCATAAAGACAAACAAAAGCTCAGAGGCTACAATCAGGCTGATGCTTTTGCTAAGGGGCTCTCAGAAGTCTTAAAAACACCCTATGATGAAGAGTCTTTGGTTCGTCAAACGTTTACTATTTCTCAAACCAAGACTGGAAGTCGTTTTAAAAGGTTTAAAAACATTGAAGGTGTTTTTGAAGTTAAAAATATTAAAAATATTGAAGGAAAACGAATTGCACTGGTGGATGATGTGCTTACTACTGGATCAACTTTGGAAGAAGCAGGAAATATATTGCTCGCTTCAGGTTGTTCTGAACTCTATATAATAACAATCGCCTCGGCTTATTAAAACCGAGGCGATTAAATATTTTCTAAAACTTAATTTCTTACAAAGACTTCTTGCCTTTTGGACCTACTGAAATCATCGCACATCTAAATCCGATAGTAGCGGTAGAAGAATCCTGATCCAGATATCTTCTCGTTCCAGGTGACAACCAATAAGCGATATCGTTCCATGAACCACCCTTGAAAACTCTTAATTTGTTGTCTATTAGGGAGTTGAAGTTTTCTTTATCATAAAGTTTGGCTTCGTCTTGGAAGTCACTTCTACGGATTGGATTCAAATCGCTAAAGTCTTGATAAGAACCTTGTCTGTAAAGGTCATAAACCCACTCGTTCACGTTTCCAGCCATATTATAAAGACCGAAATCGTTAGGGGCAAAAGAGTAAACTTCTTCAGTAATGATAGCCTTATCGTTTTGTTTACCAGCTATACCGGCGTAGTCACCTCTACCTCTTTTGAAGTTGGCCATCATGTTTCCTTTATTTTTACCTTTTGCTTTACGCATAGCTGAGCCATCCCAAGGATAAATTCTTTGATTCGACTGATTTTCGTCTATGTATTGTGTACCAATCATACTTTTTGCAGCATATTCCCATTCAGCCTCTGTTGGAAGTCTGAAGTCTGGAATATTGATTCCTGTTTCGATTGGCACCCTACCCGTAACTTTAGGAGCAGAGGCTACTTCAGCAGCACCTTTCTTTTTCTTTCCAAAAGGCAAACCCATTTTTTTCTTTGAACCATTACCATACTTTTCAGAAAGGCCTGCATTTACAATGGCCGATCTCCATTTACAGTAGTCGTTGGCTTGAATCCATGAAACCCCCACAACAGGGAAATTTCTAAACCCAGGGTAACGAAGATATTGGTCTACGTATTGGTCATTGAATGACATTTCGTTAGCCCAAACTGTTGTATCAGGCAAAGCTGCTTGCACAAACTCACGTGTGGAGTCTTGGCTGATAGAATAGATGTATTCAAGATAGTCGATATTTGCGATTTCTGTTTCATCCATGTAGAATGAAGCAACTGTAACCGTACGTTCGATGTTGTCTCGTGTGTAGGTAACATCCTCTTCAAGGGTTCCCATTGTAAAACGACCACCTTCGATAAAGACCATGTTGGGTCCAGCAGGTTGACCAGCAAAAGAAGCTACTTGGAATCCTTCTTTACCTTTTTTGGCATAGGCAGCTCCTGTGGTTCTACTTTTTTTACCAGGATTCAAACTTGACGCTTTTTTACCTTTGCTACAAGAAGTAGCTACAAAAAGAGAAAGTGTAAGAATTGTTACACCATAAATAAGTCTCTTCATTCTTTTTTTATTTTGTTTTCTGCGAATTAAAACACAAAAATAGTTTAAAATATATTACCAAGTCATTGTTTGGCATCAATGAAAGCCACAATTTTTTCGAATAAATCAATGATTTTATTGATATTAACAGTGTTTTCGGCCGAAAATATCAATTTGTCTTTGATTTGCTTTAAACTGCACTCTTTTGGATGCAGTTTTATATAATCAAGAATTCTGCCAAACTTATCTGTTTGATAATATTCTTGATGCTTTTGAGAAACGAAATATCCTTTAAGGTTATTATTTTTCAGCGTTATTTTTTCAAAACCGATGTATTCAGCCTTCCAACGCACTTTTACGATTCTAAATAATTCTTCAACTTCTATCGGTAATTTTCCAAATCGGTCAATCAACGAAACGGTGAATTTATTGAGTTCGTCCTCTGTTTTTAGATCATCTATAGCATTATAGACCGAAAGTCTTTCAGACATATTGACAATGTAATGGTCTGGAATTAAGATTTGTAGGTCAGTCTCTATTTGACAGTCTTCAATTTTGAAGGTTTTTTTGGAAAGTTCTCCTTCAAAAAGACTTTTGAATTCGTTCTCTTTTAACTCAGAAACGGCTTCATCCAAAATTTTGTGGTACATATCATATCCCAAGTCATTCACAAAACCACTTTGTTCGGCCCCAAGTAAATTGCCAGCTCCACGGATATCCAAGTCTCGCATAGCCACTTTGAAGCCATCACCCAAATCGGTGAATTCCTCCAAGGTTTGAAGGCGTTTTCGGGCATCTTTGGTAAGACCAGAACTAGGAGGGCCCAAAAGAAAACAGTAGGCTTTTTTGTTTGAACGTCCTACCCTACCCCGCATTTGGTGCAAATCTGAAAGACCAAACATGTGAGCTTGATTGATAATGATGGTGTTGGCGTTTGGAATGTCAAGCCCAGACTCAATAATATTGGTAGAAATCAAGATATTTATCTCGTTTTCAATGAAACGCATCATCACTTTTTCGAGTTTATCACCTTCCATTTTGCCATGTGCAACACCAATTTTAGCCTCTGGAACTAATCTGTAAATGATATTGGCGATCGATTCAATATCAGCAACTCTGTTATGAACGAAAAACACTTGCCCTCCCCTATTTAACTCATAACTGATGGCATCACGAATGATTTCTTCTTTAAAAACTTCAACTTGAGTAGTTACTGGTTGGCGGTTGGCCGGTGGTGTAGCAATTACCGATAAGTCACGAGCACCCATGAGTGAGAAATGTAAGGTACGAGGAATGGGAGTGGCGGTGAGGGTCAAAACATCCACGTTTAGTTTCAATTCTTTTATTCTGTCTTTTGACTTTACACCAAACTTTTGTTCTTCGTCTATCACCAAAAGCCCAAGATTTTTGAACTCAATGTTTTTGTTGAGCAATTTGTGTGTACCTATAATGATATCCACTTTACCTTCTTTGAGTGCTTTGAGTGTTTTTGTAGTATCACTTGCTGACTTAAATCGGTTAAGATAATCGACATTTACAGGCATTTTTGACAGTCTTTCCGAGAAGGTTCGGTGATGCTGCATGGCCAAAATGGTAGTTGGAACCAAAATTGCTACTTGTTTAGAGTCATTTACGGCTTTGAAGGCCGCACGAATGGCCACTTCTGTTTTTCCAAAACCAACATCACCACAAACTAGTCTGTCCATAGGATATGGTTTTTCCATATCTTCTTTCACTTTAGCAGTGGCAGAAGCTTGGTCAGGGGTGTCTTCGTACATAAACGATGACTCCAGCTCAATCTGCATATAATTGTCGGGTGAGAATGCGAAACCATGCACTTCTCTTCGTTTGGCATAAAGAGCAATGAGCTCTTTAGCAATGTCTTTAACTTGTCGTTTTGCTTTTGATTTTTTGTTTTCCCAGTCGCCAGAGCCGAGCTTACTCATGTTAGGAGCATCTCCCTCTTTACCTGAGTATTTGGCTATTTTGTGTAAACTGTGGATATTGATGTACAAAAGATCATTGTCTTTGTATACCAACCTGATAGCTTCTTGTTTTTTTCCACCGACATCAATAGTTTCCATACCTGCAAAACGCCCGATACCGTAGTCCACATGGGTTACATAATCACCTGTTTGTAAGGTTTTTAGTTCCTTTATAGTGAGTGCTTTCGACTTTGAGAAACGGTCTTTTACTTTGTAGCGATTGAGCCGCTCAAATATCTGATGGTCAGTGTAAACCAGTATTTTGTTTTGTAAATCTATAAAACCTTCTCTGAAATTGGCATAAACAGAAAGAAACCGTATTGTGGGGTTAATTTCGGTAAAAATCGTTTCGAGGCGATTGAGTTGTTTAAGCGAATCAGAACTTATATAACACGAAAACCCGTTTGCTTGGTTTTCGGCAATGTCATTAATTAAAAGTGTAAAATCTTTATTAAAAGAGGGTTGTGATTTAGAATCGTAGCTTATTTTATGAGTTTCTTTAAGAAAACTCTTTCTGCCAAATTCTATAGTGGGATAGAATTTTAGAAAATGAGTAAATTCTTTTTTTGCTAAAAACGAATGGTCGGGTTTGAATACTAAATTAATGTCTCCACCACTGGCTTTTTTGGAATCGTAAATTTCGGAAATACGATTGAGGTTGTCCTCCACCCTATCCAGCGTAAAAACGTAATCTTTTATCCAAAGAATTGTTTTTTCGGGAATAAAACTAAAAATCGGCACAGTTTCTTCAAAACGTAGTTTTTCATGGATATTGGGCACAATGCTTATTCCATCCATGGTTTTGTTAGAAAGCTGCGTTTCTGTGTCAAAAATACGGATACTTTCTATTTCGTCACCAAACAATTCTACCCTAAATGGAGTATCAGCGGCATAAGAATATACATCAAAAATACCACCTCTAATCGCAAATTGACCTGGTTCGTAAACGAAATCGGTCTTTTCGAAATCGTAGGAAACGAGTAGTTCTGTTACAAAGTTTAAATCTAGTTTATCACCTACCTTTATGCGTAAAGTGTTGGCTATGAGCGTTTTTTTACTCACAACTTTTTCGGAAAGAGCTTCTGGATAGCTGACTATAAGCAAAGGGTCAGCAGAATTGTTCAGGCGATTAAGCAGCTCTGCCCGCTGAATGACATTTGCGTTTTCTATTTCCTCATATTCATAAAGTCTTTTGATGGATGCAGGAAAATAGGCTATTTTGGGGCTTTCGAAACCAAAAATATTTTGCAGGTCGTTGAAAAAATATAACGCATCTTCTTTATCTGGTAGAACAATTAAAGTCGATTGAGGATTACTCTGATAAATGGCAGCGGCCAAAATAGCATCTAAACTCCCAGAAGTGCCTTCTAGGTGGATATTGGGATGCGATTTTTGTGACAAAACAATGTTCTGCACAAAACTATCTTCCGAGTATATTTTTAGGAAATCCTCTGCGTTCAAAAGTGACCAGTTCATTTGGTAAATGCCATTGAATGAATCAAAAGACCTTTACCGAGATTAAAATTTTTATTGAAAAGCACTCTATATGACCCATAAAGTATCGGCCATATTTGAAAATTATAACAAAGATACTAAGAAAGATGATTTTGAAAGATATTTCGATTTAAAATATCAAGACATCCGGAGGATACCACGGAGATAACCAATTGATTCTGTTAGTCCGTATGCTGCATTATCCGCATCTTTTTCATATTCTACACCAATAATGCCGTCGTATTTGAGTTCTTTAAGCACTTGTATGTATAACGAAATGTTCATAACACCTCTTCCAATTTCCATGTTTTCGGCATCAGGCTTTTGAGAATTAAGGTCCTTGAGGTGAATATCAAAAAGTCTATCACGGTATTTTCTAAATTCGGCTGCGGGATCCTGTTTAAGTCTAAAAGTGTGACCTGTATCTATGCAAAGGCCAATTCTGGCGTCCAAGTTTTTGATTTTTTCATAAATACTGGCGGGAGAAGGAAAGATTTTATCCTCAGGTCCATGGTTATGGATGGCTATTTTGATGTCAGTGGCTTTCACCATTTCTTCTACTTTTGCTAATAGGTGATGCTCGGGAGCTCCTACAATCATTTTTAGGCCAGCATTTTGGGCATATTTGAAGTATTTTTCTACTTCTTCATTGGTTTTCATGTAGATAACCCCTGCCGAATATGGATTAAGACCATTGGATTTCAATTTATTTGTAATACTTTTTAGTTGATCTGGCGAAGTATCAAATGGCAAATGAAAACTTTTTAGACAAACATCTTTTAATTCCAAGCGTTTCATTATTTCTATGACTTGATCTAGTGAGTATTTTCTTAGGGTATAAGAAGCCAAACCGATTTTGAGTCCTTGAAATGCTGCAGAAGGTTGGAAATTGGCCTTAGTTGACAAAGCTAAAGAGCTTAATCCGAGGGTTTTGATAAATTGATTTCTTTTCATTTTAGGTTGAAATTAATTGAATGAAATAATTGAATGAATTGGTAATGTTTTAGTTTTATCATCTTTTTTGCCTAGTAAATCTTACAATTTGGGAAAATTGTTTAACTATTGATTCTGTTGCTTAATGGTATCAATCAAACCTAAAAGCGTTTGTTTCCTAGCTTCGTCAGGTTCGGGATAGCTCATTTTTAGTTCTTTCAGTTTCTCAACAATTATTTTGGCTACTATCAGACGCATATTTTTCTTATCGTCGGCAGGAACTACATACCAAGGGTTTTTTTCTGTTGAGGTTTCGTTTATCATTTCTTCGTATGCTTTTTGGTATTCATCCCAAAAGCCACGCTCTTTTATATCACCTTCTTCAAATTTCCAATTTTTTGTAATGTCTTCTATCCTTTCTATCAGGCGGTTGCCTTGTTCTTCTTTGGATACATTCAAGAAAAACTTTATTACCACAATACCGTTGTTGGCCAAATAATCCTCAAAATGTTTGATGTCTTGATAGCGTTTTTTCCAAACATCTTTGCCCTTAAGTTCGTCAGGAATTTTTTGGTAATTTTCTAAGATTTCAGGATGTACTTTAACAACCAATACTTCTTCGTAGTAGGAGCGATTGAAGATTTGCATTTTGCCTCTTTCAGGCAATTCTTTGTAACAACGCCACATGTAATCGTGGTTGAGCGCAGTTTCAGAAGGTCTTTTGAAAGAATAAAAACTCATACCGAGCGGATGTACTCCTTGGAAAACGGCCTTCATGGTGCCGTCTTTTCCTGCAGCGTCCATGGCCTGAAAAACCGCTAAAACTCCATATTTTGAATGGGCATACATGATGCTTTGCAACTCGTCCATTTCGGTTTGTAGACTTTTCAGAATTGCTTCATAATCAACTTTATCTTCATAAAAATCTTTAATTTTGGTTGGGTGGATTTTAGGATTAAATTTCTCGCTGCCTATTATTTGAAAGCTTTTTAGGTTGAAATTTTTCATTTTTTTTTATGATATTGAATAGAGTTATTACACAAAGTAACGCAAAGTTCTACAAAGGTTTTGGCTTAAAAAAAGTAAGTTTTTTATGCAAGATATTTAATTTATTTGAAGAAAATAATTGTGAGAGTGTTCAAATGTATTTAGTGAAGTGTGTGCCGACACAAACTTGGCAATGCAAACCTTGACTATACAAATGGATCTTGTGTTTGGGTAAATACAAACTTTGATTTACATTTGATAAAAAAAACAATTCAACCATAATGAAAAAAACAATATTGCTATTGATGGCTATGACCATTTCTGTTTTAAGCTTTGCAAAGAAAAAGCCATCGAAATACTACGAGCTGCGGATTTATTATTGCCATCCAGGTAAATTGCCCAATTTGATTACAAGATTTACCGATCATACCACCAAGATTTTTGAGAAACATGGTATGGAAAACATAGGATATTGGACACCGACAACGGGAGACAATAATGTCCTATATTATGTATTAGGTTATCCAAGTAAAGAGGCCAGAGATGCATCTTGGAAAGCTTTTGGTGCAGATCCTGAATGGAAAGAGGTGGCTAAAAAGTCAGAGGAAAGTGGTAAAATTGTTGCCAAGGTGGAGTCAAAGTTTATGACTTTACACCCTGAACTCACTAAGAAAATTAAATTTCAGCAAGCCAACCCGGAGCGTTTGTTTGAAATGAGGACATACTACTGCTTGCCCGGAAGATATCCAAACATTGTGGCACGTTTCAGAGACCATACAAGAAAGTTGTTTGAAGGTCATGGAATGCAAAACATCATGTATTTTGAAACCATAGAAAAAGATGGAGGACAACCAACATTACTGTATTTTCTTGCTCACAAAGACGCAGAGGCCGCCAAGAAATCTTGGGATGATTTCAGAGCCAATCCGGACTGGATAAAAGTACGTGACGCTTCTGAAGTTTCTGGAAAAATTGTAGAAAAAGTAGAATCTATTTATATGAAACCAACGGGTTTTTCAAGGATCAAATAGAGAAAATGTAGTTAAGCCACTCTTTAACATAGGAGTGGCTTTTTTTTACCCAAAAATATTTGGTAAAAAAACGTAGCTTTACAATCAGAAAACTAATTGCAAATAGAGTCTTTTCGTAAATATTTCAGCTTACCATTGGTTCTGCTCAGTATTGTTGGGGTGGTTTTTGCCATGGTGATGACAGAAAATACAATTCCTTATTTTGACTTTGCTCCCCGAAAAGGCTTCCTCGGTACCAAAACATTTGAGGTTACATCTAAGCTCATTTTTAAAATTGGCTTTTACATGCACATCAGTTCGGCTTTGGTGGTTTGGTTGGTTGGAATTCCCCAATTTTTGCCTCGAATTATCGAAAAATATCCGAAATGGCACCGAAATTTAGGAAAAATTTATGTTTTTGTTGTTTTGTTGTTTGCGGCTCCTTCAGGCTTGATTTTAGCCAAATTTGCCAACGGGGGCCTTTCGGCCCAAGTGGGATTTACTTTGCAATGTTTGGTGTGGTGGTCCCTTACT
>JAIPAJ010000042.1 GCA_021740125.1 Leadbetterella sp. | reverse complement strand
CTTATTAACGCCAGTCAATGAACCTCCACTAAGTACCACAGCTTTGTGAAAAAGTCCTTTAGCTGAAGGCATATTCATCAATGTGGTCACTTTCGAACCTCCTCCCGACTGACCCATGATAGTTACATTCGAAGGATCACCACCGAAATTTGCGATGTTGTTTTTTACCCATTCAAGAGCCAAAACCATATCAAGATTTCCAACATTGCCCGAGGCCGGATGACCACCAGCGGCTTTCAAATGGCTATAACCCAAAGCTCCCAATCTATGATTTAGTGAACAAAAAACGATATTACCAAGTCTAGAAATATTTTCGCCATGGTAGCCATCTTGCTCAATGGCGTTGCCGTTTACAAAACCTCCACCATGAAGCCAAACTAAAACTGGGCGTTTTTTAGTATCAATTGAAGGTGTCCAAACATTAATTTTGAGACAATCTTCTGACACATCGTCGTAATTCCAATGATCTACAAATGAAGCATAAGTATTAGCATAGCGTTTCTCCATAATCTGAGGAGCAGAATTTCCCCACCAAAGTGTTGGTCGAATTTCTGCCCAAGGAGCTGGTTTTTGAGGTGGCATAAAACGGTTTTTACCCGAAGTGTCCGCTCCATAAGGTACACCTAGGTATGTATGAATTCCTCTAACAATAAAACCCCTGACTTTACCATGTTCAGTTTTTGTGACAGCAATATCGTCACCCACAAATAGCTGTTGGTCGTCTCCATTGGGTTTTGAAGATATTGAAACTTTGGTGGTGTGGCCAAAAGTCTCAGCAGAAATTCCGATTCCTGCTCCCACTACACCGAGTGATTGAATAAAATTTCGTCTTGATGATTTCATTTTTGTATTATATA
The DNA here is from genome assembly GCA_021740125.1 of Leadbetterella sp. Taxonomy (GTDB): domain Bacteria; phylum Bacteroidota; class Bacteroidia; order Cytophagales; family Spirosomataceae; genus Leadbetterella. The sequence goes on along the minus strand of JAIPAJ010000042.1, from coordinate 20,596 downwards.
AAAGGCTGAAAATAATTAATTCATCTAAAAATATAAATATTTTTAGATATTACTTCACAAAATCCATAGCCTTGGAGATTTCAACTACAAAATGCTGTTTTTTCTCGACAATCACATCCAAGAAAATAAGGTGATATAAGGTAAAATAATACTTTATAAAATATAAGTTGCCAAGCAGATTTAGAAATGACCTCAATTAATACTTGCAGGTATTCTTATCCATTTCTAAATAATAACTTTTATAGTTTTTAGCTTTTTTGTCCATACATCCTTTTAGATTCAGCAATCTAATGTCTTTAAAATCAATAGGATGACTTTCGGCTTGCAAAGCTATATAACCTTCTTTTAAAGGAAGTCCGTTTTGCTTTTCCCAAAAAGCGGCAGCTTCGTCACTAAAACCCCACTGTTTCCAGTTGAAATTCTTTGTAGTTCCTTCTCCTACTTTGGTTTTTTGATAACTCAAAACGGTGTCACCTTCTATGACTTGATGCACCATAGAATCTCCCAAAACTATCAATCTGGCCTTTATCCATTGGTCACCGTCATATGTTTTTGAATCAGAATCTATACAATGTTCCATTCTAAGTCTGTCATTCATGTAAACATGTGTACCGGGTGTACAAAGGTTTGCCGTGTGTCGTGGGCCATTTCCTAAGCCTCCCAATAGTTGCATTTCTAAAGACACAGGAAAGTCTTGATCAAAACTCAAACTTTGGGCCGATTGTGAATGAAACATTACACCACTATTTCTAACATTCCAAGACGCTCCTCCTGGCGTTTGGTTACCGGTAAATCTATAAACATAGTCCAAAATATAATGTGAATAAGGAGTTTTATAGTACAAATGTCCATAGTTGTCTCCGAAAGTTTCATACTCTTTGTAGCTTACTCTGAGCATTTTATTTTCTATCAAAAAGGTGTTTTTGTAGTTTTCATTTACCTCACGACCTGAAATTTTGATATCCCAGCCATCCAGATTTTTGCCATTAAAAAGACTTTGCCAATCAGATTTTTTTTGAGCAAATGCAAAGGAAATTCCTAATAAAAAGCAGATAATAGTTTTCATATTTTAAGAAATGGTTGAAGTTCAAATGTACAGATTTTTTCTGAAATTGCTCTGGAAATAAAATTCAAAAAAAAAGACCTCATAAGAGGCCATTTTTCAGAATTGATGATATATTTTATTTTTAAAGATTACCTCTTCCATGAAAGAGCGTTAATATTAGCTCCAATTTTTTTACCTTCAGACATACCAACTTCATTGTCTTGACGGGTGTGAATTCCTCCGTAAAGTCTCGAAATACCGCATTCAATAGCAGTTTGAGAAATTGAAGTATAACTCCTTTTCTTGTATTCAACATTTCTAAATATATCTTTAGGGCGACCTACGTGCGTAACGTCATCAAATACTACGTTATCGCCATATACACTTATCAGAGCTTCTGCAGCAGAAGATGCTTGTGTAGAATGTCCTGACGCAAAAGCTGGAAAAGGAGGTTCAGGCCAAAATTGCTCAAATGAACCCTTGATGTTTTTTCTGATGTAAGCCGCCGGTCTTACGGAGTGATAGGTATATTTACATTTCCAACAATTGATAAAGGCATCAGCCACAGACATACCCACTTTGGCAAAGGACTCTGCCGCTGTAAATAAGTTTGGTTTTTTTACTCTCAAAATCTGCAAAGCCAAACTATATGAATGCCCAGGAGGTGCATATGTTTCTGAAGGATCATCACCCCACCAATTGGCTATTTCTTTTTGTGTTTGTGTTAAAGCCAACTGGATGTCATAAACTTCCTTAAATTCTTTATAAAAAGCTGAGTTCTTGTCGTCAGAATAAGGAATAATTTGAGGCACAGGAAGCTGCGAATTTGTGGATGTAAAGGTACGATTTTTGCCCCAATGCGGGTGCAAAGGCATCAAAACCGAAGATTGTCCGTTTACTGGAGGTGTCCAAAAATTAGTTCCTTTGGGAAAAGCATACTTGGCATCAAAATTTGTTAAATAACCCAAATGTCCACCATCAGTTTTAGACCATTCATAAATTGCTTTTGCTACACTCAATCCATATCTTTTGGAGCGATTTACTATGGCAGTATCTTTAACGGCTAAATTTCTTTCGGCAAAAATGGCATTTTCGAGAGAATCAATTCTTTTATTATCATCTGCCATAGCATGTTGCCACATTTGTTTGATGATATAGGCTTGTCCTGCATTTAAAGAAGTCTCCCAATCATAGGATTTACCTACTTCTGGCTTTGGTAACTCACCTAATCCATTTAACTGTTTGGCAACTGACTGGTAAACTATGCTACCATTTACCACTGTCTCAAACATAGTGAGCCCGATATAGCCCAAAGACCTGGAAACGTAGGTAGGCGTTTTCAAATTCTGGACTTTCAAGTGACGTAGGGTCATTTCTCCCCATTTGTCAGCTACAGTATTGGCAATTTCTAATTCTACTGGGGCAACAGGCTCTTTTTCAGCAGTTGTGCAGTTTGACACTAATATTATCAAACCGAGATAAAGAATATAAATGCTCTTTTTCATAAAACTATTTAAGTACTAAATTTGGTAAATCAAAAATGAGACCAAATTTTGTACATCAAAGAATAAATCATAATCCTGAATTATCGGCTTTACCTCTAGCTATGGCATAATCGCCAATTTTTTTCCCATGAACCAAGCCCATTTCGCAGTCAACACGATAATGTATGAGTCCATAAACTCTTGAATTGGACGCTTCTTTTGCCTTAGCTTCAAACTCGCTCGATTTTTGAGGAAAAATATAACCCAAAACTGTAGCTGCTGCCGAAGAAAAAGTAGAATGACCTGATGTGTAGGAAGGAAAATTGGGTAAACCAACAGAGGTTTTTAACCCAAACTGTTGGGGACGAGGGGTATAATAATAATATTTAGTATCCCAACAAGCAATTCCAGCATCCATGAGAGCTGTTCCAACCAATGCCAAAGTTCTTGCTATTCTTACTTCACTAAATTTAGCATCAAAAGCTGAATTAGCAGCAGTTCTATGCCAATGGCCAGGAGGTGTATAACTACCAGGACCATCTGCCCAATAGTTTGCTATTCTCGCTTGTTCACGAGTTTGATTTTTATTAATTTCGTTTAACTCTGCAATATCATTCTGAAATTCTTTGGTATCCTCTAAATATGGAACAGTTGGTCTGATATTTATCATAGTAACCTTATCAAAATTCCAAGTAGCAACAGCTCCAAAGTTTGGCAACATGGGTGGTCTTGCTGGCGTTTCTTGACTAGCCCATGGGGTTTTTACACCTAATTTCTTAGCATTTTCTATCATTCCAGCAGTAAGTGCTTGATTATTTGCAGCACCCATACCATCTGTTTTTGCTTTGGACATAACCTTTGCAGCTACAGCTTTCCCAAGAGCCTCTCCTGCAGAAATGTCACTCTGAACATTCATTCCTGCCCACATTCTAGCATTTTTGGCTTCAGCCAATTTAGCATCAAGAAAGGGAATTTCTCCTGGAAACATCGCCGCAAGTATTGTGTAGGAAGCAGCAGCAACAACTGCATCTTCAGAAGGATATGATGGCAAATCTGAAACGGGTAAAAGGGGCGAAAGAGTTGCATCATTTTTAGAGGGTGCTTTTCTATTATATTTTGTCTTATAACTCCAAGCACTTACTAAAGCATCGTATTGAGCAACACTTAAGTATGCCAAAGCACGAGAAACATAAGGTGGATTTGCAAAAGGAAACCTAGGATCAGATAAAGGTTTTGTTGCATCAGGAACAGGATATTTCCCTTCGGCATTTGAGGCAGGAGGCTGATTGTAATTTGCTGCCAATTCTCTGGCTATCTCGTTCCATCTGTAAGTAGCCCCAGCACCCCAATATTTTACAGCTCTTTGATTTTCTATTGTGGCAGAGGTCATCATAGTTTTCAGAGCTACAATCTCAGCTTGATATTCGGCAGAACTTGCTGTTTTGGGTTCTGAAACGGTAAACTCATTGGGTGATGTTAAAACATAAGTTTTCCAAGACCCAGCATTCAAATCTAATGATGCTGGAACGTAAGCATCTGTAACAGGTTCATCAACAGACTTGTCACATGAAATAAACAAAACTGAAAGACCCAAAAACAATGCGATTGATTTGTACATATTTTTCATAATCGTATTCTTTCCTGAATTAAAATTTAATATTATTGATTTGATATAATAGGCCAACACTGTATCCCATAGACTGACCAACATTTAGACCGTTCGTTACATAGTTAACTCTGGCATTTAAGCCTATATTTTTAGGCTGAAACTTTGCATAGGCACCTACCATTGTCATTCTCATATTATTTGTAGGAAATGGCATATCATTTCTACGGATATTGTCACCTTCAACGCATGCATTCCTTTCTATAAAGGCCTCAAACTGTACCGCCTTCTTCATATAGCCCAATCTAAAGGCTGCATCAGTAGTATTCGGCAATGCCACCTCGTCTGTGTTGTACATTTTGCCATTAGAAAGGTAAGCGTCTCTATCAACTCTTATTTTTGAACGAAAAGTGTAGCTTCCATGAGCTGATAAATAAAACCCAGATTTGTGTTGATAGTTACCAATCAATCTACCCATAGCGTTTTTACTTTTAAAACCTATTGACATCGGGAGGAAATCCGCCACATAGTCAGACACAGGCGTAGAAACACCTCCCACAGCATGAAGAGAAATTCCAGCTTCATTCTGAATAAATTTATATTTTAACCACAAAGACAAATCTTGCAGGCCTTTCTGACCCATCAAATTACCAGCACTAGCTTTAGTTGAAACATAAGGAACGCCAACAAGAACATTTATTTTATCTGTTATACCTGCGGCTATCATCGGCATCACGCTCTGAGTAGTTAGTGTACCGATATTCAAATTTTCTCTTTTTAATGTATTTTCCCAATATTGATTCCAACTGCTATTTCCATAGGTTACCGCCAAACAGGCCGTACCTTTTGGCATATAAATAGCATCATGAGGCATTTGAGCTTGGGCGAAAACCGAAATGAAAAGAAGAACAATAATTGTAGAGATTTTTTTCATAAACAGGAATTAATAAAAATGAATGAAAATGTATAAATCATAGATAGTTTTGCAATATTACAACTAAAAATTAAAATATTCAAAAAAATGGAAAAATAGGGGCAAAAATCAAATTTTAAAGCCAATTAGTTATCAATATTCCAAAATTTTGGAATATCAGTACTTTTGGGTGCCTGGATTAAATGTTTTCCAACTGTGCCAAAATTCTTGATAGGCATTGATTTTTTTCAAAGAAGTAGATTTATCTTCACTGATTCCTTTCATATCATAAACATTTTTTCCAACAACCAATGAGTCGTTTCTCAACGTTATTTTCTGAAAAATTGAAGTTCTTTCAAAAGCTACAAAACTCTTGTTATCAGCCGCCAAGACCAATACCACAGGCTGATGTCCAACTTTATCATTTATTATTCTTTCATTTTTTAGTCGATTCCAATCAAACGCCTTACTGGCATCCTTTATTTTTATACCTACCACCCATGACTTATCTTTCCAAGAAAGCGAATCCGTTTTAGTCAAATCACTATTTCCGTGTCCAAGTTCATATTTTTTCATTTTTTCGTAGGTTTCATTGAAGTTGGTATCTGCCTGCATAATCTTGGAATGTGGATACAAGGCGAGCCATTTCTGCAAAGACATCTGTTGTGCATCTAACTCTGGCAATAATGTACCTTGGAGTTTACCTATCAAAGACTCACCATTGGCTTGCCTCCACCAGCTTTTCGTAGTTTGATCTTCAAACATGGCATTGAAATGATCCATACCTACCAACCTAAAAGTTTCAGGTTTTCCGTTTATAGTCGGTTCAAAAATCCTACCCGTACGGCAAACTGTGCAGTAGGTTACCATGATGGGCTTGCCTGAAATGGAGTCTAATACTTGATGGTGATAACCTATAAACTGAATTGGATAAGCTTTGGCTTCATTTCCAATGGCGATTCCAAGTATGAGCTTGTCTTTTTTCACCTTACTGTCTTGACTGTGTTTCATCAGTACTTGTCCTGGCTGATAAAACATAGCATCAGCTGCCATTCTAAAATTTAACATATAACAAACCCCTACTGCTACCAACGTCATCACCAAAACCACCCAACGATTTGACTTATAAGCCTTCAAAAAACCTAACAAAATAAGTAGCCCGAATGTAAGCCTAAAAAACCAACGGTAAGAATAAAGAAAATAGGCAAACTCTATGCTACGCATACGTTGACTACCAGGCATAGGCATGATAAAATAAACATTGGCGATTTCGAACAAAATAAGACCGATAACACCGACAAGGAATAGTTTTTTCATGGTAAAAATTAAAAATAAATATTTGATTACATCAAAGACATAAACCAATACAATTACATTAACCTATTAAATCAGTAGAATCAAGTCAAATGTTCATAAATCAAAAAACTTATTTTTTTGGTATGGCTTAAATTTGAACGTAAATTGTTACATAATTTTTAAACAAAATTATTAATGATATCCTATTTTCCAAAAATATGGAAATTAAAAAATGAAAAAATGACAAAAAGTTACTTTGCAGAAAATATTAGAAACTTAAGAAAATACAAAAAAATAACATTAGAAGAACTCTCTGAAGCGATAAATATCAGTAAAAGTGCACTTTCAGACTATGAAAATGAAAAATTTTCCCCTTCTTTAATTATTTGTAGAAAGATTGCAGATTATTTCAAAACAAGTGTCGATAATTTGGAATTTTCCGAAATTTTGGAAATAAATGAGAAAAATGAACTTATTTTAAATATTAATGAGTCTCTCCCAAAGCAAATTCTGGAGGCAAAAGAATTTGCCGAGGTTTTGGAAAAACAAAAAAATGAATTGATGTTGGAGTTGAGATTGCAAAAACAAAAGGTTGAATCTTTGACTTTACAAATGAGATTACAAGAACAACTAAAAGCAAGCAAACTCTCCGAAATTGAACTTCTTAAAAGTCAGATTATTTTGCTGCAAGAAAAAATAGCACTTATTCAGAAATAGCGTTTGATTCCCCTACTGGATTTTCAAAGCCCTTAGAAATCTCAATTTGGGCATTTTCGAAGTAGGTATTTATTTCTTTAGAAATCTCCTCCTTCGGCTTCTGCGTTAACAAGGTAAGAATTTCAACTTGTGCAAAAAGAAATGTTTTGAGATATGCCTGATTTTTAACTATTTTAGACTGGTTATGAATGATGGCCGTTTGATTGTGAATAATTATTCCCAAATTCTGAATTATCGTGTTTTGATTTGCAACTACTAAATCATGATTATCAGCCACTTGAGTTTGATTTTGCAAAAGATAGTCGTAATTTTCGACCATACTTGACATGTGTGAGGTCACTTCTGTCAAACGTTTAGTCATATCCGAAACTTGGTCTGCAACATTTTCTATTAAATCATTTGATTTTGCCATTTTGAATTGTTTGGGTTTCTAGAAATCCGTCGTTTTAATATATAAATTTTGCGAAAGTAATATATTTCCGATATATATTTCCAAAATTCTGTATTCCCATTTATATTTGAAAATCAAAAAATCAATTGATTCGAATTATTTGAAAAAACTACCCAAACTATACATTGTTTTTTACCTCCTGGTTATTACTTCATGGCTGATTTATGTTACCCAAAACAATCTATACTACTTAATAGAAAAACACATCTGGGCAGTTGTGACGATGATATTCGGTTCTTTTATAGCCGGTTCTAGCCCTGAAGGAAGTGCAGCTGTGGCCTATCCTGTTTTTACCTTATTATTAGATATTAAACCTGCGGTTGCCCGTAACTTTGCATTTGCCATTCAAAGTTTAGGAATGACATCTGCCTCATTACTCATTTTTGGACTTAAGCTAAAAGTCGACTGGAATTACATCAAATATGTAACAATTGGAGGGGTATTTGGCCTTATTTTCGGCACTTATTACGTGGTACCGTTAATTTCACCTCCGATGGCCAAGCTATTTTTTGTATCACTGTGGCTAAGTTTTGGGATTGTTCTATGGCGTGAAAATTCTAAGCCTACGAGGGTGGTGCATGATTTGATAGAAAATTTGCACAAATCCGATATGTTTAGATTATTGATTTTCGGATTAATAGGCGGCGTAATCTCCTCCATTTTTGGAACAGGCATCAATATCTTTACCTTCTGTTTGATGACCATCTATTATGGAATAAACGAAAAAGTGGCAGTTCCTTCCTCCATTATCATCATGAGTATTGAAACCATTCTGGGCTTTTTTATTCATGCTGGCGTAGTAAACGATTTTCAGCCTGAAGCTTTCGAAATGTGGATAGCATGTATTCCGTTTGTTATTATATTTGCCCCACTTGGGTCTTTTGTTGTTTCCAAACTTCCAAGAACTGCCATAGCTAACTTCCTCAATATCATACTACTTGTTCAGTTTGTTGGAGCTATGTGGGTAATCAAGCCGAATGCTTTTCAGTTGGTGGTTTGCGGAATTACGCTGATCAGTGGTTTACTACTCTTCTTTTTCTTGTCCAAAAACCCTCGAACTTAATCAATGATCGTGTTTTCTTTTTACGGGATCCCAGCCATGGCCACCCCAAGGGTTACATTTGACAATTCTTTTTATACCCAACCATGTACCTTTAAAAATCCCCCATTCTTTAATACTGTCTATCATGTATTGAGAACAAGTGGGTTGGTAGCGACAAGAATCGGGAAAATAAGGTGAGATACCAAGCTGGTAAATCTTAACTATTAAAATCAGAAATCCTCCGAAAATCTTATTAATTAATTTCATAAAAAAAACAGGCTCTCGGCCTGTTTTTTAAACACCATAAATATTTTTTAGGTTCTATTTAGTATCTCTAAGCTCCCTACGTAATATTTTACCTACATTGGTTTTCGGCAAATCTGCTCTGAACTCAATGTGTTTTGGACACTTATAGCCAGTCAGGTTTTCTTTACAAAAATCCCTCACTGACTCTTCTGTGAGACTTGGATCTTTTTTTACAACAAATATTTTAACCGCCTCGCTCGATTTGTCATCTGGAACACCTATACAAGCCACTTCCAATACACCAGGACACTGAGAAACTACTTCTTCTATTTCATTTGGAAAAACATTAAATCCTGACACCAAAATCATATCCTTTTTCCTATCCACAATTTTAAAGAAACCGTCTGGCTGCATTAAACCAATATCCCCCGTTTTAAAGAACTGCCTTCCTTTTTCATCATTGATAAAAACATTGGCAGTTTCTTCCGCCCTTAAATAATATCCAGACATTACTTGAGGTCCAAATGCACAAATCTCACCTACTTCGCCTACTTCACCCCAGTTACCATCTTCTTTTAATATCCTCATTTCTGTAGAAGGAAATGGCAAACCAATAGTACCAATTTGTTGAGTGCCATCCACCGGATTACAGGAAAGTACAGGAGCAGTCTCTGAAAGTCCATAACCTTCTGTTACTCTACAACCAGTTGCTTTTTCCCACGCCTCAGCCACTGTTTTTTGAAGGGCCATACCGCCAGAAATGGTAATCTTTAGGTTTGAAAAATCCAAGGCCAAAAACTCAGGATTGTTCAATAGCGAATTAAAAAGCGTATTCAAGCCTGGAAAAACAAATAATTTATGTTTTTTAAGGTCTTTCAACAATGCTTTTTGATCTCTTGGATTAGGAATCATCAAATTATGAAAGCCCAACTTAAAAGTAGAAAAGGCATTAACAGTTAACGCAAAAATATGATAAAACGGCAAAGCTCCAAGTATGGTTCGCGGGCCAGTAAAATCCATCATCGGACCAAACCAAGCTGCAATTCCTTCTGTATTGGCCACCATATTGCGGTGACTCAAAACTGCACCTTTGGAAACACCTGTGGTTCCACCGGTGTACTGAATAAATGCGGTATCACTACCAGATAAACTTGGACGGGTGTAGCTGGCAGATTCTCCCATTGAAAGAGCAGCACCAAACTTCACAACACCTGAAATCGAGTAATCAGGCACCATCTTTTTGACGCTTTTCACCACAAAATTGACGATTTGTTTCTTTGGAAAACCCAACAAATCGCCTAACTCTGTAATTATCACATGCTTAATTTGTGTCTCCTCTATGACTTTTTCAAGATTAAAAGCGAAATTGGCCACCATCACAATAGCCTTTGCTCCAGAGTCGGTAAATTGGTGTTTCATTTCTCTTGGCGTATAAAGCGGATTGGTATTTACCACTACCAAACCCGCCCTCAAAGAACCATAAAGAGCAATTGGATATTGCGAACAATTGGGCATTTGAATGGCTATTTTGTCGCCTTTTTGGAGGCCTAAACCCTGCAAATAAGCTGCAAAATCTCTTGACAATTTATCTACCTGAGCATAGGTTAGGGTTTTGTCCATAAAAGTATAGGCAGGCTGAGCACTAAACTTTTTAAAACCCTCCTCCATAAGTTCTACAAGAGATGGGTAGGCATCGGGATTAAGTTCTGCTGATATACCACTTGGATACTTACTTAGCCAAGGAAAATCATTTTCTTTAACAGACATATATGATTTGGTTTTTAAGGTTGTTATTAATGAACGATTAAGTGTTTTACAAATATAATAAAAGGGCTTATTTATAAAAAAAAACACCTATTTATTATTTAAAAAATACAATTATAGTTTTTGTGTAAATTAATCCACTTAAGCAATATTTTCATGTTTATAGAAAGAAACAAATTAGAAATTGGGAAAAAAAAATGACGAACTGCCAACAGCTCGCCACTTATATTAATTCACTTTAAATTATGCATCTACATTGGCATATTTTGCATTACGCTCAATAAAATCTCTACGAGGTGGTACTTCGTCACCCATAAGCATGGAGAACAGTAAATCAGCCTCTGTTGCAGACTCAATCGTCACTTGTTTCAATGTTCTAAACTCAGGATTCATGGTGGTTGTCCACAATTGCTCTGGGTTCATTTCACCAAGACCTTTATATCTTTGCTGACCAACACTGTCTTCTTTTCCTGAACCAGCCAATCGCTTCACAGCAGCTTGCCTTTGTTCTTCAGTCCAACAATATTCCTCTTCTTTTCCTTTTTTGATCAAATATAAAGGTGGTTGAGCGATATATAAGTATCCTTTTTCGATGATTTCTTTCATAAAACGATAGAAAAACGTCAAAATAAGGGTACGAATATGGCTACCGTCAATATCAGCATCGGTCATGATGATGATTTTGTGATAACGCAATTTATCCAAATTCAATGCCCTATCGTCGCCATCTTTACCCATCTGTACGCCCAAAGCCGTAAAGATATTTTTAATCTCATCGTTTTCGTATATTCTATATTCTTGGGCTTTTTCTACGTTCAATATTTTACCCCTCAATGGCAAAATGGCCTGAACACTACGGTCTCTACCTTGTTTGGCAGAACCACCGGCTGAGTCTCCCTCGACCAAGTAAACTTCGCAAAGAGCTGGATCAGATTCAGCACAGTCAGCTAGCTTTCCTGGTAAGCCTGAGCCTATCAAAACGTTTTTACGCTGAACCATTTCACGAGCTTTTTTGGCAGCTATACGTGCTTTAGCAGCGAGTACTACTTTATCAACTATGGTTCTAGCATCCTTTGGATTTTCCTCCAAATAGTTCTCCAACATGGACTGCACACAATTACTTACTGCCGCTGTCACTTCTGAGTTTCCTAATTTAGACTTGGTTTGTCCTTCAAACTGCGGCTCTTGAACTTTCACAGAAATTACTGCGGTAAGTCCTTCTCTAAAGTCATCACCCGAAATCTCGATTTTTTCTTTTACCAAAATACCTGATTTGTCAGCGTAAGCTTTTAAGGTACGCGTAAGGGCCATTCTGAAACCAGAAACGTGGGTACCACCCTCTGGCGTGTTGATATTATTTACAAAGGATGAAACATTTTCTGTGTAAGACGAATTATAAATCATCGAAACCTCCACAGGGACTCCATCTCTTTCACCTTCCATCCACATTGGAGCAGGTATCAAACGCTCACGGCTTTGGTCTAGGTATTCTACAAATTCTATAAGGCCACCCTCTGAATGAAATACTTCGTGTTTTGGTGCGTTATTTTCGTCCAAATCACGCATGTCAGTCAAAGTAAGTGTAATTCCCTTATTCAAAAAAGAAAGCTCTCTAAGTCGATTAGCGACGGTTTCATATTTGTATTCGGTAACCTGAAAAATAGTATCATCTGGTTTGAATGTAACTACAGTACCTCTCAAATTTGTAGTTCCAATTTCTCTAACTGGATACTGTGGCTTACCTATCTTGTATTCTTGTTCGTAAAGTTTGCCTTCTCTGTGTACCTCTACTCTAAGATCTGTAGAAAGAGCATTAACACATGACACACCCACACCGTGCAAACCTCCAGAAACTTTGTAAGTGTCTTTGTCGAATTTACCACCAGCGTGAAGCACAGTCATAACCACCTCAAGAGCAGATTTTTGCTCTTTATCGTGCCATCCTGTTGGAATACCTCTTCCGTTATCTTTTACTGTAACTGAGTTGTCTATATTGATTATGGTGTCGATGGTGTCACAGTACCCTGCCATTGCTTCATCGATAGAGTTATCGACTACTTCCCAAATTAAGTGGTGGAGACCTTTGAAACCGATATCACCAATGTACATTGCTGGCCTCTTTCTTACTGCTTCTAAACCTTCTAAAACTTGTATATTGTTGGCGGAGTAATCTGCCCTATTCTCTAAATCTTTTTCTGCCATAAACTTTATTTCAGATAGTATAAATTCCGAATACTCAGAACTGTTTTTGTATTGCTTTTATTGTAGAATATTAACCCACAAATATAGTGAAAATTGTTGGAATATTTGTCAAAAAAAATAGAGGTAAATGTTTGTTCAATAACAAACCAGTGAGCTAGTTAACTTAGCTCCGAGAAAGCGAAATGCTGTTGAAATTACGAAGAATAAAATCGAGCTATACAGAAAACCAAAATCAAACCAACTCCAACTTTGCTAATATATCTGCTAATTGCTCAGCATCTGAAAACTTGATTGCAATGTTACCTTTGTTCATATCCTGAACCTGAATTTTAATAGGAACCAAAGTTTTTCCTTTAAGTGTTATTTCTTCAATTCGCATGTCTTCTCTGTGCAATTCGAGCTCATTTGCACCTGCCTCAAAAGCATTGCCTTTTTTAACCAAAGCCTCTATTTCTCTGGCACTTAGGTCGTTTTCTAGTATTCTTTGATAAATATCTATTTGCAAATTGGTATCTTGAATCGGTATTAATGGCCGAGCTTGTCCCATAGAAACTACACCTAAAATAAGCCCGGATTGCACCTCAGTTGGGAGATTGAGCAATCTCAAATAGTTGGTAACAGCAGAACGGCTTTTTCCTACCCTTTTACCCAATTCTTCCTGACTTACCTGACATTCGGTAACCATTCTTTGGTACGAAAGTGCTATTTCTATTGGGTTGAGGTTTTCTCTTTGAATATTTTCTATTAGAGCCATTTCAATAGAGCGGTGGTCGTCCACATCTCTTATGAATGCCGGCATTTTTTCAAGTCCAGCCAATTTAGCGGCCCTGAACCTCCTTTCTCCAGAAATGATTTCAAGCTTGCCTCCTTCTTTTTCACGAACTGTGATGGGTTGTATAAGTCCATGAACTCTAATTGAATCGGCCAATTCTTCAATTGATTTTGAATCAAAATGACTCCTTGGCTGCTGTGTACCAACCTCTAATTTATCTATTTCTACCTCACTAACTCCCCTAAATGCTGCCACTTTTCGCTGAACCACCAAGTCGGAATCTGACAGAAGAGAGTTTAAGCCTTTGTTTCTATTTTGTTCCATCAACTGCTTTTATCTCTGGTAAATTATTACGTTTCAACAATTCCTTCGCCAAATCGATGTAGCTAATCGCACCTTTATTTTCCAAAAACTTTATGTCAAACTCGCCTTCTTTCTCTCCTGAAAACATCAATAAAGCCGGCACCCCGTAACTTGGAGCTTCAGCAAGTTTCACGTTTCGTGGCACAATGGTTTCAAAACATATCTTATCGAAATATTTCCTTACATCGTCCACCACCATTTTCGACAAATTGGTACGGCCGTCGTACATCGTCAAGACATAGCCTTCCATTACCAAACTAGGATTCAACCTTTTTTTGATAATATCTATCGTGTTTTGAAGTTTAGCTATTCCTTCTAGAGCAAAATATTCACATTGAACGGGTATCAAGACCGAATCAGAGGCCACAATAGAATTGATTACCATAAGACCAAGCGAAGGTGAGCAATCTATGAAAATGAAATCATAGTCATTTTTTATGTCTTGAATTATTTCTTTCAAAATATGCTCTCGGGCCACTTGATTAACAATTTCTAACTCAAAACCCGCCAAATCTATATGGCTAGAAATTAAATGTAAATTAGGAATTTGCGTTTCTATTATACAATCCTTGATTTTGGAATTCCCAACCAAGGCTGAATAAATATTATTTTTTTGGTCTTTACTGTCAATACCTATTCCAGAGCCTGCGTTAGCTTGTGGATCAGTATCTAAAATCAAAACTTTATAATCTAATACCGCCAAACTCGCTGAAAGATTGATGGCCGTGGTAGTTTTACCAACACCACCCTTCTGATTTACTATCGAGATTATTTTTCCCATATTTTTTTTTTGCTATTAAAGAGGTGCAAAGATAGCTAATTTTAAAAAAACTACACCGACAGCATTTGAATATGTAGATAAGTAAGCGTATTGTGGAAAAGTTTTTTTGCACAATACAAGACCAAAATCATGCAATTATTTAAAAATCAAATCCTTGAGTTAAAAAGCGATTGATTCGAAGCAAAATACAATGTAAATATAGAAGCTAATATTACTAGATTTTTGATAATATACTGCCCGACCAAACTAGGAGTAAAAAACTGACTCCACGCTGCATCTGGAAGAAAGATGGTTGGCAAAAAAGTGGTAATTAAATGAAAGATTGTAAACCAAAAGGCCATTTTGGCTAATTTTGGCAGAAGCCACATGAGCCCAACAAAACATTCAAAAATACCGAATAGAACAATAAATTTATCTGCCTCTACAAATGGCAAAGTCGCATGAACCAAGTCCTTTACCAATCCAGTAGCAGGAGAAAGACCGATGACTTTTAATAAACCAAACCAAAAATATACGACAAAAAGAGCTACTCTATTCGCAACCAAAACCATTTTGAAATTCATAAAATTGAAATATTTAGAATAAAAAAGAATTTAAGGATCTTTTTGATTACAATTAATTATAACCAAAAGGGCTATTTTTTGCAAAAGTTGACAAAAACCAAAATATAAAAAATGCCTTTGGTCAGTTTATGGTTTAAATTGGGTATTACTTGTTCTGTCTTTTGTTATCAATAATATGTTTAATCTCGGTTTAAAGTTTTTTGGAAAGAAAAATAAAGATAATTTTACAGTATGATACCTCAGGATACCGTTCAGCAAATCATCCAAGCCGCCGACATTGTTGAAGTGGTCGGCGAATTTGTAAGCCTCAAAAAAAGAGGGGCCAGCATGATTGCTTGTTGTCCATTTCACAACGAAAAAACCCCATCTTTTAACGTCTCCCCTTCCAAAGGTATCTACAAATGCTTTGGCTGTGGCAAAGGAGGAGATGCTCTGAGGTTTGTAATGGACTTGGAGGGACTCTCTTACCCTGATGCATTGCGTTGGTTGGCAAAAAAATACAATATTGAGGTAAAGGAGCGAGAATTTACTGACCAAGACTTGATCAATCAAAACGAAAAAGAGAGTCTTTTTATAGTATTGGAATACGCCCAAAACTATTTTGCCGAAACCATGGCCAAAACTGAGGAAGGCCAAAGCGTGGGACAATCCTATTTCAAAGAAAGGGGTTTTTCAAAGAATGCTATTGAAAAATTCAATCTGGGTTACGCTTTAGATGCTCGAAGTGAATTTTTCAAAAAGGCTGAAAAAGCGGGATTTAGCAGCGATATTCTTGAAAAAGCCGGATTAATAAGCATAAAAGACGGTGATGTCAAAATAGACAGGTTTCGAGGTCGCGTAATATTTCCGATACACAATGTAGCTGGTAAACCAATTGCTTTTGGGGCTAGAATTCTCAAAACTGATCCGAAAGCACCTAAATATATTAACTCACCTGAAACCGAAATTTACCATAAAAGTCAGATTGTTTACGGCATTTATCAAGCTAAAAATGCTATAAGACAAGCGGACAATTGCTATTTGGTAGAAGGTTATACGGATGTGGTTTCGCTCCACCAAGCAGGAATAGAAAACGTGGTAGCTTCGTCTGGAACTTCGCTAACACCTGAGCAAGTGCGACTAATCAGAAGATTTAGCGAAAATATTACGGTACTTTATGACGGTGATGCGGCTGGTATAAAAGCATCATTGCGAGGTATCGACATCATTTTGGAAGAAGATATGAACGTAAAGTCTGTGGTATTTCCTAATGGAGAAGATCCTGACAGTTATATCAGAAAAGTGGGTGGTGCGGCGTTTTCAGAATATGTAAAAAACTACCAAAAAAACTTTATTAACTTCAAAACAGAACTCTCTTTGGCAGATGTGGGCAACGACCCAATCAAAAAAGCTGAATTGATTGCGGATTTGGTGACTTCAATTACCAAAATTCCGAATCCAATAAAAAGGTCTGTGTTTTATCAAGAAGTAGCCAAAATGTTACAGATTGATGAAAATATCTTAATAAATGAGGGAAACAAGTATATTAAAACCAAAATTGGGGAAAACAAAAGATTTGAAAAAGGCGATGGAGGTATAATAAGCCCAGCACCACCGCTTAGAAATCAAGAATTGGAGATAATTGAATCTCTGAAAAAGTTTAATGCCCAAGAAGAATCTTTGGTAAAAGATTTGGTGCTTTATGGGCATTTTGTGATTGAAAAAGACGAGGAAACTGGACAAAATCACACGCTGGCCGACTATCTTTTTCATGAAACTAACGATTTAAAAATAGAAACGCCGATTTTTCATGAAATATACCAGCTTTACAAAACTGAATATTTAAATGGGAACAACCCTACAACCCAGATGTTCTCCTCGAATCCCAATCCACAGATTCAAGATATAGCAGTGAGTTGGATGAGTCCCAAACATGAGCTGAGTGATAAATGGAATACTTTCGAAATATTTATTCCGAAGTATGAAGAGATGTTAAATGAGTTTTCTTACAAAATGGTTTTAAGAATAAGAAAAGAGAAAATACAAAAAGAAATAGAAAGCTTAATTAATGAAATAGACGAATCCTCTGAAGAGGATTTGGAAATAATTATGAACACCATTGGCAAAAAAAGAGGCATAATTAAACTAATTGCAGAAGAACTAGGTTCTGTTGTATAGAAGTAGTTAACAGTAATTATCCTTCACAATAAGCCATTTTTACGTTTTTTTTGTGGAAATTGCGAATTAATTCAGTTTTTATTAATTTTTAAATATGTCTAACGAAGTTTTATTTTTCGGTGCATTTGCCTTGTTCGTCATTTTTGTGATGCTCCTCGACCTTGGAGCATTTAATCCAAAAAAAGCGGGCATCGTAAAATTCAAAGAAGCAGCATTTTGGAGTGCCATTTGGGTGGGACTTTCAGTGGGTTTTTACTTTTTCCTCCGCAACTACGGCTATTTTATCCACGATATCAGCGATGCGAGTCACTTAGAAACCGTGCAGCAGCTTTACTACAAAACTCTCAAGTTGGGTTCTGACCACACAGAAAATCTTAAGATTTTCCAAAACAATATGGCTTTAGAATACATCACTGGATATTTAGTAGAATACTCATTATCAGTGGATAATATATTTGTTTTCATACTTATTTTCAATTCTTTTGGAGTAAGAAAGAAAAACTACAAAGATGTATTGGTTTGGGGCATTTTAGGTTCTATTGTCTTACGTTTCGTGTTTATATTTCTTGGTGCAGCATTGATTCAACAGTTCGAATGGATTCTTTATATTTTCGGAGCATTTTTGGTTTACACTGGAATCAAAATTTTGTTCTCAAAAGATGAAGAAGAAAACATAGATACCAAAAATCACCCTGCAGTAAAGGTAACTTCTAGGTTTTTTAATGTTTATGAAAAATTCGTTTCAGACAGATTCTTCTTTCGACATAAATATAGGGCTAACAAGATATTTATAACGCCTTTGTTCGTAGTCATCGTAGTGATTGCCTTTACTGATGTAATTTTTGCTGTTGACTCTATCCCTGCTATTTTTAGTATAACCAAGGACCCCTACATCGTGTTTTTCTCCAATGTATTCGCTATTATGGGTTTACGTTCGATGTTCTTTTTTTTAGTAAATATCATAGATATGTTTGCCTATTTGAAGTATGGTCTGGGCGTACTTTTAACATTCATTGGTGTAAAAATGCTGGCTCATCATTGGTTAGAAGGCATCGGATTCACCAATTTGCATTCGTTGATTGTCATCGTTTTAATATTAGGCCTTAGTATAGGAGCCTCATTATTATTCCCACCGAAAGAAGAAAAATCAGCCAATTAATCTCGGCAAAGTATAGAAAAAAGCACTTAAGGAAAACCTTAAGTGCTTTTTTGTTAGGCCTTTCGCAATGTATAAGCTTAAATATTAACCATTTACAATATAACTTTCGAGGTATTTGATGTGCTCTTTCTGTTCATCAAGAATAGCACCGACAATATCACCCACGCTCAAAACACCAACCACGGTGCCATCGTCAACCACAGGCAGGTGCCTAAATTTCCTCGCATTCATAATCTCCATACAGTCTTTTGAAGTCATTTTGGATTCCACAGTATAAACGTTAGGGGTCATAACCTCGGAAATAGTAGTAGTTTTGGCACTTCTTCCTTGAACGATGCCCTTCCTAGCATAATCTCTTTCAGAAAAAATTCCTACGAGTTTATCATTTTCCATAACCAACAAGGCTCCTATATTATGGGTACTCATTACCTCCAAAGCTTCAAAAACGGTAGCTGATGGCAAAATCGAAAGTATAGACTTGATTTTTTTGTTGTTTAAAATAGTTTTTACTGAAGTAGGCATGATGTTTAGGTTTTTTAAATTTCTAAGGTAAAAATTAATAATGGAAAAATCAACAAAAATGTTGAAAAAATAATATAACAGACAATACTTAACACATTTATCCTGACTAACAATAAATTAAAAAATCATAAAGAAGACACATTTGGCAAGATTTTTGAACAAATCTGTTTAAAAGACTTATCGAATGGACACAAAAATTATCATAAGTTTATTGTTTGCATTTTCCTTATTTATTTCTTGCAAAAAAGATGCTGATAAAGTAGACCCAGTAATTTCTAACCCCTCGCCAGCGGCTTCTACTTTTGATGGAGAATTGGCCGCAGATTGGTTAAAAATCCATTTGGATTTAATAAAATCGACTCCAGGCTTTACTCCTCCAGTGGCAGCTAGATCACTGGGATACAGCTCATTGGCACTTTATGAAAGCGTGGTTGCCGGTATGCCGGGACACAATACACTTAAAGGGCAAATCAATGGCCTGGCCATTTTGCCAGTTGCAGACACTACAAAAATCTATAACTGGGGATTGGTAGCAAGTGTTGCACAATATACTTTGCTTACCCAATTGTTCATTACCACAAGTGATAAAAACAAACTTAAATTAGACTCCGTAAGGGTCGTTTACGAAAACAAACATAAAACAGGATCAACAGACGAAGTTATTGATAGGTCAGTCAGATATGGTGCTTTGTTGGCTACATCAATTTTTGAGTTCTCTAAATCAGACGGTGGATCTAGCGGACATTTAACTAATTTTCCTAATAACTATGTTGTCCCAAATGGCATAGGATATTGGAAACCTACAGGAACTCAATTGATTCCCCTTTTGCCCGAATGGGGAAATAACCGCCCGCTGGTGAAGGCAAATGAATTGGATAAACTTAAAAGTCCAATTCCTTTTTCTTTTGAAAAAAATACATCGTTTTTTTCAGAAGCCAAAAAAGTTTATGATACTTCAAAAAACCTAACCACAGATCAAAAAGCCATTTCAAACTTCTTTGCAGATGGCACAGGCACCGTTACAGCACCTGGACATCATTTCAATGTAGTTAGAATAATTTTCCAAAAGAAAAAATCAAAGCTCGACGAGGTCGCTTTGGCTTATGTTAAAGTGGGCTTGGCTCTTAATGATGCCTTTATAAGTTGTTGGAAAGGCAAATACAATTATTATTTAATGAGACCCAGCACTTACATCAACCAAACCATAGATAAAAATTGGAATCCATTATTAAGTAATCCTCCATTTCCAGAATATTCATCTGGACACAGCACCGCCGCAGGTGCAATTGTAACACTTCTAGAAAACATTTTAGGTGTTAATTATGCTTTTGAAGACAATACGCATGAAAGTTTATGGCCAAATAGAAAATATGAAACTTTTACTAAATATGGAGAAGAAAGCTCAAAATCAAGCCTTTATGGTGGAAATCAATATGAATTTTCCTGCACCAATGGTTACGACAATGGCAAAATAATAGCACAGAATATTTTGAATTTAAAGTTTATAAAACAG
>JAIPAJ010000041.1 GCA_021740125.1 Leadbetterella sp. | reverse complement strand
CATCGGTCGATCCAGCATACCGCAAACATATCCTTTTAGCCAAGCCGTAGTAATGTTCGAAAAGACGCTCTTGGGCAGAACCGCTGTCTGCCCGACATCCTTCCAAAACTTTTACCAAGTCAAAAGATTTGTTTCTTTTAAATATCACAAAGGCTTTTTTTTATATTATACTGGAATTCTTATTAATACAAAAGTATACGTAATAGTTGAGAGAAATCGTTGCCTAGGGAAATTAAAATATTTTTTTCTCAACCTAGGCAACATAAAAAAAAAGCGAATCGTATAGTATTTCTGAGAGGTCAATAAACCTTTTTGGATTTTTTAAATCAAACAAGTATTCCATGGAAAAAATTTACTTGTAGGAAGTTCTTACATTGTTTAAATCAAATTATTATCTATTTCTTATGAAAAATTTAAAAGTATTAATTCTTGCTCTATTTAGTGCAGCGGTGGGTTTTACATCTTGTGAAAACTTGGGATTGTCTCCATCAGAAACATCCGACGATTCAGCTTATGCCGACTTTATGTTTTTAGCCACTGCCGATAGTTCTGGCTTAGGTGGCAAACATGGTCATGGGAAAAAACACAATATGACTGAAATAGAAGCTAGTGCATTACCTTCTGCAGTAACTTCTTACATTTCAACCAATTATGTTGGATCCTCTATCAAACGTGCGGCAAAGTCGGATTCGGGCAAATTTGCGGTACATATTGTTTTGAAAGACAGTACGCACAAAGGTTTATTGTTTGATGCGGCAGGGGTATTTGTTAAAGAGGTTTCGGGCAAAGGCCATGGAGGTGAGAAAGTAGACATCGCTACTTTACCAACGAGTATAACTACCTATATTTCTACCACTTACGCAGGCTCAACAGTAAGCGGTGCGAGAAAATCAAGCGACGGAAAGTATGGTGTTTTGGTAACAAAAGCTGACGGATCAAAAGTAATGCTGGGTTTTGATGCGGCGGGTGTTTTCTTAAATGAACTCACCATGAAAGAGAAAGGTGGAAAAGGCAAAGGGAAAGGAAAATAAGCCTAAAAATATTAACTTCTGGAAATTGTGATTTCCAGAAGTTATTTTTCCTGATATAAAAAAACATGCCTCTTATGAAAATATGTATTAAAGAGAAAAATAATAAGGAAAGCTTGAGAGAATTGATTGACAATCATGGTAAATTTGAATTGACCAAACAACAAATAAGCAAAGGGAACATCCTGCAGCTTCAGATTGGCAACAAAAACCTTTCAATCTTACTTTAAAAAATTGAATTTTATGGCTTTTAGTCATTCCCTAGTTTTTTTTATAATTTTGCAAACCAGTTTTCTAAAAATTGATTTAAGCAAAGAAAAAACTACAATGACCAACCAAGAAATAACCATAAAAAACAACGGAGAATCCAAAATATTAGACCCACATTTCAAACATTCTACCAATGGCAAAGCCGTTGATTTTGAAACCAATGTTTCTATACAAACTGATAGTAATTACTTGCACATAACATTCGATTGTCTCAATGACGATTTCGTAGAGCAAAACAATATGGTCGCACACAACGACCCACTTTACAACCAAGAAGTTTTCGAGGTTTTTATCAGTCCAGGTAAAGAAGATTCTAAACATTATTTAGAAATTGAAATAAATCCGAATAATGCACTTTGGGTGGGCACTATCAATAACCCAACATTGGGAGAAGAAACCCAAACATTAGAGAGAATGATTGCACACCAAGATGCCGGAATCAAACACATAGCAACAAAATCATTGAATTCTTGGAATGGAAAGTTAGCTATTCCATGGAAATTAATTGGTAAAGATGCCAAAGGACAATACAGAATTAATTTCTACCGCATTCGCTCAAATCAAAGTCATGAAGATGCAAACTGGACATGTGATGCTGAAACTTGTAGCTTTTTGTGCTGGAGTTCCACACTTTCAGGCGAATCACCTGCATTTCATAGACCAAAAAGGTTTGGATTCTTAACTGTAGAGTGATTTTGGCACACAAAAGATGACCAAGTCTGTTCCTCAGAAACATTGACATTTACATGATCACCTCGGTTTCCAAGCAATCTCAGGTGCGTTTTGCTCTTGTGTTATCTTTCTAGAAAGCACAAAAAGATAATCTGACAATCGATTTAGATATTTAATAATCAAGGGATTGACATCTTCATTATGGGACAAAGTTATGATCTGACGTTCTGACCTTCGGCAAACCGTTCGGGCGACATGTGCAAAAGAAACCAAAGGATGACCACCCGGAAGTACAAATGCTCTCAAAGTAGGAATATCTTCATTGTACACATCCATTTCTTTCTCCAAAACCTCTATGTCGCTTTCAAAAAGTTCAGGCAATTTTTTCTTGTTTTGCTCAGGTTCCGAAGCCAATTCAGCACCAATCGTGAAAAGTCTGTCCTGAATTTCTTTCAAAAAAACATTGCGTTTTTTGTTTTCAGGAGCATCTGCTAAAACGCCAATCCAAGCGTTGAGCTCGTCCACACTTCCGTAGGCTTCTATTTTTATGTGGTGTTTCGGCAGTCTCGTGCCACCTATTAGTGAGGTGGTACCTTTATCGCCTGTTTTTGTATAAATTTTTGACATTTTTTCTGAAATTTAATAAATATGCTAGGCCTTCTCCCCTACCTTTGTGAAACATTTCGACAAGACAAAAGTTTAATTATAAAAGAATAAAATTAGATACATTTATTCGAAAGTCTCAATATGACAAATATATTTTTTAAGTTCTGGAGGACATCCTCTGTAGTTATTATCACCGCAGTTATTCTTTTTTGTTATACAAACTTGCCAGATTCCATCGCCATTGGCCACGACGACCAAGGCTATCCCAATCGATTCATCAACAAACAACAGTTTTTTTATTGGACAGTTGGTTTAGTGTTTTCAATAAATATTCTGATGGATTTACTAAAAGGACTTTTGCTTAAAATTGATTTTAAAGGATTAAATTCAAGCAGTGCATGGGCCAATGAACCAACAGCCTTAAAAGCACTTATAAGCGGTTGGTTTTCAGCTTTTTTGGCTTTCGTAAATACTTATTTGATTTTTGTGATTTTAGGTTTGAATAATATCAATTCCAGAAAAGGACAAATGCTAGACTTCAATTATAACTGGTTGCTTATATTCGGAGTTTTTGTATTAATGATTCTGTTGTTCTTCGTACCATTAAGACTACTCTTTTCTAACCCAACCCCAGAGGATTGATGCAGGTCAAAATCTCAGATTATATTTACGAATTAAACGACGATCGAATTGCAAAATATCCTGTTGAGCCACGGGATAACTCCAAGCTATTGTTTTATGAGAAAGAAAAAATCTCCCATCATCGCTTCACAGACATCGTAGATATATTGCCAAAAAACACACATTTGGTTCTCAACAATACAAAAGTGATACCGGCCAGAATGTTTTTCAAAAGGGAGACTGGTGCCATCATCGAGATTTTTTTGTTAAATCCTGTAAGTCCAAGTAATATAATTTCATTAGCGATGGAGGCTAAATGTGAAAGCGTTTGGGACTGTGTGATTGGCAACAAAAAAAAGTGGAAAACAGACGAAATACTGAATGCTGAAGTAGAGATAAATGCTCAAACGGTTTCGATTCAGGCTTCGTTTGCCAATCGAGACGAGAACGAGGTCAAAATAAGTTGGAGTTCAGAAGATAATTTTAGTGAATTGGTGGAAGCTTTTGGCAAAATACCTCTTCCTCCCTACCTAAATAGAGAATCAGAAGAAACAGACATAGAAAACTATCAAACCGTATATTCTGAAAATAAAGGAGCGGTGGCCGCACCAACGGCTGGATTACATTTTACGGATAATATTTTTGAAAAAATAGCTGAAAAAGGAATAAAGAAAAGTTTTTTAACCCTTCACGTTGGAGCTGGTACATTTTTGCCTGTAAAAACTGAAAACGCTTTGGAACACCCAATGCACAATGAGCAGCTCGTTTTTTCGAAAATATTTGTACAGACTTTAATAGAAAACCATGGTTTTGTAGTGCCTGTCGGAACAACTTCCATGAGGTCACTAGAGAGTTTGTATTGGTTCGGTGTAAAACTTATTGAGAACGAAAAAAGCAATTTCTTTATAGAAAAACTTTTTCCTTATAAAGAAAGGAAAGATATTTCGACCGTTGATGCTTTAAATGCCGTACTTTCATGTTTTGAAAAGAACAATTTGACAGAAATAATTGGCCAAACGGAAATTATGATTTTCCCGAGTTACAAATTCAAAATTTGTAAAGGATTGATTACCAACTTCCACCAACCATCTTCTACCTTATTGATGTTAGTAGCGGCTTTTGTTGGAGAAAATAACTGGAAAAAAATTTACTTTGAAGCACTCAATAACAATTACAGATTCTTGAGTTTTGGAGATTCAAGTCTTTTAATACCATAGTATATGAAAAATATATGCACCATAATTTTGATTTTTGGAGTAATATCTTGTGGACAAGTGAAGCGTGTGGATACCGCCGAAGTGAAACAGTTGATGTCAGATTACAAAATAAAAAAAGTCAACCAAGAGGAAATCATTGGCGTGGCCAATACTGTAGGAAAGTCTATTTCTGATAAATTTAATGGTGAATTAAATATAGAATGTGCTGACAAAATCACCTTGGAAGGCACTGAAATCGAATTGATTGACTTGAGTTTGGTAACACCAGAAGCCTTAAAAAATGGTAAAGTTGGAGAAATATTGGAGGCCTATAAATTCAGTAAAGAACAAAAACAGTTAATCGGCGATAATATTCAGAAAGTCAACGATACGCTTTATTTATACAGTTTTCCAATCAAAACAAATTCACTGGTTTATAAAAACTGTAAGAAAGATTTGGGTTTCATTATGATGTCGAAAAAGGCTTTGGTAAAGTCGGTAAAAAAGTAAGAATTCCAAGAAATATTAATTTTTGGCATATTTCTTGACTTTTTCTTGGAAGGTTTTGTACTTTTGTGCTTCAAAATGAGAAAAAATAACATTATATCGAAGATTCTCGGGCTATTAATGCTCGTAAGCGTGTTTTCTGCACACGTGGCTTCGGCTAGTTATGTACCTCAAGCTCAACTAGAAACTTCAGAAAAAGACAACAAAGAAAAGGAAACCCCAGTAATTCAACAGATAAGCCACGAATCTGTAGTTCCTTCTTATGATTTCTCTTTTGAGGAATTCCAACTGGTATTTGATCAAAACTTTATAATTGGCTATGAGCAAAATGCTCCATTTGTAAAGCCATTCTTCGTATTTTTTAGAAATTCCTATTTCGACAAGCTTTTTGAGCATCATATTGCTATAAACGCTCCCTGATTTTCTCTTCCTTTCTTGATTATTAGCTTTTAAACCATAAAAAGCACAATTTCCCTGTGTGCTATATTTTCAATTAAACATCCTCTTTTGGGAAAAGGATAAAATCATTATTTATGAAAAACAGATTAGGTATATTGGTACTATTTGTTGTTTTCTCTCTGATAAGTATTTATTACTTGGTAAGAACCTGGAAAGTTAACGACATCAGAAACACCGCTGCTACATATGCAACTGGCAAAGACGGTAAAGTGGATTTGAGCAAAAAACAAAGATACTTGGACTCATTGTGGAAGCAAGATGTGTTCTTGGGTTCAACTTTGGAAGACTTGAGTAAGCAAGAATTAGGCCTTGGACTTGACCTTCAAGGAGGTATGCACGTAATTTTAGAAGTTTCTCCTACCGAAATCGTAAGAACGCTTGCCAAAGGTTCACGTGACCCTAGAGTAAACATCGCAATTGAAGCAGCTAAAAAAGTAGCAGTTACCAGTAGCACAAACTTCGTAGATCTTTTCGTTACGGAATATAGAAAGTTAGCCAAAGACACTAAATTGGCTTCAATCTTCTCTAACAGTTCAAACAGAGATGTTTTGAATCTTAATTCTTCGGACTCTGAAGTAATCAGATATGTAAAAACTGAAGTTGACGGTGCTTTTGACCGATCATATAAAGTTATTCAAACAAGGGTAGATAAATTTGGTGTAGCCAACCCTAATCTTTCAAAAATACCTGGTACAAACCGTATCCAAGTTGAATTGCCGGGTATTGATAACCCAGAAAGGGTAAGGAAATTATTATCAGGAGCTGCAAAATTGGAGTTTTGTGAGGTTTATAGTATCCAAGAGATCAACCCATCTTTGGAAGCGTTTTCTGCTTTATTGACCAAAATAGATCTTGAATCTAAAATTGCTTCTGCTGAAAAGAAAATTGCAGCCAAAGATACTTCTAAGAGCAGCTTGGCTTCAGCTTTGAAATCAAAGACAGATTCAACAGGAACAGATTCACTGGCCAATGCAAACTCCCTCGCCAATATATTTGTAGCATCTCCAACAGGTGGCTTAGCGGTTAGAACTAAAGATACTTCAAGACTAAATGAAGTTTTAAGACGCCCAGAAGCTTTAGGGATTTTTCCAGCAAATATGACCTTCATGTTCGACATTAGTCCTGTGGAGAACCCAGTAACTAAAGAGGAAGTAGTGCCTGTTTATGCGGTTAAAGACCATGGTAATGCTCCAATCGAAGGTGACGTAATCACCAATGCGAAACAAGATTACGACCCAATGACCGGAAAACCAGATGTAACTATGCAAATGAATGCTTTGGGAGCCAGAAAATGGAAAACTTTGACAGGTGCAAATGTTGGAAACAGCATCGCCATCATTTTGGACAACTATGTATATTCAGCACCTAATGTAAACCAAGAAATCTCTGGCGGAAGCTCAAGTATTTCTGGAGGTTTTAGTGTAGAACAAGCACAAGACTTAGCCAACGTTTTGAAAGCAGGTAAATTACCAGCTCCAACCAATATTATAGAAGAAGCCACTGTGGGAGCTTCGGTAGGTGCTAAAGCCGTTAATGCAGGTGTATTATCATCACTATTGGGCCTTCTAGCTGTTTTGATTTTTGTAATGGTGTACTATAGCAAAGCTGGTTGGATTGCAAATGCAGCTCTACTAGTCAATTTGATATTGCTTTTAGGGGTTATGGCATCTTTTGGTGCAACCATGACTTTGCCGGGAATTGCCGGCTTGGTACTTTCGGTGGGTATGTCAGTGGATGCCAACGTGCTTATTTACGAGCGTATAAAAGAGGAACTTTCTGCTGGTAAAAGCTTTATCACGGCTGTGGGCGATGGTTTCAAAAACGCCATGCCTTCCATCATTGACTCCAATGTAACCAACTTGATAACGGCAGTAATTTTGATGATTTTCGGAACAGGCCTTGTAAAAGGATTTGCGACGACTTTGTTGATAGGTATATTTACTTCGTTGTTTTGTGCAGTTTTTGTATCAAGATTATTGTTTGATTACAACATTAAAAAAGGCAAAACGATTAATTTCAAAACTGCTTGGACTGAGAAACTTTTCAAAGATTCTAATATTGATTTTATCAAGAAAAGAAAAGTATTCTACATCATTTCTGCTGCGATTATATTAGCAGGTGCGATTTCAATTGGCATACGAGGCTTTGGATTAGGTGTTGACTTTAAAGGTGGTAGAACTTTTGTGGTGAAGTTTGAAAAAACTGCCAATACTGAAGAAGTAAGAACTGCAGTAGAAGGAGTATTTCAGGGTTCAACTGCAGAAGTGAAAACTTACGGTGGTTTTGACCAAGTAATGGTAACTTCTGCATACAAAATAGACAATACAGAGCCTGAGGTTGAGAAACAAATCACTTCGGATTTAGGCAAAGCAGTGGCTTCTGTAAATGGAAACAAAGGTAAAGTAATGTCCTTCTCTAAAGTAGGTGCAACTATTGCCAATGACACCATTTGGTCATCTTTGAAGGCCATTATTTATGCCTTAATACTTACATTTATCTACATTTATATCAGATTTAGAAGCGTTGCATTTGGATTCGGTGCAGTTGTAGCTCTATTCCACGACGTATTGGTTATCTTGGGAATATTCTCTATCCTGAACGGAATCTTGCCATTCTCTTTAGACATTGATCAAGCTTTTGTGGGTGCTGTATTGACCTTGATGGGTTACTCTATGAGTGATACTGTGGTAATTTTTGACCGTATCCGTGAGTACCTAAGAGAGAAAGGCTCAAGCAAAGAACCTATTGAAACGACTATCAATAACGCCTTGAACAGCACTTTGAGTAGAACAGCCGTTACGGGTGTGGCTACGCTATTGGTATTGTTAATTCTATTGATATTCGGTGGGGAAACCATTAGAGGATTTATTTTTGCGATGTTTATTGGTGTAATAGTAGGTACTTATTCATCATTGTTTATTGCAGCACCGATAGTTGTGGATGCTATGCAAAGACGACTTGAAAAAGACGGTGAATCTATGAAAACAGTTCCTGCAATAGATATAAAGAAATAAGTTAATTAATTCATATTTATTTAGAGAAAGCTCGGTTATGCCGAGCTTTTTTTGTTTTTTAGAGGTCTAAAAAAACAACCTTATGAAACTCAAAAATGTATTCCTATTAATCTTACTCTTTGGGTTTGGCTCTTGTAAAACTTCCCAAACGGGTATTTCTAAAATAGATTTCGATGCATTCCACAAAACAGAAATCAATCCTATATTAAAAGCAGATTCTACTTTCGTTTTTGACTGTCCAATGAAGAAAACAAGCGTAAAATGGCAAAAGGCTGATGTTTTTAATCCTGCAGCCATTGTGAAAGATGGCAAAATAATGCTGCTTTATAGAGCTGAAGACAATCCAAAAGCACATTTAGGAGGAAGAACTTCAAGAATTGGCTTGGGCGAAAGTACTGATGGTATAAATTTCAAAAAATACCCAAAACCCGTATTATATCCAGCGGAAGATAATTTCTCCATTTATGATTCGCCAGGTGGATGTGAAGACCCACGTGTAGTACAAACTGCCGAAGGAACTTACATAATGGCTTATACCGCATGGAATTATGACACGCCAAGACTTTCTATCGCTTTCTCAAAAGATTTGATAAATTGGGAGAAAAAAGGGCCTGCGTTTTCAAAAGCTTATGAGGGGAAATTCAAAAACATGGCGTCTAAATCAGGTTCAATTTTAACCAAATTAGAAGGAAAAAATTATGTAGCAGCCAAAATAAATGGTAAATACTGGATGTATTGGGGCGAACATGGTGTAAATCTGGCATGGTCAGAAAATCTGTATGATTGGTATCCAGAACTAGATAATACTGGAAAATTGAGTTTTGTAATTCAAACTAGAAAAGGCTTTTTTGACAGCAATCTTACAGAATGTGGACCACCTGCCATGATTACAGATGAAGGTGTGGTATTGGTTTATAATGGCAAAAATAGTGATTTCAAAGAAAATGCATCTTCAGAATTTCCACTCGGAACTTATACAGTAGGGAGAGTTGTTTTTGATCCAAAAGATTTGAAAACGGTACTCAAACGTTCAGAAAAACCTTTTTTGGTTCCGAGCTTAGCTCATGAAGTTTCTGGGCAATATAAAGCTGGAACTACTTTTGCTGAGGGTTTGGTTTTCTTTAAAAACAAATGGTATCTTTATTACGGCACAGCTGATTCCTTCGTAGGTTTAGCTATTTCATCACAAAAAAACAAAAAACAATGAATTTCTATTTTCCATGGTGGGGCTATGTTTTGGTCATTTTATTCTTGATTTTCCTCCGAGATATTTTTCAAAAAAAACACACAATACAACATAATTTCCCTTTGGTAGGACATATTAGATACTTTTTAGAAAGTATCGGTCCTGAACTTCGTCAATATATAGTGGCCAATAACCGCGAAGAATTACCTTTTAACCGCCAACAACGAACCTGGATTTATGCTTCTTCCAAGACCGAAAACAATATGCAAGGCTTTGGTACTGATCAAGATATATATGAGCCGGGCTATGTATTCATAAAACCTGCAATGATGCCATTTAGACTGGATGAAAAGCATCCGTCTTTCAAAAATACTTCTTATTGCCCAGCTGCAAAAATTGTAGGGCCTCACAGACAAAAACCATATCATCCGCAATCTGTGGTCAATATAAGTGCCATGAGCTATGGCTCATTGTCTGGTGCGGCAATCACTTCGCTCAATTTGGGTGCTCAAATGGCTGGCTGTTATCACAATACTGGCGAAGGCGGATTCTCTTCCTACCATGCCAAAGGTGGTGACGTGGTGTTAAATATCGGCACGGGCTATTTTGGAGTAAGAGACGAAAAAGGAAATTTTAACTTAGAAAAACTTACGACGCTCACTACCAACAATCCATGCATAAAAATGTTGGAGCTTAAACTTTCGCAAGGTGCAAAACCTGGAAAAGGCGGTATGTTGCCCGGCAAAAAAGTGACTCAAGAAATAGCAGATATAAGAGGAGTTGCTGTAGGTAAAGATGTAATTTCACCAGCTTATCACACAGCATTTACAGATATTCCGCAAATGATTGATTTTATTGAAACGATGGCTGACGCTACTGGCCTACCAGTCGGATTGAAATCGGCGGTAGGTAAGTTAGATATGTGGGAAACGCTCGCTCAAAAAATGAAAGAAACAGGCAAAGGCCCAGACTTCATAACGATTGATGGCGGAGAAGGTGGCACAGGTGCTGCTCCACGGGCATTTGCCGACCATGTTTCTTTGCCTTGGGTCTATGCTTTTTCTCATATTTATAAGATATTTCAAAAATACGGCTTAGAAAAAAAGATAGTATTCATAGGTTCGGGCAAACTTGGACTCCCCGAAAAAGCCATCATGGCCTTTGCGATGGGGGTAGATATGATAAACGTAGCCAGAGAAGCGATGATGAGTATTGGTTGTATTCAAGCTCAAAAATGTCATACCAATGCTTGCCCAGTAGGAATAGCTACCAATAACAAATGGCTAGAGTCAGGCTTGAATCCCGAACTGAAAAGTGTGCGTTTTTATAATTATATCAAAACCATCAACAAAGAAATTCTCGAACTCTCGCACGCCTGCGGATACGAACACCCTTCACAGTTTACGATGGAAGACATAGAAATATCAATGGGCGACAACAACCGCACCATCCCACTTAGTCAGGCGTATGGATATCAGAAAACTTCGGTGGATTTTGGGGGATTTTGAGGTTTTTAATTGAAATACTTAGAGGCAGAGAGAACATAGAAAACATAAGTTTATTCGCATAAGTGGCGAATTGCTTATATGAATATCAGTTTTAATTATCTATAAATTAACCGTTTAACTATGTGTAAAACTCTGGGGCCTCTGTGGTAAAATCATAAATGAGAAGCTTAATAGAACCATC
Source organism: Leadbetterella sp. (assembly GCA_021740125.1). GTDB lineage: Bacteria > Bacteroidota > Bacteroidia > Cytophagales > Spirosomataceae > Leadbetterella. The sequence continues at coordinate 10,260 of JAIPAJ010000041.1, read as the reverse complement.
TTGCCAATAATTTTCTATGAGAACTATATGCCTATGTGTTTTTTAAAAAAATAACCCCGTCGAAAACATGTCCATTTTTTACCACTAAACATCTCAGCCAAAGTTCAAACTTTGTAAAGAAGAATTATTTAAACCAATTTAATTTACAAAGACATGAAACGCAGAAATTTTATTCAAAACACTTTTGTTTCCTTGCCCATAGTTCTGGCAGCCAATAAGGTAAATGCCAAATTTCGAAACAAAAAGGGCTTTAAAGTAGCTGCTGGTAAGGATAGATTTGACCAGCCGATCAAATACCGAGGCGTAAATCCAAACGACGTCAAAATTTCTTCCAAAGATACCGACGGACTACTGACGGTTTTAGAATATGTAGGTTTTGAGAAAATTGGACCACCTTTACACCTACACTTTGATCAAGATGAAATATTCTATGTAGTAGAAGGAGAATACATTTTTCAACTCGAAACAGAAAGAATGAGCCTTAAAGCTGGCGATACCATATTTCTCCCAAGGGCGGTTCCGCATACTTGGGTTCAAACTTCGGACAAAGGCAAATTGGTGTATTTCCTTCAACCTTCGGGTCAAATGGAAGAATTTTTCAAGAAAATGAATGAACTAAAAGGACCACCCTCCGAAGCCCTCATTCAAGAAATTCATCTGGCCCACGGAATGAAAGTGGTCGGCCCACCCATTTCTCTCTAAAAAAAGATTAACCCAAAAAACTCATTTGAAAATCGGCAACAATAAAAGTCGAAGGCGACCCCCGTGGCTTCATATCTATTTCCGAGCCTCTGCAAACTTATCTCGATAGGTTTTTCGAGGCTCATCATAGCTATTTTACCAAATATTATTTCGCCAGATTCTAAACTGAGCTTTTTGGGTTAAATTTGACTATCAAAAAAATATAGCTCATGCCATTTTTTTATGATTTACAGCCAAGTTTAGCTTTGAAACCCTATGTTAGGCTATATAGATTTATGCACTTACTGTTTACTGACAGTACTTTGCCTCCAGCAAAAGCCTATCCTCCCCGGCCCGAGGTTACGCTTAGCTTTTATCCAAGAGATACGGAAAAAGTCAGCCTCGAAGATGGTAGAACGCCATCATCAGTTCGTTCTGCACTTATTGGTCAGCAAAATGTGGTTAGTCATAGATTGGTTGGCAAGGAGTTTTTGATGGTGCAAGTTGTTTTTCAACCAGGCGGTTTGTATCGGCTAACAGGAATTCCAACCATCGATTTGAACAATCAATATTTCGATGCAGAGGCGGTTTTGGGCAATGAAGTTAGAAACCTTAATCAAAGGCTTAGTAATATAGAAGATTATCCCAAAATGATTCCGTTGGTTGAAGATTTCCTGATGAATATGGTCAGGAAATCTTCTTATGACATCCGACCCATTGATAAAGTTGGCATAGCCATGCTCGATGGCAAAAACCATTATTCGCTAGATTGGCTGGCGAAAGAATCGTGTTTGAGTTCAAAACAATTTGAAAGAAATTTCAATGAACGGATTGGTATTAATCCAAAATATTTTGCCAGAATCATCCGGTTCGACAAGGCATTCAGAATGAAAAATGCATTCCCACATAAAGATTGGTTAAGTATTGCCCTGGAGTGCGGTTACTACGACTACCAACATTTGGTAAGAGACTATAAAGAATTCACAGGAATGACCCCAGCAAATTTTTACCTGCAAGACACCCAATCTCCCGAGCGAAAGTTTGGTATCGTGGAAGTTTGAAAAGGGAAAAAACTATGTAAACTCCGTGTAAAACTTCGTGCCTTTTGTAGTAAAAATAAAGCAAGCTACGTAATCGAAAAAACTAAATCTAACAAAAAACTATCCTATCTATGAGACTATGTGTTAAATTCAAAAAATCACATCGGTATTACATCCACTTCCACCTTAACTTTATGACTTCCCGAACTGAAAACAATACCTTTCATTGGAGCTACGTCGGCATAGTCTCTTCCGTAGGCAGTTACAATATGCCTTTCTTTAGGCACAAGATTATTGGTAGGGTCAAATTCACACCAACCCATATCAGGAACATATACCGAAATCCAAGCATGCGATGCGTCTGACCCTTGCAGTTTTGGCTTGCCTCTTGGTGGTAATGTTTCCAAATACCCACTCACATACCTCGCAGCAAAACCAAGACTTCTTAAACTTGCAATCGCCAAATGCGAGAAATCTTGACAAACTCCTTTTCGCTCTTTCAAAACGGTTTTTAGCGGTGTATTAACGGTTGTAAAGCCAAATTTGAACTGAAATTCTATAAATATCTTTTCACAAAGCAGTCTTACGCCTTCATAAAAATGCGTTTCTGGCTGTAGACATGAAGCAGCAAACTCTTTGATTTCATCGTCCCATTTAATAAAATTAGACGGCAGTTGGTATTGCAAAAGCTCAACTTTTAGTGGACGATTGCTTACAAACATTTGTCTCACCTCTGAACATGTCAAAGGACTTATTACAGGCGTATTTTTTGGTAAAACCTCCACATCACTTGTAGAAACTACCTTTAATATATCATGAGGCTCATGTAATGAGAAATATGCCAATGAATTGCCGAAAAAGTCAGTGCGAGAATGTATTTTAATTGGACTTGGAGAAACTTCTAAGTCAAAACTGTGGCATATCTGCGAATCTAAGTTGCGTGGTTGCAGACACAATACACTCTGATAATTGTCTACAGGTTCTTCATAAGTGTAGACTGTCTGGTGTCTTAGCTTATATCTCATCAGAATTTATTTTTTCTAGGGTATCTAAGAGCGAATGTTGTATAACCGAATGGCTGAAATAAAGGCTTGATAAACTACCAGTTACTTTCGAAATGAGATCATAAACTTGTTCCAAAGTTTTATCAAATTCAGACCTATATTGGGTATCAGCATCTACTTTCACCAAGCTTTCGGCATCTATCAACTTTATGATGGTACTTGCCTCCAAAACTATTTTTTCATCAATTCCTAATCTATTGGCATTCGTAGATTTAGGCAAATGAGATAGACAAAAAGCTAATCTATCTAATAAAGAAGAAAGTGTATATGGTAGGTTTTTCTCCAACAAAACCATATCTAAGCCAGCCACTAAACTCCATTGCGACTTATAAATATGGCGATATTGGGTAAGTAAATGGTGATTTTCTAAAACAGCCTCCAAAATTACTGACTCCACTTCTTCGTTGTTTTTAAAACTAAAAGCGGAACGCAATACTGAAATCAAAGAAAGGATTCGCTCAATGTTTTTGCCCGCCTCAAACAGATAAAAGCCATTGTCTCGGGGTAGTGTTTCAAAAACGTTGCCATAAAAACCAAAAAGTCGGGTATATAGCTTATCAAGTTTGTGACTCAATTGATTAATGCTCGGTGTATTTTTTAATGACTGTAAGCTATCTTCCAATAAATTTAAGATTCTTCGTGTGTCGGATGACCACCTTTCGCTTACTTGGTTAGCGGTATTCAGTAGCGATTGAATATTATAAGCTATCGAACCAGCTTTCTTTGAGTCATTGATTAAAATAAACAATTCTGGCTCAGGATTTTCGAATATAGCATCATCATTTTCTTCAGCAAAACCCGGGTAAGTTTGCGTCAAATGTGTAATAGATTTAAGTAATACAACCAAATAAGCCTGTTGTTTCTGTCCTTTGTCGTTTACGTTTTCGTTGAGACGATCCAGGACGATTTTCAAGAAACTTGTCAATGACATGGTTCGCTCATACAACCGTCCTACCCAAAACAAGTTCTCGGCATTGCGGCTCGTCAAAGAGTTATTCTGATGACTATTTGTGCTTTTCTTAACCACAAATCTTTCGTAATGTTCAGTAGGATTGTCTGTTACAATCCAAGTGTCTTTCGAAATCCCACCGAGTTGATTCGAAATCACAAACTTGTCTTTTACCGATGAACTTCTCGTCAAACCGCCCTGCAAAACCTTGTAATCTGAGCCGTCAGACACCATAAAGGTACGTAAAGCAGCAAAACGTGGCTCCAACTTACCATTTATAAAAGATGGTGTAGTAGAAAGACTAACTTCTTCTTGAGCTACAAATTCCTTAGGGTTTTGAATAATCATTTGTCGAAGTTCCTCTAACTCAGCAGTGCTGAGCAAACGACAGTAACGAGTTCTAAAACCTTGTTTTCTGTTTGCTTTTTTTATGATTAATCTTGGCAAATTGCTCAAAACGAAGTTCAATTCTTTGGGCTGTCCACACCACCAAGTCGCCACTGAGTTCATCAAAAGAGATTCATTCATTAGGAACTTACAGGCATTTTCCATGAAAGCCATCAAACCGTAATTTTCTACCACACTAGCACCTGGAGGGTTAATAACGGCCACATTGCCCATTCTCATCACTTGAAGTAGCCCTGGAACTCCCAAAAGTGAGTTTTGCCTCAGTTCTAATGGGTCGCACCATTCGTCATCCACACGGCGGATGATGACATCTACCCTTTCTAATCCTTCAAGTGATTTTAGCCAAACAAAACCATCTCTAACCAAGAGGTCACTACCTTGTACCAGAGTATATCCCAAATAAGACGACAAATACACATGCTCAAAATAAGTTTCGTTTCCTGGGCCGGGCGTCAGAAAAACTACATTGGGGTTTTCGTTGGAAATATTGCCCAGTGTAGCCACCGTTTGTTGTAAATGGTTAAAGTAGGGCGAGAGCCTATTTCGATAAATATTTTTGTTGAGCTCAGGAAACACTTTGGCCATCACTGTACGGTTCTCGAGAGCGTAGCCTGATCCTGAAGGTGACTGCGTACGATTATCGAGCAGCCACATTTTACCATCCGGCCCACGTGCCATGTCGCAAGCATACATAATGAGCTGATTTTTAAGCTTTTGCTTTAAATCAAAACAAGGCAACATAAATCCTGTATTGTCAAAAACCAGTTCAGCAGGAATAATGGCATTTTTGATGAGGAGCTGTGGACCATAGATGTCTTTGAGAATCAAATCGAGCAAATGTGCTCTTTGCTTGATGCCTTTTTCAATAGTTAGCCACTCTTTTTCGTGAATTAAAAATGGAATCGGGTCGAGTTTCCAAGCTCTATTTGTTCCGTTTTCTGAATTATAAACGTTGTAAGTGACACCGTTTTCTTTAAGTTTTTCAATGATTTCTTTGTTGCGAAGCTCCAAGCCATCCAAACCAACAGTTTCCAAAGTGTCAAAAAGACTCTTCCAGCAAGGTTTCACCTGACCTTTGAGGTCAAATACCTCATCATAAGAGTTTATGGCACTTTTATAAGAATTGAGCAGGCTCAAAGACAAATCTTTTATCATTTAACTGGATAGGTGTTCTTTTACAAATTAATGCCTTTTTAGTGTAAAAACCAATAAATTTGGGTTTAAAGCCTGAAAATGGAATTTCTTTGCTTTGTAATTTTGAGCATAACTGTGTTCATTTTTACCACTGAGTGACACTGAGATTATCTTCATTATCTCAAAAGAGTTTCACAAAGTGTTTCCTTCAAACCCTTTGCGAAATCTCATCTTAGCGGTAAAAAAAAACTACACTTTTGCCTTCCAATAATGCCGTAAATCCAAGGTGCTTGGATACTCAGGGTTTATCAACTCTATGGGCGTATCGGGTAAAAGATCGGTTTTGTTTTGAGCTACAAATCTCGAAACCGTTGCTGTGTTGACTATTGGAGCGGTTTGTTCCACTGTGCTGGATGGTGTATGACCAAAGTCCCAGAAGCGACTGATTTTTCTTGATTCTGCCTCAAAACTATTTACTGGATAGGTATCAAAACTTCTACCGCCGGGGTGTGTAACAAAATAGGTGCAGCCACCCAACACACGGTTGTTCCAAGTATCCACAATGTCAAAAACCAAAGGTACGTCCTCTCCAATATTGGGATGCAAAGCCGAAGGCGGACTCCATGCTTTGTATCGGATTCCGGCTACATATTCGCCTTTTGTACCTGTGCTTCTCAAAGGAATTCTGCATCCTTTGCATAATAATATATGGCGTTCAGGTACTATTCCCGACACTTTTACCTGTAATCTTTCGAGCGAAGAATCCACAAATCTTGAGGTTCCAGCATTGGACAATTCCTCTCCCAACACATGCCAAGGCTCTATGCCTAGTCTAATTTCGAGCTGAATATTATCCACCGTTATGCAGCCATGGTGCGGAAATCTGAACTCAAAAAACGGATTAAACCATGAAATATCAAAATCATAACCAGCATCTTTGAGGTCGTTTACCACGTCAATCATATCCAGATAGGCAAAATGAGGTAGCAAGAATCTATCATGCAATTCCGTTCCCCAACGAATCAGTTTTTTCTTATACGGATTTTTCCAAAACTTAGCCACCAATGCCCTCACCAACAAAGTTTGGACCAAGTTCATATGCTTGTGTGGCGGCATGTCAAACGCTCGCAACTCCAAAATTCCAAGTCGGCCTGTCGAAGAGTCTGGCGAATACAATTTATCAATACAAAACTCCGAGCGGTGGGTATTTCCTGTAATATCCGTCAGAAGATTCCTGAAAATCCTGTCCACCATCCAAAACGGCACCTCTTTATCTTCGGGTATTTGTTCAAAGGCTATTTCCATTTCATACAGTCGGTCGTCTCGGCCTTCGTCAATCCTAGGGGCCTGACTTGTTGGGCCAATAAACGGCCCTGCAAAAAGATAACTCAAAGCTGGATGATGCTGCCAATAAGTGATCAAACTCCGCAACAAATCGGGTCTTCTGAGAAGTGGGCTATCCTCTGGTTTTGAGGCACCTAGTGTCACGTGGTTTCCTCCTCCTGTACCGGTATGGCGGCCATCTACCATAAATTTATCTGTACCCAATCGAGCAAAAAATGCCTCCTCATATAGTGCGGTGGTGTTGTCCACAATCTCCTGCCACGACTTGGCCGGATGCACGTTGACCTCTATCACACCAGGGTCAGGCGTTACCATGAGTTTCTCTATTCTGTAATCAGATTTCGGCTGATAACCTTCTATTCTTACTGGCATTTGTAGTTTTTCTGCAGTCTTTTCCACTGAAGCAATCAAGTCCAAATAGGTCTCCAGATAGTCTGTAGGTGGCAAAAATACGTAAATGATGCCTTCACGTTCTTCCACGCACAAAGCTGTTGTAAAAGTGTCTAGCTCAAAAAGTAAATTTTCTTTTTCCTCGTCTTCTTCCTCTTTTACTTTGGTTTCAGGAGCCTTATAAGCTGGCGAAACCGTGCCGTATCTTTCTGCCAACGAAGTATGAAAATCACCCAAAGGTGGCAATTCTTCAAATGGACTTCTTTCTATCGGTTGCTCACGCTTGTTTTTGGAGCTTTTGGGCAAAGATTCTAAGGGCAAACGTAAACCAATGGGCGAATTCCCTGGGATCAAAAAGCACTGCTGACGGCGAAACTCCCATATACAGCTCGTCCAATTGCCTGTTTCATGTACCCATTTCAAAGGCAAAACAAAGCCCGAAGGATTATTTAAGCCTTTTTCGAGTAAATTGGCCAATGTATGCCTTTGCACCGAATCCTTCAAGTTCACGGCCAAGGGATCAAGATTTACAGGCAACTTACCCTCCTCTAATGCCCAATAAATGGGATCCTCGTAGGTGGGCGAAATATTTTTAGGGTCTATGCCCAAATGCTTGGTAAGTTCTATTGCGAACCGCTCGGCGTCATGGAAAGAAAAATGATTTTCGCCTTCTTTGGCCACCAAATCGTCGTTTTTCCAAATCGGCTGACCGTCTTTTCTCCAGTAAAGTGCATATTGCCAACGGGGAAACAACTCTCCTGGATACCATTTCCCTTGTCCAAAATGCAGCAATCCACCATGGGCGAAGCGTTTTTTTAGTCTTAAAGAAAGGTCATAGGCGAGTTTTCGTTTCAATGGGCCATCTGCAGTGGTATTCCATTCGGCAGATTCAAAATCGTCGATGGACACAAAAGTCGGCTCACCTCCCATGGTCAATCTTACGTCGCCTGCTATGAGGTCTTTTTCTACCACCTCTCCTACTTCCATCACCTTATTCCACTGTGCTTCGGTGTAAGGCTTGGTTACCCGAGGATCTTCGTGAATTCTGAAAACGCTGTTGTCAAACTCAAAAGTTACATTACACACATCGGTAGCACCTGTTATGGGCGATGCACTGGCATAATCAGGCGTACAACACAATGGAATATGTCCTTCGCTGGCAAACAAACCCGAAGTAGGATCTAAGCCTATCCAGCCTGCTCCTGGCACGTAGGCTTCCACCCATGCGTGTAAATCTGTAAAATCGGCCTCGGGGCCAGATGGGCCATCGAGCGACTTCACATCAGAGGTCAGCTGCACCAAATAGCCAGACACAAAGCGAGTTGCGAGTCCAAAACTACGTAAGACCTGCACCAAAAGCCAGGCGAAGTCACGACACGAACCACTTCCCAAAGTCAGTGTTTCTTCGCAGGTTTGTACCCCTGTTTCGAGGCGGATATTGTATTTGAGGGCAATGTAAACTTGCTGGTTGGCATATACCAAAAAATCCACTGTATTGATGTCCTTTTTGACCGACATCTGCTCTATAAACCGCCTGGTAAGCTCGCCCACATCTTTGGTTTCGAGATAGGGCGTAAGTTCTTTTTGGAGGATGGTTTCGTATTTGAAAGGAAACTTTGCCGCATATTCTTCCACAAAAAAATCGAAGGGATTGATGACTTGCAACTTGGCAATCACCTCTACTTCAATGCGTAGCTCGGTGGAAGGCTCAGGAAAAACCACACGGGCTTGATAATTGCCAAACGGATCCTGTTGCCAATTTATAAAATGATTTTCGGGAAAAATTTTAAACGAATAGCCTTCTATCTGCGTGCGAGAGTGAGCGGCGGGTCTCAATCTAAAAATATGGGGCGACAGCTTCACGCTTCTGTCAAATTTATACGCTGTTTTATGCGAAATGGCTACCTTAATGGACATGTACTATTCTTTGGCTTATTAATCAACAAATGTAATTTAAGCCCAAAAAACTCAATTGCCAACAAAATGGGTTAGAAAATCCAATTAAAAACCTAGAATAATATTATTTTTGACTTGTTAAGTGCAAGAAAGGTGGTGAATTGGTTATTGGTGGTCCTGATAGCTATCGGGAGGTTAATAGCCACTGAGCACAATGAAATTCGGATGGTAGTCCGAATTTCATTGCAGCGGATAGGTTTCGAAGTGTGTTATTGGTACAGTGAGCAAAGTCGAAGTGTTTATTAGCACACATGATGGAGTTAAAATGGTTATTGGTTAAATTAGAAAATTTACAGAAATATTGTTTGTGCAAAAGCGAACTTAGCCAAAGCTGTCTTTTCACTTTAAGGAGTATTATTTTTTCATGGTAGGCATGTGTCAAATCATGTATTAAAATAAATCTATTTCTTTCGAAACTTTTATACATCTCTTAAAACTAAATAATACTTCCGACTACTTCAACATCAATTATTCCCAACAATAATAAAAAATCATTGCTTTCTCCAAGTTCCCATCATGGCATTAGACAATATTTTTATCCTAGTATTAGTTGAAATGTCTAATGTGTAGATGCTTACATCGGACGAGGTCTCATTGCTAGCATTAGAAAATATAATAGCTGAATTGTTTGGGGAATATCTTGGTTCTAGATCATTCGTACCCATGGGTTTACCGTCGTTAGCAATGGAAGCTTTCTTTGAATAATCTTTGCTTATTTTTGAATCAAATTCATATATAAATATTCGTGCATCAAGCTGCCTTCCATTGTCATCACGGTAAGCATTTACATCTTTGGAATAAACGATACTATTGCCATCAATTGAAAACATAGGCGTACTCATCCTGTAGGGTTCTTTTATAACGGACACTACTTCTTTTTCTTTAATCAATAATATTTCACTGTCATATATGGTCTCTCCAAGGGTACGGGCAATAACTGCTCTCTTGCTTTCATTCCAATCGCAACCAACGAATACTGTTCCATTTGTGGTATGGGCAAACTCTGTTAGTTCGGTGCCATCTTTATTCACATAAAATAATTTTCTATAATTGGGGAAAATAATTTTTCCACCATTTGAAGCCCAAGAAAACGAGATTTCATCAGAAAAAACACTACTTATGGGGAAAGAAGTTACCCTATGTACATTGGAGCCATCCATATTCATTATAAATATATGATTCTCACCTTTGTAGCGGTTTGATAAAAAAGCAATTTCAGTTTTGGCCGGATTAACGATTGGCCTCCAATTATTACCAACATTAGTTAAGATACGTTCATTACCACCAGGTCCAT